>NZ_JAQQXP010000002.1:312531-625062 GCF_028595265.1 Alteromonas gilva | reverse complement strand
AGCGTTCAATCTGAGCCATGATCAAACTCTTCAATTAAATATATCGAAATTTTGAATTGTCGTTGTGACACTCTTAATGAGTGCCCACACAAATTGTCTTGTTATCTGATTTTTAAAGAACAATGTGCAAAAAGATTTACCTTTCTGCGCAAGGAGCACTTCCGCCACACTCAGCTATTTAACTGAACCTTGCTGCTTCGTGGCTGTTTAGGCTCTGCCGAAGCGGGATGCGTATAATACGCTTTTAATTCTCAATGTCAACACCTTTTCTTAATCTTTTTGTTTAAGTTTTGGTGCTTACTGGCTGCTAAGCGTTTTGCTTGGTAGCCCTTAAGAACTGGCGCGCATTCTACATCTCACACATAAATGGTCAATACTTTTTTGTTGGTTTTAGCGCTTTTTTTAAAAAAAGGGGCTTAAGTGCCTATTTTCACAGCAATATGGTTAACAAATGGCATTCGTTGCGAGATACTTGTGAACTAATATTGTTCATTTTGTTATAAATGAGTAAAATTCAGGGAGCCACCCTTCTTTTCATAACAATTATTAAGGTAGCATTATGAAAGTCAGCTTAATGCAATGTTTTTTAGTCAGCCTCGTTTTGGCTGTTTTAGGTTTTATTTTAACTCATCAAGTCGCTATTGAAGCCCCTGCTCCAGCAGTAGTGGCCGCCTCATTATTACTCAGCGGTATCGTTACTCCCTGGATCGCCTCTTTGTTAGGTACGGCGAGCACAGGGAAAGAATCCGCCTCACGACAGCCGGTCAGCGCCGGGGGCATTGCTGAGGATGTTTCTACACTCTATGTAGGAAACCTGCCTTACAAAGCCAATGAAGCAGCAGTAAAAGCATACTTTGAAGACCATGTTCAAATTCAGTCTGTTCGTTTAATGAAAGACAAGAAAACCGGCAAACGGAAAGGCTATGGGTTTATAGAAGTAATAAATGGTGACATCGACGCCATTATTAGCCAGTTTAACGATTCGGTTTTCCAGGACAGAACGCTGAAAGTCCGGCCAGCCAAAGACAAGGTGACCGACTAACACTATATGATATACAGCGTGCTGTTATCGTTATAGGTTTATCAGATAACACAAAGCCCCCAAACGGGGGCTTTTTATTTATCGTAATTACTCAGCTTTTTGTTTTGGCCCATTTAATTTGCCATTAAACTGGTGAAAGCGATTAATGGCAGACACGACATCAGGTACATGTACTTCCTTCATCTGGTTAATAACGCCGTTCACCAGCGACTGATAGCTGCCACCGTCCTGCACGGTAGAGTCCAATAAGTCATTCATGGACTTAAGTTCTTCCATATACTCTTTGATTGGGCGCAGGTACTGTTTTAGCTCTGATGCATCAGATTGGCCAACCTCCTGATAGGCGGAAATCTTCTCACTAACGATTTGCTGCTGATTGAGTTTTAAGGCAAAGCCTTCCAGCTCGTTCTCGTCAAACCCTAAATCGAGTGCCTTATCCAGAGCCTTGTCAAGGTCGCCATCAAAGAACGACTTACTGACATCGGTAATTTGCTTCAGCAGGTCGCTGATGGCGGTGAGCTCCTGTTTGTCCAGTTCGCCTTTAACCGAAAAACTCAAGCCCCGGTATTCAAAGTACTCCATGCTGGCAGATGTCTGAGTTTGCGCAACAGGTGCACTGTTATTGCCATCATTATTGCCTTCAGAATTTGCATAGTACGTATTTTGCTGGCTAACGCTGTATCGCAGTTGGCGTGACTGGCCAAAGTTAATTTCTACCTCGTCACCGTCTTTGGTCCGGATACGCAAACCCGCTTGTTGGGATTCGCCCAACGCGCCACTGAGTGTTGCGCCATTAATGGCAGTATCGCGAAACGGCGACAACACTTCGTCTTCGAGCTTATTGATGCCCGTACCAATGGCTTCTCTGCTATTACGGATGCCATCACTGATTTCGGGATTCATAAACCCAGCCAGATCTTTTTCGGCCATGGCAATGCCTTTAGCAACTCCCGAGCGAGCCTGACCGAGCAAATCAGTCAGGGTTGCTTCGTCGGCGCCGCTTTTGGCTGCACCACGCACCACCCCGCCGACAAACTTTAATACGTTGCTTGCGACCTTTTCAAAATCAAAACCCAATTTCTCTTCGCTTGGCGTGTCATATTGAGCGTTATTATAACGGCGCTCATTAATGACGACCTGCTGCTCAAACGAACTGACCAGTAATGAGCTTGCAACCCGGCTCTGCGATACAGACACCTGACTGGCAGGTTGGTCTGCAACAACCTTTGTATTGCTGAGTTGACTATTTTGCTGAAACTCACGCGCCTGGCGTAAGCCCTCTTGTTGAAGCTGCTTTTTAAGCGCCACGTCTGGTTTTTCAACCGTCGTTTGAGCACCCTTAGCCGCTGGAATCGATTCCACAGTCATAATTTAATCCTCTCTCACCTCATTAACTGTATCGGCAGAAAGTTGAGATAGTTTAATTTTAATACAAAATGAATAAACCGGCGTTGGTATCCAGCCTTTATTTACCCGTGTAGCATTATTGAAAAGCACGGAATAACATGCTTTGTGCGGATTGGAAGTTGCCTTAAAACCCACTACAATGCCGCTCGATTTGCGGGATGGAAGATAAAATGAACATAACAGCACCCTCTGAGGCCGATTATCAGCAAGAGCTCAGTGCCAAAACCACACGCCTGAGCCAGTTACTATTACCCTTCTATACGCGTGATATTGACGTATATCGCTCGGCAATTAAGCATTACAGAATGCGCGCTGAATTTCGTGTCTGGCATGATGGTGATGATCTCTATTACATAATGTTTGATAAGGAAACTAAAACCCCCTACCGGGTAGATGAATTTCCTGCCGCATCGAAAACCATCAATGCATTAATGAAAACGCTCATAGACCACGTCAGGGATAATCAGGTTTTACGTAAAAAATTGTTCCAGGTTGATTTTCTGAGTGGTTTGTCTGAAGAGTGTGTGATCAGCTTACTGTATCACCGTCCTCTGGACGAGGAATGGCAGGTGGCCGCCACACAATTGCGAGAGCTTCTGGGCCGCGAATTTAACGTAAGCATTATTGGCCGTGCCCGGAAGCAAAAAGAAATTATTGGTCACGATTACATTATTGAGCAACTGCCGGTAGACGGTAAAACCTACCAGTTCAAACATATCGAAAATAGTTTTACGCAACCGAATGCGGTGGTAAATACCCATATGATTGAATGGGCAATTGCGCAAAGTCAGCCATTGCAGGGTGATTTGCTGGAACTGTATTGTGGCGCGGGCAATTTTTCTATTCCGCTGGCTGCGCACTTTGAACATGTGGTGGGCACCGAAATCGCCAAACCTTCGGTGGAAGCGGCACAATTTAACATCCGGGTAAATGATATAAAAAATGTTCAGATTGCCAGGCTTTCGAGTGAGGAATTTGTCGAAGCGCTGGAAGGCAAGCGCACCTTTGAACGCCTGAAAAACATTTCTCTGGACGATAAACAGTTTAATACTGTGTTGGTAGACCCGCCACGCGCTGGTCTCGATCCCGCGACCACCGCAATGATAAGCCGTTTCGAACACATTCTTTATATCTCCTGTAACCCGTCAACCCTGGCAGCAAACCTTGAAACCTTATCGGCCACTCATGAGGTAGAAAGTGTCGCCCTGTTTGATCAATTCCCTTTTACCGACCATATCGAAACAGGGGTCAGGCTAAAGCGGCGTTAATGATTAGACGCCGGGGGTGTCTGGCAATGACTGCAAATAAGCCAGACTGCCTAACTGGATAAAACGTAACTGACGCTTTAAGCGATTACTTATGGCGTTGCGCAGTATGGTGTCTGCTTCCAACGCATCAGCGCCGGCACTAAAAACCAGCCTGACCATTGCTTCGGCCTGCAGCACTGCAACATCATAGGGAATGCGCAGTTGCTCAATAATGTAATCACTGAGCTCATCGGTAAAGTGTTGTATTTCGCGTGATACGGCTAACCGATACGCTGCAGAAGTGCCAGTATGCTCGCGCAGCAATAATCTGAATACATTACTGTTAGCCGCGATAAACTCCATAAAGGTATCAACCGATGTATCTATCACGCCGCCACCGGAAGCAATTCGACGCCGGGCCTGGCGCATGAGTTGCCGCAATGCCAAACCAGCTTCATCCACCAGGGTCAGCCCTAACTCATCCATATCTTTAAAATGACGATAAAACGAGGTGGGGGCAATACCGGCTTCTCTGGCGACTTCACGTAAACTAATAGCCGAAAGCGTCCGGTTCTCATTAAGTAATTGAAATGCGGCAGCAATAATATTTTGCCGGGTTTTTTGCTTTTGTTCCTGACGGCTCAACGAGCACCTCCTCCTCATTCTTAAGGCTAATATTAACGGTATTTACCTTGCGAAACACCTCTTTTAAAGCTAAATTAGCGTACACTTGTAAGCTGAGAGTGAATTATGAACAAGCCGCGTTTAATTATGACTAACGTGCTGGTCTTTGTGGTGACCGGACTAATCGCCTTTGTAGGCGCGCCTTTATGGGCCTTTTCATACGGATTTGACACCACCGAAATTGTGACCACCGTTGTATTATTTTTTGCCACCGGGATGTCTATTACCGCTGGCTACCACCGTTTGTGGGCCCATAAAACCTATGATGCCCATCCGGTCGTTAAGGTAGTACTCGCGATAGGCGGCGCCATGGCGCTGCAAAACAGTATACTGCACTGGTGTTCAGACCATCGTGTCCACCACCGGCATGTGGATGTTAACGACAAAGACCCCTATTCGGCTAAAAAGGGCTTTTGGTTTTCCCATATTGGCTGGATGCTGCGTGAATATCAGGCAGAGAGTTACGATGATTACAGTAACTGTAAAGACCTGCTTAAAGACAAAGTAGTCATGTGGCAACACAAGCATTACCTGGCTATTGTGTTGGCCTCAAATTTTGGTATTACTGCGCTGCTTGGCTGGATAAACAGTGACGTATTAAGCATGATACTGCTGGCTGGGGTTTTCCGTCTGGTTATGGTTCATCATGTGACATTTTTTATTAACTCACTGGCCCATTACTGGGGAAGCCGTCCTTACACCGATACCAATTCTGCCCGCGATAACGGTATTATTGCGTTGTTTACCTTTGGTGAGGGCTATCACAACTACCACCATATCTTTGAATACGATTACCGCAATGGCATTAAGTGGTATCAGTACGATCCAACTAAATGGCTCATCAAAAGTTTATCTTTTGTTGGATTAACTAAAAATCTGCGTACCTGCCCGGAAGAGCGTATTGAGAAAGCCCGTCTGGCGATGCAGTTAAAATACGCCAGCGAGAAAGTGTCGATGCTGCCAAATGGTGAAGAGATCATGCAGACTTTGCATAAAGAGTACGATGTGCTGATGCAAAAGATGAATGACTATTACACAACCAAAAAACGCATCATGACCTTGCGAAAGGCGCATTTGATTCGAAGCATAGACCGACTGGAGCTCGATTTTAAATATAAAGAGCTAAAGCAGTCACTCTTACTACAGAAAGAAAAGTGGCTCAAACTCAGCCAACTGGAGTTTTCCTTCAGCTAGATTGCAGCGCGGCAAATGTCTGTTTAGTTTGCCGCGCCTTTACACTTTTAGCGCACTATAAATCTCTCCACTCCCTTGCAAATCTGCAATATTAGACAACACTTAACATACGTAAAAAGACGCATTGGGTACGTAGCAAAAAGTACATTCGTTTGAATTTTCAGTACAAGTATCGTTGTTGTTTCGACGTAAAGGAAATGGGATGAGCGAACTGTTTGAATTTAGTGAACCTGAGGACCTATCTTCGACCAGGCTGGATAGTTGGAAAGTACTGAGTGTTGAAGATGATAGCGCGTACCAGGACGTGTTGGGGCTGGCGTTACAAGACTTACAATATCAGGAACGCGGCATAGAGTTGCTTAAAGCTAACTCGGCGGCAGCGGCTGCTAGCATACTCTCTGCACGAGACGATATCAGCCTGATACTACTTGATGTGGTAATGGAAACCGACGATGCCGGGTTGTTTCTCATTGAGACCATACGCAATGTTATTGGCAATAGCATAATACGCATTGTGATGCTTACCGGCCAGCCTGGCGTGATGCCCCGTAACGAAGCTATCCATGAGTACGACATTGCCGAATACTGGAATAAGACAGATCTGCACGCTGACAGACTAAAAAGCGTGGTGATAAGTAACCTGCGCACCTGGCAAACTTCGTATCAACTGCAGGTAGCAAAGCGTGGCTTGCAAATGATTGTTGATGCATCCCGATCATTAACCCCCAAGCAAAACACTAAAGAATTTGCCAACACAGTTCTCGAAGCAATTACCCGGGTTATTAACATACCCAACTCTGGCGGTATCGCCTGTATCGTTAAGTCAAAATCCGATAGCGTTGAGATGGCCCCCATCGTGGCTGCCAGCAAACATTTTAAATCTTTAATTGAAGCCAGACTTGAGCACCTCTTTAAATTATTTACAACCCAGCATCAACGGAGGGTGAAAAAGGCCATTTACAGTGCCTGGCAAAACCAACAACACGCTTTCGATGGTAACTTTTCGATACTGTATTTCGATACCAGTGAATACGATGGCCAGCAGTACCTGATGTATGTCGACTCACCATTGAACCTTGATACCAGTCACCTAAAGCTACTACAGGTATTTTCTGAAAATATCAGCAGTGGTTTTGTCAATCAGGCGTTGATGAGCCGATTGAGCGAACTGGCTTATCTGGACAGCGCAACAGGTATGCATAACCGTAATTGGTTGGTCAGAGAGCTCAACCAGCAAACAACAGGTTGTCGCAGCCAAACAACGCTGGTGCTGTTCAGACTGCTTAATTACGAAAGCACAGAAATGGTACTGGGTCATACATACGCCACCACCATACTCAAAGCGTTCAGTGACGCGGTAGAAACACACTTTCCCGAACATTATCTGTCGGCGGTTTGGGACCAGGAGACTATAGCGTTGGTATTTAAAACCGGGCATCAGCCGCCAATTACCGACCTTGAGGCGTTTCGCGCTGAGCCGATTAAGATGGATTACCTAGATATACAACTGCAATCTCAAATTGGCCTGCTCGACTTTTCGGATGTCTCTGCGCACAATCTCAATCAGGTATTGGTACTGGCCAATCAGGCATTAAATAAAGCTAAACTTAACGGTGAACTCGTCGTTAAATTTGACGATGCGATGATGCAGCGCCTGGTCAAGCGAACGCAAATTTTATCCGAGCTAAAACAAGCGCTAATCGCCAAAGATGGCTTTTTTATGGTGTTGCAACCCAAGGTTAAATTAACGACCGGTGAACCTGTAGGTTTTGAAGCGCTGCTACGTTGGCGTACTCTCAATGGTGAGTTGTGTCCCCCCAATGAGTTTATTCCTATTGCCGAGGCATCCGGGCTGAGTCTGGAGATTGCCGAGCTGGTTCTGCATCAAACTATCGCCGCGATTCAACGGCTAATGGGGGCTGGCTACTGTCTGCCAATCTCCTTTAATTTAGCCAACAGTGATATTACCAGTGCAGTGATTTTTAATGCCATACATCGTGTCATCGACAATCAAAGTATCCCCCCCGAAATGTTGGACATTGAAGTAACCGAGAGTCAATCCACCCAGGATTACTCCGTCATTAACCCCATACTACGCAGCCTCATTGATAAAGGCGTTGGAGTGAGTATCGATGATTTTGGTACCGGCTATTCTTCTTTATCGCAACTAACGGAACTGGCCGCCACGACCATTAAGGTCGACCAGAAATTTGTACGTGACTTATCGGCCAAGCAAAACGGTAACGCGATACATATTGTTCAAATGATTAGCAAACTGGCAGAACGATTTAAATTTAATATGGTTGCCGAAGGCGTGGAAACAGAGCAACAACGCCAGTTACTTATTGATAATAAATATGAAATTGCGCAAGGCTACTTATTTGCGCGGCCCATGCCGGTGGAAGATGCGCTGATTTGGTTAGGGTCACAGTCAGAGCAGGGCCGTTCCAGTAGTGATTAATCATGCGCTTTAAATTGTCGGGACTGACTGAATTGTGGAGAGGGTTGTGGTTGCTGTTCACATTGTTTGTCTGCGTATCAACGTACCGGTTTATTTATAGTGATGATATCGCGCAAGTAAAGCGGGAACTGGGAACAATACAAAACAGTCAAACCAATCAGGCCGCACTTTTAATTAACCGCAAGCTCAGTTTAGTTGGCACGTTAATAAAACTGTTTAAGCACGAACTTGGCTTAATTAACCCTTCCCCACAAAATATTGAACAAGCCTTTGTGACCATGTTTGAAGTGTATCCCGACATTCTTCAGGTACGCTGGATTGGCATGTCTGGCAACGAAAAAATACGAATTGATCAACGCCACACCGGCGAGCTTATTAGTGTCCAACCTACCCAGTTGCAAAACAAATGGAATCGCTACTACGTTAAAGAAGGGCTCAATTTGCGCCCCGACGAGGTCTTTATTTCGCAGATTGATCTCAACATTGAAAATGGACTGGTCCAGCTTCCACACCAGCCGACATTACGCGCGGTGATGCTGGCTGAGCAAGCAGAACTCGGCCGGGGGCTGTTAGTCATTAATTTTGATCTGCGCTCGTTAGTGGCAAATTTAACCGCACTCAATGAGGATAACAGCAATTTACTGATCGCTGCTGGCACTAATCGATGGATTGTACATCCGGATCCAGACCGGCTCTGGCACCCCGATCTGGGTTTAACGGGAGCCGGTATCGCTGCCGATGAACCCGCACTTTGGGCACGGTTGTCCCAACATCAAGAGTTATTAGGTAACGTACTCGGCAACCGTATCTATACTGCGCTAACCTTACCGTCACCCTACACTGGGGACAATGGACTGCAGCCGATATACATTGTCGCCAGAACCCCCGAAGCGCTGCTAGTAGAATATCGTCAACGAGCCAAAATGACAGCTCTGATGACTGCCCTGTCGGTTGGCTTAGTTGGGGTCGCCGTATTGCTGCTGTACGTGCGCTATACGGTATCACTTAAAAACCTGAATAAAGCCCTGCAGCTGCAGCGCGATAAACTACGCAGTAGCCTCGCGCAACAAACAACACTCATCGGTGAATTGGCAGAATCAAGAAAACTGTCATCACTAAGCGTTATGGTTGCCGGTCTGGCCCATGAACTCAATACGCCGGTGGGCGCCACTAAACTGGCGTTGTCTAATCAGGAAATATTGCTAAAAAGACTCATCGAGCAAAAACACGCCGGGCTCACTAAAACGGCATTTGACGATTACTTAACTGATTCACAACTAACCATGGCGCAGGCGCTTAAAAACAATCAACGAGCGATAGATTTAATCTCCACCTTCAAAACATTGACCTTCAAGCGCGCAAACGATGAGCTGTGTACTTTTGATGCGTGTGAACAAATCACTGATTTATTGCAGTCGATGAAGAGTATCTTTAAAAAGCACAACGCTGACATCACCAATCTGTGTAAAACACCGGTAAAACTGTGTGGCTTTCCAGGTGCCTTCAGCCAAATCGTCCAAATTATTATCATCAACGCCCTGGAACATGCTTTTGATAAAACGGCCAACGCCACTATCGAGGTTGATTGCGCTGCGCGCAACGACGATATCGTGGTGATCATTGGCGATAACGGCAAAGGTATCGAGAACACATTGATACCCAAGATATTCGACCCATTTTTTACTACCCGGCGTGACGACCACCACATAGGTCTCGGTTTACATATGGCGAAGCTCTGGATTGAGCAGGCCTTTGATGGCCATATTAAGGTGACAAAATCGCACTTGGGCGGCGCAGAGTTCACGCTGTTTTTTAAGCAACAAATACTGTTACCAGACTCAGCTGATCTGAGAAATAGCTAAACATATCAGTATTTTTTGCTACTATGAATTGGACTATTTCATTTTATTATTCCAACGCAAGTTGAACAGCACACGATTATGACAACCAAGAAAAAACCAGCTAAACAAAAGTTTCAGTTTGATGCCATTGTAATTGGCACCGGCCCGGGCGGCGAAGGCGCAGCGATGCAGTTGGCAAAAGCCGGTAAACGCGTTGCCGTGATAGAAAAATACAAAGCCGTCGGTGGCGGTTGCACGCATTGGGGAACCATTCCTTCTAAAGCACTGCGCCACTCTGTTAGTCGTCTCATTGAGTACAATACAACCCCTTTGTTTGCCGACAATCATGTGTCCCGTAATCTGACATTTTCTGACATAATGAAACATGCCAGCGGCGTTATCCGCAGTCAAACCCGGCTGCGTTCTTCTTTTTATGATCGCAATCGCGTTTCACTCATCCATGGTGAAGCGAGCTTTATCGATCCTCATACTGTAGAAATTACCCGTAACGATGGCTCTAAAGAAATCATCACCTCAGAAAAAACCGCAATCGCAACCGGTTCGCGCCCGTATTGTCCGAAAGACATCGATTTTAGTCATCCACGTATTTATAACTCCGATACCATTTTAAATCTCGACCACGAACCAAAATCCATCATCATCTATGGTGCTGGTGTTATTGGTACTGAGTACGCGTCAATTTTCAGGGGCCTTGGCGTTAAAGTTGACTTAGTCAATATGCGCGATCGCCTGTTGTCTTTTTTGGATGCGGAAATCTCTGATGCATTAAGTTACCACCTGTGGAACAACGGTGTGGTTATTCGCCATACCGAATCTTACAGCTCCGTAGAAGGGCGCGAAGACTCGGTTATACTTAACCTTGAGTCCGGTAAGCGCATGCGAGCGGATTGCCTGTTATTTGCTAACGGCCGAACCGGTAACACCGACATGCTCAATCTTAACGCTGTGGGCCTCAAAGCAGATTCACGCGGACAGCTAAAGGTTAATGAAAACTATCAGACCGAGGTTGAAAACATTTATGCCATCGGCGATGTTATCGGCTATCCAAGTCTGGCCTCAGCCGCTTACAATCAAGGGCGGTTTGCCGCTGAAGCCATGCTGCAGGGTAACGCCAACGCGCAACTCGTAGAAGACATCCCCACGGGTATTTACACTATCCCGGAAATCAGTTCGGTAGGTAAAAACGAGCAGGAGTTGACGCAGATGAAAGTACCTTATGAGGTTGGCCGTGCGCAGTTTAAACATCTTGCCCGGGCTCAAATTGCCTCTACTCAGGTGGGAAGCCTCAAGATTCTGTTTCATCGTGAGACAAAAGAAGTGCTGGGGATTCACTGCTTTGGTGAGCGTGCCTCGGAGATTGTTCATATCGGTCAGGCGATTATGCAACAACAAGGGGGGGGTAACACCATCGAGTACTTTATCAACACCACCTTTAATTACCCTACAATGGCAGAAGCATACCGTGTTGCAGCGCTAAATGGGTTAAATCGTATTTTCAGTGACTAAACAAAGCTAATTCGGCTGCGCCAGCAGACTGTGGAGTGTATAGTCAACGCCCGGTCTGTCGCTCAGGCGTTTGCTTATTGTTGTACTACAAAAACAAAAAAACCGGAGATGACTCCGGTTTTTATATATTTGGACTTTTACTGACAACGTCTATTGCTTTGGCGTATTACGTACTAGTAACGCATCGCGGTGAGCAACGATATCGATAGTCATTTCTTCGACATTAAAAGTCATAGTTGCCATCGCATTCTGGCTGCTATTGGCATTGGCTGTTTCAACAATATCATGTTGAGCGGCTTTAAAGTGCATGTTGTTACTAATAGTATCAACCATACACGTGCTGTTAATTTCGAATGTCTTTGTATCCATACAAGAAAATGCTTTATCGTTACCAGTGTCAGCATGCGCCAGATTAGCTCCAACGAACATCAGTGATGCTAAGACTACTTTACGCATGAGAAATATCTCCTTTTATTAACGATGTTGTAACTATACTGTAAATGCATCCAATTAGCAAATTCTCAATCATAGCTTTATTACAGTAATATTACACACAATGTCATATCTAAAAATATTTCGCTATCCAACACTTTATCCCCAGGTATAAACGAAAGTGCCGAGGAATGCGTTAACCTTTTTTGCGTTTTGCCAGATATTCGACAAGGCTGCTAAAAGGCATAGGACGGCCAAACAAATAACCTTGCGCTTCGTCACAGCCAAGTTTAATCATAAAGCTCGCCTGCTCTCGTTTTTCAATGCCTTCAGCGATGGTGATTAAGCCGAGCTTATTACCGAGTGTGACAATTGTTTCAGCAATAAACGCGGTTTCCCCGGGCTTTATCTCAGCCACAAACGAACGGTCTACTTTGAGCCTATCCAGCGGTAATTTTTGCAAATAACTCATAGACGAAAACCCGGTCCCAAAGTCATCAATGGCAATAGTGACACCAAATTTCTTCAGATCCGTCAGTGCGTCTATAACGATATGTGGCTCATCCATCACGATGCTTTCGGTAATTTCCAGCTCTAGCAAACCGGGCTTAATGCCGGAATGCGTAATGAGCTGCTTAATGCTTTGTACAAAGTTGGGATCCCTGAACTGGGGAATTGAGACATTCACAGCAACCCGAAGATTGGGATACCCCATTTTAGCCAGTTCGTTTAAACGTCGGCATGACTCTTCCAGCACCCAGTAACCGATATCAACGATCAGACCTGAATATTCGGCCAATGGCACAAATTCGGCTGGCGAAATATACCCGCCACTGCCATCGGGCCAGCGCAACAGCCCTTCCATACCGATGACGGCTTCGCTGGATAAATCTACCTGCGGCTGAAACCATAATTCCAGATTGCGCGCCATAAATTCAGTTCGCAACCGCCTTATCATATGTAAGCGCCAGGTGGTTTGCTCTTCAATTTCAGGCGCAAAATACTCATAGTTGGCGGTTGGCGTTTTCTTGGCACGGTTTAACGCAATATTGGTCCGTCTGAGAATATCAACACCAGGCTCCGGCGTGTTACCTAAAACGCACAGACCTATGGTGACATTTAAAGGCATTGTATTGTCACCCGCCTTAAAGGGCTGTTGAAATGCCTGGTTAATCGTTTGCGGGCTTACCTCGTTAGCCAGCCCGAACAGGCCAAATACATCAGCGGCAATACGGCTCTTTTTAATCTCAATATCAAAACATTCGTTGAGGCGCACCGCCACCGCTTTAAGCAGTTCGTTACCGGCTTCCTGGCCGAGCCCGTCATTAATATCTGAAAACTGATTAATATCGATGAGTGCAGCGCACAATTTATCCTGAGTATGATAGTTTTTTGAATGATCGAGAAAATTGATAAACTCATTACGATTGGGCAATCTGGTCAGCCAGTCACGAAAGGCCGCGTTACGCAACTCGTGAAACAAATAGACGTTCTCGTAGCCAACCGAAATACTGCTTAAGAATACCTCCAGCAGCTCACGGTCAAGCTCGCTAATCTCGTTAGGCAAATTTAAATAGACTGCCGCTTCAAACCCCGAGCTATTGAGAAACAGAATAGAAACACCGGCTTCAAAAATATGCTTTTTTAACCGCAGGCATCGACCAACGTTTTCGACAATTAACGCATTGTGCAAATTTTCTATACGTTCATTAATAAAAGGCGCGTAGTTCCCGGCAGCGCCAAGCACATACACTCCGTTGTCATCACGGTCGAGCACAGAGCCCGCCCTGGCACAGACGATACCCTCGGCCTCAAGCCCGATTAACGAACTTATTTGCGTTACAATTCCCTCACAAAACCCTTTAACGGAATGCTCTTCAAGAAGATTAGCGGAGGAACGTATGATTTTTTGCAGGCCAAGCCGACTTTGGTTAATGGTCAGTATTTGCTGGTAAGAACGAATTGACGCAATGACCGATGTTAATAGCTTGGCGCGGGTTAATTCTGTCTTGGTCTTGTAGTCGTTAATGTCGTAGGTTTTAACAACTTGCTCTTCTGGCGCAAAGCCTGGTTGACCTGTGCGTAAAATAATACGTGGCTCATGCAGCTTTAGTTCTTCGCGCAGATACTGCACCACTTGTAAACCTGCGTCGTCAGTTTCCATCACGACATCAAGCAATATCATGGCGATATCGCGATTATGCTCTCTAAGCTTGGCTTTAGCTTCGGCGCCGGAATAGGCGTGAATAAACTGCAATTTTCGGTCGTGGACTTCCAGATCAGATAAGGCTAATCGTGTGACAGTGTGAATTTCTTCATCGTCGTCGACAATTAAGATATTCCAGTGTTTAGTATGCTTAAGCTCTAATTCCTGATGGCTGTCTTCATCTAAAAAAACTAACTCATCATTATCGTATTCCGCAGACATCTTTTTCGGGTTTTGCTTAATAATTGCTCCATCCTACCTCTAATATAGCCCTTTGCAAAGCAATCTTCCTATACACAAAAGTCGAAACACGATATTTTATGACAACGGCTGCTACTTAAGTTATGAAATGAAAATTCCGTCGCAGAATCCACCGCAGGTAATTACATCTGTTACCCCGGCGCAACCCGGCGTAAAGAAAGTGACGCCCGACACCGACAAAGCACAGCGCAAAACCACCAATTCAAGCAGTTCCACTCAGCATAGAATCTGCCATTGGTTTGCGTCGGTAGGCATTGAGCAATCCAGCGCCGGCTATGGGGCATATACGTCGAAACAAGTTGCCCAATTCAATCGCCTGCGCGAACAAAAGCGCATTACAAACTTACAGCGAATCATGGCGATCGCGCTAAGTGTATCGCCGGGCGAACAGCAACAAGAGCGGATTGATCCTGACTGGTTTCATTCATTTATTATGATGGCTGAGAACATATACTCGCCAACCATGCAGGAACTATGGGGAAAAATCTTTGCTGTAGAAGTGCAAAGGCCGGGTAGTTTTTCGCTACGGAGTTTAGAAACACTGACCAAACTCACCCAGAGAGACGCCAAACTATTTAGCAAAGCCTGCCTGGTTGCATGCCGGCGTAACCACGACCCGGCGCCAATCATTATCACCGGATACCACCAGCAGTCAGGCTTACTGAGAGCTCTCTTTACGGCACCATCAGCGCAAACTAAGCTCAGTCACTTTGGCTTATCCTATTCGGATATTCTGGCGTTAGGCAGTATGAAACTACTTTACGCCACCGAAATCGAAACCGGATTACTCAACAAAAACACACCGTTCACCTTAAAGTTTGCACAGCATTCCGTGACCGTGCAGCCTAAAGCAAACAAGTTACTGATGTCGTACTATAAATTCACCGCGGTAGGCAGTGAGCTGTCGCGCTTACTACCGAAACCCGAGTCAGAGGGTTTCACTCAGCACCTGGAACAGGTGTTTGCGCCGCATTTTACGCTGAGCTGAACGAGCGGTAACGGTAACCATTAAATCCCGTCGCCAAACTCATGCAGACCGCACTCGCGTTTTAAACCAAAGAAACGCGTATCCTGCTCACTCATGCCTTCTTGCAGCGACTGCGTGGTATGCCAGTCTCCTATCGATACATAACCTTGTTCCCACAACGGGTGATACGACAAGCCATGCTCTTTAAGGTAATAATGCAAATCTTTGTTCGACCAGTCGATGATCGGGTGAAATTTAAACTGACGGCCAGCACGCTGTAATACCGGCAAATGTTGACGCGAGTCAGCCTGACTGCGGCGCAAACCGGCAAACCATGTGCCTGCCTCAAGCTCTTTTAGGGCACGCTGCATGGGTTCAACTTTGTTTAATTTGTTGTACCGCTCAATACCATCAATGCCTTGCTCCCACATTCTGCCGAAGCGAGCTTCTTGCCAGGCCGGTGAAATATCGGCGCGATACACCTGCAAATTCAACTTTAACTTTGCCACCAACTCATCGATGAACTGGTAAGTTTCGGGAAATAAATAACCCGTATCCGTCAGTACAACAGGAATATCAGGATTTGCCTCGGTCAACAAATGCAGCATGACTGCCGATTGCGCGCCAAAGCTCGACGACACAATATGATTACCCGGTAAATACGTCATGGCCCACTGGACGCGTTGCGGTGCATCCAGTGTTTCAAGAGCCTGATTTATCGCCGCCAGTTCCTCATCAGTGGTTGACGAGGTTACTGGCTGGCGCAGCTGTTGAGTATCAAGATCAGTCATAAAAATCCTGAGCTGAGTTGACCACCGGCGCAATCACTCCCGTGCGTACAACAAAGTCGCCAAATGATTCTTTGTTTTCGCGTGAACCAGCCCATTGGCCAATAAGCTCATCCAGGATGCTTAAGATTTCCTGCTCGGTGATGTTTTCTTTAAACATGCGCGGAATACGCGTACCTTCCCGATTTCCCCCCAAATGAAGGTTATACCGACCCGGTCCTTTACCCACCAGCCCGACTTCTGCCAGCATCGCCCGGCCGCAGCCGTTAGGGCACCCGGTTACACGGAAAATAATACTGTCATCGGCCATACCATGTTTAGCCAGTACTTTTTCGAGCTCGTCAACCGTGGCCGGTAACATGCGCTCTGCTTCGGCCATCGCCAGTGGACAGGTCGGTAATGACACACACGCCATAGAATCCAGACGCTGGGCTGATACCTCAGGCCGGATGAGACCATGTTGCCTGGCTAATGCTTCAATGGCCTCTTTTTGATCAGCAGGGACACCCGCAACAATCAGGTTCTGATTCGCCGTCATGCGGAAGTCGCCCTGATGTATTTTGGCGATTTCCCGGCAACCGGTTTTAAGCGTTCTTTCGGGGTAATCAAGAATGCGGCCATTCTCAATAAACAGGGTCAGATGGTACTTACCATCAATGCCCTCAACCCAGCCAAAGCGATCACCACGACCGGTAAACTCATAAGGTTTACTGGCAGCGAACTTCACCTCTGCGCGTTTTTCAACTTCGGCTTTAAAGTTATCAACGCCGACACGTTCGAGGGTATATTTCGTTTTCGCGTTTTTACGATTAACCCGGTTGCCCCAATCGCGCTGGGTTGTTAAGACCGCTTCCGCAACCGCCAGGGTCTTCTCTAACGGGATAAAACCAAAATCGTCCGCCTTACGGGGGAAGGTGGTTTTGTCACCGTGAGTCATTGCCAGGCCACCACCGACCAACACGTTAAAGCCAACCAGTTGACCATTTTCGCTGATGGCAACAAAGTTCAGATCGTTAGCATGCACATCCACATCGTTTTGCGGCGGTATCACCACGGTGGTTTTAAACTTACGCGGCAGATAGGTATCACCGAGGATAGGTTCCTGATCGGTGGTTTCAACTTTTTCACCGTTGAGCCAGATTTCAGCGTACGCCCTGGTTTTAGGAAGTAAGTGCTCACTAATCCTGGTTGCCCAATCGTAGGCTTGCTGATGAACCTCTGACTCAACCGGATTAGACGTACACAGGACGTTACGGTTAACGTCGCCTGCGGTTGCAATAGAGTCGATGCCCACTTTATTAAGCGTTTGATGCATACGTTTAATATGCGGTTTGAGCACGCCATGAAACTGGAACGTCTGGCGCGTGGTCAAACGAATACTGCCGTATTCGGTATACTCTTCGGCAAACTGGTCAACTGCCAGCCATTGCTCTGGCTTAATGATACCGCCGGGTAAACGGGCGCGCAGCATTACATTATGCAGTGGCTCAAGCTTTTGTTTGGCACGCTCGGCGCGAATATCCCGGTCATCCTGTTGATACATGCCATGAAAGCGGATCAGCTGGAAGTTATCGGCAGTAAAGCCACCGGTCAACGGATCCTGTAAATCCTCATTAATGGTGCCGCGCAGGTGACGGCTTTCAGATTTTAATCGTTCGTTGTCAGCCAGCTTACCTTCTACGATAAATGGGGGCTTATTATCACTCATTAGTAAACATCCTTCTGATAGCGTTTGGCTTTACGCAGACCGACTAAGTACGCTTTTGCTTCCTGATCATCTTTACCACCGTGGGTTTTAATGATCTCAAGTAAGGCTGCTTCGACATCTTTTGCCATATGATTTGCATCACCACAGACATATAAATGAGCGCCTTCTTCCAGCCACTCAAATACTGCTTTGCCCTCTTCGAGCAAGCGGTGCTGGACGTAAATCTTTTCTTTTTGGTCGCGAGAAAATGCCAGGCTGATTTTGCTTAATAAACCGCTCTTGACATAACTTTGCCATTCCACCTGATAGAGAAAATCCTGGGTAAAATTAGGGTTACCAAAGAACAGCCAGTTTTTGCCTTCAGCACCCTGTGCATCACGCTCTTGCATAAACGCCCTAAACGGCGCAATACCAGTACCCGGGCCAATCATTATCACTGGTGTATCGGTGTTTTCAGGCAGACGGAAGTTGTCGTTAGGCTCGACGAATACTTCTACTTCACCGCCCTCTTCGAGACGCTCACACAAATACCCCGAGGCGCCGCCCTGATGACGTTTACCAAAGGCATCGTATTCGACGTGCGCAATAGTAAGGTGAACTTCATCTTCGACTTCAGCCTGACTCGACGCAATGGAGTACAACCGCGGTGTTAATGGCCGACAGGCCTCAACGAAGCGTTGGGCTGGAACCGGGTGCGGGTGTTCGCGCACGATGTCAACAATTTGCCGGTCTGAAAGATACTCACGGAAGGCAGCTTTATCTTCCATTAATGTCGCCAGCGCCTCGCACTGTGACGCTTCCTGATAGGCTTTAACAAAGCCAGGGTAACTCAGGGTCAGCTCCAGTTTTTGCACCAGCGCTTCTTTGAATGTCATCTGCTGGCCGCCCACGTCAACACTCTGATCGGCGCTCGCCTGAATGAGCGTTATGATATCGTCGGCTAATGACGCGTCATTTTTAAACCAAACACCCAGCGCATCTCCAACCTGATAAGCAATACCAGAGTCTTCCAGGCTAATCTCGATATGACGAATGTCTTTTACCGAGTCGCGCCCGGTAATTTTTTGCGATGTCAGCAAGGTAGCGTTAAACGGCGCTTTTTTGGTATACGCCTGTACAGCAGTGCCCGTTGACACAGCGGCACCGGTTTGCATCGCCACCGCTGCACTGCCCTGGGTGGTGAAATCTTCTTTGAGTGTGTCGATGAGTTTTTCGCACCAGGCCTGCGCCTCGGCTTCATAATCGACATCGCAGTCAACCCGTGAAAGCACGGCTTTTCCACCGAGCTTGGCTAAACGCTCGTCAAAGTCCTTACCGGTCTGGCAGAAGAACTCGTAGCTGGAATCACCCAGCGACAGTACGGCATATTTAAGCTTTTCAACTTTGGGCGCTTTCTTGGAACCTAAAAACTCATGCAGTTCAATGGCGTCATCAGGCGGCTCGCCCTCGCCATGCGTACTGGCAACAATCGCCAGGTGCGTTTCGTTTTTGATTTGACGCGGTTTGAAATCAGCCATACTGACCAGTTTACTGGTGTAGCCGGCCGCTTCCATTTTAGCCTGTAATGACTGCGCAACCCCTTTGGAGTTACCCGTTTGCGAACCGAATAAAATCGTCAGTGTGGGGGCATCGCCAACCGCTGCGACAGCGCCGGCCGCCGGAGCCTGAGGCAGCGCCTGACCAGACGCAGCCAAACCGGCCATATAACCACTCACCCAGGTTAATTGCTGAGCATTGAGCCCGGAAATTGCCTGCGTAATAGCATTCCATTGTGGTTCACTCAGGATCGCGCCGGGTGAAACTGTTGGGGTATTTTGATTAGAATTTGCTGACATAACTCATTAGCCTTATTTGCATATGCTTAGGCTAATGAGTTTTAACGATAACTGGAAAGAATAAAATTTACTTTTTTATATCTTTAAATACTAGAAGTGGATTTCGAGTCCGGCAAAGACACCGTCATAAGAGAGATCCGCGTAGATATCGTCCAGATCTTCAATGTCGATAGTGACATCGCGATAGCCAACTTGTAATGTCATGTCCAGGGCCAGGCTTTCGATAAACGAATAAGTTACGGCTGCCTGAAGGTCCTGAACTTTATGATCGTCAAAAGACAGATAGCTCCCTTCCGCGTAAGCAGACAAACCGGTAAACGGAAAACTGAACATTATCCGGCTATAGGCCATGGGGATGATTCCCTTGAACGTGGCCGCACCATTAGTGCCAGTTTCTGTGTCTTCGACAAAAAACGTACCTTCGATGTATTTGCCGTTGATACCCAGATCAAAACTAAACAAATCGTTGTCGAAAAGCTCGTAGTAAAGGATCAAATCAGTGCTGTCCATATCCACGTTTGATAACAGCGCGGTATTTTCGCTATACACATTGCCATCAAATTCAAAGGCGGCATTCAGATCGGTAACGCCATCACTGTCCAGGGTTGTGTAGTTCACTTTTACATTGGGCACCAACGGCACCATATGTTCTAAAGCAACGTATAATGAAGTATTGGTCTGGGTGTCTAAATTAAACGCAGCATTTCCTGTTGAGGTTTCTGAGAAACCGCCCGCTGCAGAGGTGTTCCACCCCTGCGCACCCGCGTAGATGCCGAGCAGCGTATCGGCATTCGCATTAGCCAACGGCGCCAGACACAATATTGCCGTAGCGGCTAATCTGCACTTTTTCATTATTTATCCTTGATTTAACAATTCCGACAGCTCAATTATGGCTGCATTTGCGCGAGAAATATAGTTTGCCATCACTAAAGAATGGTTCGCCAGCATACCAAAGCCACTGCCGTTTAAAATCATCGGACTCCAAATAGCTTGTTGGGTTGCTTCAAGCTCTTTAATAATTTGCTGTAAACTCACCAGTGCATTTTTATTTTCCAGTACACTGGCGAAATCGACCTCTACAGCTTTTAGCAGATGCACCAGAGCCCAGGTTGCGCCGCGTGCTTCATAAAATACATTGTCCAGCTGCCACCAGCTCGTTTTTGTCTGCACCGACATTGGACGGGGAGTAGAATTTGACGCCGCTTTGTCGCCGGCCAGGTCGGTATTCACCCGCTCTGCATCAACGCTGGCGCTGAGCCGTTGTGACAAACTGCCAAGCCGTTTTTCAACCTGCTTTAAGTACTCACGCAGATTATCTGCCCGGGTGTAAAACTGGCTATCGCCCTGCGTTGGGTCGGCGAGGTAGTCACGGTAATCTGCCAGTAAATCGATGCCTTCGCGGTACATCGACTCTGACGAGGGAAACAACCAGCTACGACTATCAATATTAAATTTAGGCTGCGCCTTAACTAAAAACGAATTTTCCACTGATTGCGACTGAGAGCGACTGAAATCTTTACGCATGGCCAACGACATATCGCGGACCATTTCCAGTACACCAAACTCCCAGCTTGGCATGTTATCTAATAGTACTGAGGGCGGCATCACATCGTTTGACAGATAACCTCCGGGCTTTTCCAGCAGTGTATCTGCTACCGTAACCAAGGTGGCGGTAATCGTATATCCGGGCACAGGCGCAGCATTGTTTGTTGTCTGCTGGGAACGTGCATTGGCTTTCACGTCAAAGGTATCCGGCTCTATACTCCAGTAAAAGCCAAGGATCCACAGGAGTAAAAAGAGCACTCCAACTGCGAGGCTAACGTTTTTTACATTGAGGTACTGTTTCATATCAATCCTTGTTTACGGTTGGCCTGGCAGGTGAACACTTACCAGCTGCGCCCAGAGTAGTATGGCCTATAATGCTAAGTGGTTCACCCGGGAAAGTAAATTAACAGCCAAAAAGAGCGACTCATCTACGAGCCCGGCTCGCTTAAGCCGCTGGCAATCAGGCCGCCGATTGCTTTGAGCGGCCCACCAGCATCACAGCAGCAACAATCAATAATACCGGCCAGAACACCCCAATACCGGCAAAGAGAAGTGCGCCAATCACAGTAACGGCGGCAATGCCAAGTGCGGCAAAGATACTCATGGCTACCACAAAGCCAATAACAACCAGTAATACTGCTACACCCGCCATAACCAGCCACTCCAATGAACTACTCACTATTTCATCCCCCATTACCAGGTGCATGTCAAACCAGCCCGAGGCAATACTGCCAAGTACCTTAGTTAATACAATTGCAATTAATACAGCGAGTATAAAGTTTTTCATTATGCACCTCTGGGCAATAACACTACAGCTGCGATGTAGGCAGGTAAGGTGATCATAGGCGCAAATACCAGACCGGCCGCAGCGCCTGCTCTTGCCCATAACGGGTCGATATCAAAGTATTTAGCGACCCCCGCACAGACACCCGAAATTACGGCACGATTTAAATCTCTGGCGACACGTTTCTTTTCATAAATAGTTTTCATTATATTCTCCTACCACTTACTTAACTTGGGCGCAGTACCTGCTGCACGCAGGTACCACTATCGATTAGGCCGCTTTATTTGCTTTCAGAGCCGCCAATTCTCTTTCGATGGCGTCATCTTTTTCCAGCGCATCAAACTCGGCTTGTAGCGACTGCTTCGGCGCAGAGTCAGTTAAATCATAGGCATCGACTTTTGCTTCCAACTCATCAACACGTTGTTCGTAGTGATCAAAGCGGCCCATTACGGTTTCCAGTTTTTCGCTATGCGTCGCTTGTTTGGCCTGCATTCTTACCGATGCGGTCTGACGACGCATTTGCAATGATTTCTGCTTCGCCTTAGCCTCACTTAATTTACTGTTAAGACGCGCTGTGTCATCCTGCACAGACACCAGCACTTCGTCGATACTGGCCAGTTGTTTACTCACCACTTCCTGCTTAGCTTCGATGTTTTTCTTTTCGATCAGAGCAGAACGGGCTAAATCATCTTTACTTTTGCTAATGGCAAGCTCAGCATTTTGTTGCCAGTGAGCAGCACGCTTATTAAGGCTTTCAAGCTCCCGATTAAGCTGTTTTTGTTCAGCAATATGACGGGCTGCTAAAGAGCGAATTTCTACTAAGGTTTCCTGCATTTCCTGAATAATCAGGCGAATCATCTTTTCCGGATCTTCGGCTTTATCCAGCAATGCATTGATGTTTGATTGAATGATGTCGTTAATACGTGTGAACATTCCCATTTTAAAATCTCCAGATAGTAAATAAATAAACGTTGTTACTTACTGTTGAGTATTACAATTCGCATGCCAACTCATAAGCGCATGTTTTTTATCAACTTTATTTAAATGACGGAATTCCACTGGCAGCAGAATAATAGCTAAAACCATATTTTGGTTTTTTTGACCACACAGTTGGTCATTATCGTCAATTTGCTGTTGTTTGCTCAGAAAGTCGTGTTCTGCTCGTTAGTAGAGGCCAGCGCCTGGGATCTGTCAGGGTATTGATTGCAACAGACGAACCGCACGGCATTTACTGACGCCGACGTGCTTTACTGCAGTGAAATTGATCAGAGAGGTCCGGTTACCGGAGTGGAACCAAAATGAAAAAGAGAATACGACGTAATTATTGCAGGCAAAAAAAAACAGGTAACGTTTTTACGGTTACCTGTGCCTTCGAAAGTGTCTAGCTAAGACGCTGGGTTTACAACGGATCCGCTGTAGGTAATTTTGTATTGCCGCCAGGCTTATGGCGCATAGCCCCAGGCTCATGGTCGGTAATACGATTACATAGCTTACAAGTAGTGTGTGGCTGAACATCATAGCCAAACCACCTGTTACTCAGCTGTACCCTGGCTTTCTTTGGTGCTTTTTTCTGTTGCGACGATATCCTTAACAGACACGTGACCAACAGGCGCTTCAGACAGTGACAGATGGTAAGTAGCATTAGCAATATTTTGCTGAACTTCGCGACGAATTTCTGCCTGTGTAGCCGATACCGCATTGTTGATCAAACTGCTCATCAAACGATCAACGGCCGATTCCTGTGCATTAGCCTGGGCACTTACTGACAAACCTAATGCGATAACTGAAGTAATGATAATTGATTTAGCTTTCATGGTGTTTCCCTCTATTTTAGATTAACAAGTGATTTGTTACCCAATAGATAGCGAAAGCTGTGCCAAACTTTCAAAATATTTTAAGTCATTGTTTTAAATGAGACTTTACAGATCCGAAAATTGGTGACGTGCTGTAGCCAAACTTTTCATCGCCAAGAGTTGGCTAATTTAACCAACTAAGAGGTTAAATTAACCAACACTGCGACTTTGGAATTCGATGGCCTGGGTAGCCGCTTCTTGCATCGCCGCTAACCCATTCATTAAAAGGTCTGGATCGGGTTGTTTACCGGTACCATGCTGGCTCAGGTAGCGCCGCCAAACACGTCCGCCGGGCTGCCCCTGAAACAAGCCCAACATGTGTCGGGCAACATGCCAGGGTTTAAAATAGGGGGCGTCCTGTTGCTCTATATACATTTGCATTTTGTGCACAATGTCTGCCCGGCTCAGTACTGGTGAGTCATCACCATAAAAACGCTTATCAACGTCAGCCAGAATATAGGGGTTAGAATACACTTCCCGCCCCATCATAACGCCATCCACCAACTGCAAATGGTCGCCAGCCTGTTCCAGCGACGTAATGCCACCGTTAATTGATATATTCAGTTCGGGATGCTCGTTTTTGAGCGCATACACCCGCTCATAATTAAGTGGCGGGATATCACGGTTTTCCTTAGGACTTAAACCTTGCAACCAGGCTTTGCGGGCGTGCACAATAAAGGTGTCGCACCCTGCGGATGCCACCACATCAATAAAGCGGGCAAAATCAGCATACTCGTCCATGTCATCAATACCAATCCGGCATTTCACCGTAACCGGAATATCAACCGCTGCCTGCATCGACTTAACGCAATCAGCCACCATCTGTGGCTGAGCCATCAGGCAGGCACCGAAACTGCCGTTTTTGACCCGATCTGATGGGCAACCAACGTTTATATTCACCTCATCGTAGCCATATTCCTGCGATTTAACCGCGCATTGAGTCATATGATCCGGATTGCTGCCGCCCAATTGTACTGCGACCGGGTGCTCTTCATCATTGAACCCCAGATAATCGCCTTTGCCAAAAATAATGGCGCCAGAGGTGACCATCTCGGTATATAACAGGGTATGGCGTGATATGAGCCGCAAAAAATAGCGGCAATGCCGATCTGTCCAATCGAGCATGGGCGCGACTGAGATAGTACGAGCCAGGTTTAAATCGATATTGTTTGCCATAGACCTTTGCTTTTTAAAACATTTGTGGAAAGTACCGCTGACTTTCACTGACCATTAGCGCAATTATACGCTAACCAACAGCTATTTTAAAAAAACCAATGGCAAAATCCTCACGGCCGGTTGATGACATCCGGTCTGTCAATAATAAGAAACCCCTATTTTGCGTGCAGAGCTCGGGGCTAAAACAACGTGCGGCGGGTATTGCTGTGGCACCCGGTTTTTACCAGTGCCACAGTGTGCCGTCTTCTAATCGGTTTACCGGTAAAGCCGCACGTTTGTAGGGGTATTTAGCGGCCAGTTTTTCGTCAATGTCCACACCATGACCAGGTGATTCGCCCGGCGTAAAGTAACCGCGCTCGAAGGTGTAATCGAAGCTAAATACCGACTCCATAAGTGCACTGTGTGGCATATGCTCCTGAATACCAAAATTAGGCACCCAGTAATCAAAATGCAACGCTGCGCCCATACACACCGGAGACAGGTCGGTGGCACCGTGAAAGCCCGTGCGGATATGGTATAGGGCAGCGAGATCGGCAATCCGGCGCATATGGGTAATGCCGCCTGCATGGACCAGGGTCGACCGGATATAATCGATTGACTGGTTAATGATTAGGTCTTTGCAATCGTGAATAGAGTTAAACACCTCGCCAACGGCAATGGGCGTCGTGGTATGCTGACGAATTAACTCAAAGCCCTGCTGATTTTCGGCCGGAACAGCGTCTTCCATCCAGAATAAATGGTAGGGCTCAAGCTCCTTCCCTAAGCGGGCGGCTTCAATGGGTGTTAGCCGGTGGTGTACATCGTGCAGTAAGTGCACTTCATTGCCATACTGACGGCGCACTTCGCTGAATAACTTTGGCACAAAATTCAGGTATTTTTCGGTTGACCATACCGCCTCGGAGGGCAGTGCCGAATCGGCAGGTTCGTATTTCTTGCCATCTTTGGCGACACCATAGGTACTGGCCATTCCGGGAATACCCGACTGCACTCGCACCGCGTCATACCCTTCATCAATGGCTTTGCCTACGGCATCCAGGGTTGATTGCAAATCACTGCCATTGGCATGTGTATAGGTCATGATACGGTCGCGGCTGCGTCCGCCAAGGAGTTGATAAAGCGGTAAACCTGCCACCTTACCTTTAATATCCCACAGTGCCATATCGACAGCGGCCAGGGCTGTCATACCCACCGGCCCGCGGCGCCAATAGGCGCCACGATAAAAAAACTGCCAGATATCTTCGATGCGTGCAGGATCTTTACCAATCAACGCCGGAATAATATAGTCTTCCAGGTAGCTGACAACGGTTTTCTCACGGCCGTTCAGGGTGGCGTCGCCAATGCCATAAACGCCTTCGTCGGTGACAATTTTTAAGGTGACAAAGTTGCGGCCCGGCGAACAAACAATCACATAAGCTTGGGTAATTTTCATGGTGATATCTCATTAAACAATGGGGTTATGGCGTGGCGTAAAAATGATTAGGTAAAAACAGCACAATGTCAGGCACTAACGCCAAGACAACAAGCACCATAAGTACCGTGAGATAAAACGGCCAGACCTGGCGAATAAAACTCTGGATTGAACAATCCATAATATTGCACACCGTGTACATGGCGATGCCGACCGGTGGCGTGGTGCCGCCAAAGGTGACTACCAGTACCAGTAAAATGCCAAAATGTACCGGATCGATACCCACGCTTTGAATCACCGGTACTAAAATCGGCGTTAACAGCAGCACGGTAATAGTGCCTTCCATTAATGTGCCTATGGCCAGCAATAATACTAAACATATGAACAACACCAACACTGGCGATTGTGTGAGCGCCGACACGCCTTGCGCCAGTTCCTGCGGAAATTGTTGGAAGGCAATGACATAGCCCACAATACCTGCAGCCAGCACAATCAACATAATCATGCCGATGTCGCGCACGCTTTCGTTCAGTGCCGCCCATAATTGCCTAACGGTGAGTTCGCGATATCCCAGCATGCCCACGGCCACCGCATATACTACCGCAAATGCGCCGGCCTCTGACGGTGTAAAAATCCCCCAGCGAATCGTCACAATCAATAACACCGGGAACAGCAATGCCCATTTGCATTTGCCGGCGGCGCGCAACACCTCACCTAACGCCGGGGCAGACTGATTACCCGTATCACCAAGCGCTTTACTTGCTGCCACCCAGCGCACGCAAAGCATTAAGGCAATTGTCAGCACTGCGCCGGGCACTAACCCTGCAATGAACAACTTGCCAATGGATACATTACCCATATAGCCGTATAAGATCAGTCCGATACTCGGCGGAATACAGGCCGTAATGAGCGCACTGACCGTAATAATTGCAGCACTAAAGCCACGTGGCAAGCCCGAGTCTTCCATGGGCTTACCTAATATACGTGCCTGCATGGCAGCATCTGCAATAGCCGACCCGGACACCCCGCCCATGAGTGCACTCAGTACAATGGTCACATGGGCCAGCCCCCCGCTAATCCAGCACACCAGCAAGTTGGCAAAGCTGATCAACCTTGAGGTAATGCCCGACGCATTCATGATATGGCCGGCCAGAATAAAAAACGGCACGGCCAACAGCGGAAAGCTCTGGCTGCTTGCTACCATGCGCTGCACGGCAACGACAACCGGCAATGTGTCTGACAACACAAAAAAGGCCAGGCCGCTGAACATCAGGCTAAATGCCAGGGGGACACCAAGCAGTAACAGCACTAAAAACAGCCCCAGCATAATCATAGCGTATTAGCCTCAGTGCTTTGTTTTACCGAGCGCCAGCCTTGCTGCAACACTGTCAGCGCCACCAACACGGCGCCCACCGGCAGTGCCAGTGTGACGTACCGGTAAGGTATGTCAGTACTGCCAAGTGTGCGCTGGGGATTTAAATTAAACAGGGCAAGACCGTAAACAACCAGAGTGGTTAGTACCGCCAATATAATAATGACGGCAAAACCATGTAGTATTTGCTGCCAGCGCGCCGGTAAATACTGAGTAATAATATCGACGCTGGCGTGATGACTGTGCTTTAAGGTTTGATTTGCGCCCAGCATACACAGCCAGGTAAACAACAGTTGCGCCACATCCACAGACCAGATAATGGGCATGCCCATTGTGCGCATCACCGCCGCGGCAAACACCAGGAGCACAATCAGCGCCAGCAGCAGTATGCAAACCGTACGTTCAACTCTGTCCAGGCAATTCATTGCGGTGTTCCCTGTTTACTCAGAAAGTCGCGCACCTCTTCGCGCAACCGGGTATAGCCCAATCGTTCGTAGACGGGCTCGGTAGCGTCGATAAAAAGCTGTATATCGGGTGTGGTGATGCTGACACCGGCATCAGCCAATGATTGTTCAATGTTTCGTTCCGCAGCGAGCACTTTTTGTGAGGCATGATCGCCGGCCTCGATTGCTGCCTGAATAATCATGTCCTGCTCTGTTGGCGTAAGCGCAGTAAACCAGTCATCGCTGGTGACCAGTCCGGAAATGAGCTGAATATGGCCGGTTTTGGTCACGTGACTGATCACTTCATACAGTCGCGCACCCCATACAGCGGCCAATTGCGCCTCGCCACCATCGATAACCCGCTGCTGCAGTGCACTGTAGACTTCTGACCAGCTAAGGGGAGTTGGTGTTGCTCCCATAGCGTCAATTGTGCTTATCCAAACTGGCGCGCTGATAGTACGCAAACGCACGCCGGATAAATCCCGCGGTTGCGTTACCGGTTGTTGGGTTAACAGGTGCCTGGCACCTTGCCACCAGTTAAATGCAAGTACCCTTAAATTCGCAGAATCCTGTAATTTGCGATTCCACTGTTCGAATAATGGAGAGCCAACCAGTGCGCGTAACTCATTGATATTATTTACCAGATAGGGGGCACCAAGAATACCCAGCTCATGGCTGTACACCGACAAGCGGCCGCCGTCTACCAACACGGCTATGGCAGCACCAGCCATGGCTTGCTCGAGGATGTCGTCATCGTTTCCTAGCTGTGAGCCAACAAAGATATTTATCGCCAGCCGGCCACCACTGCGTGCCTCAACGAGTGTTTTAAAGCGCTGCAGCCCGGCAAACATCGGATCGCTGCTACTCAAAGAGGTGACAACATTCAAGACATTGGCTTGCTTCGATGGCACATCTGCAACAAGATTGCCCTGTGCACTCAGCGCACCAATCGTTAACCACAACGCTGTAAAGACAATGCATCTGCTCCGTTTATTTGCCACTCGCTGCTTCATTTCTTAATTTATAGGCACATTAAGGTAACCTTAGGCAGCAGATCATCACATTGCAATTTTTCACATTCCAGCAATGTTTTTTTTACCCACCAAGATTCATCACCAAATCTGATAAAATCAATAAAAGTAATAATAAACAACAACCTCCAAACTATTTGCTGATAAGCCCTTCTCCGCAAATAAACATAACTGTAAAATTTATGTTATTCGATACCCCTTTATCTTTTTATCGTTTCACCGCTGATTAACATTGCTGATTGATTTTACTCACTGCATTATTTGGCCCTGAATTTTATTAACCGACCGGGAGCGTATTGTGACGTTTCAACCTAAATATTCACTGACCTTTTCTGCGTTGTTGTCAGCCATGGTGCTTACAGCGTGTCAGCCGGAACAACAACAAAAAGTTGAAGTCGAAAGTCCTCAATCACCCAAAACTGCTCAAAGCGGGCCAAGCCAGATTGTAAAAAGTGGCCTGGCCGAACCGTTAGTAGAGCACATTTACACGGCTGATCCTTCGGCTCATGTGTTTAACGATCGATTGTATATCTACCCCTCACACGATGTGGAGTCAGGTATCCCACAAAATGACAATGGCGATCATTTTGATATGCGCGATTACCATATTCTGAGCATGGATGACGTAGGTGGCGAAGTTACCGATCATGGTGTGGCGCTGTCAGTTGACGACATTCCGTGGGCAGGCCGCCAGCTCTGGGCGCCGGATGCCGCAGAGAAAGACGGAAAGTATTACTTATACTTCCCGTTGAAAGACAAAAACGATGTGTTCCACATCGGTGCAGCAGTCAGTGACGTACCTGAAGGCCCGTTTACACCTGAGCCTGAACCAATTGCTGGCAGCTACAGCATGGATCCGGCGGTGTATAAAGATGACGACGGCGAGTACTACATGTATTTCGGCGGTATCTGGGGCGGTCAGTTACAACGTTACGAAGGCGGCACCTACAACCCTGAAGACGTATATCCGCCAGACGATGCGCCTGCAGTAAAACCACGCATAGCGAAAATGGCTGACGACATGCTGTCATTCGCCGAAACACCAAAAGAAATTGAACTACTCGACAAAGATGGCACACCGATTTTACAAGGTGATAATGATCGTCGTTTCTTTGAAGCTGCGTGGGTGCACAAGTACGAAGGTACCTACTATTTTTCTTACTCGACTGGTGACACACATAAAATCGTGTATGCCACGGGCGACAACCCTTACGGACCTTTTACCTATCAGGGCGTCATACTCGAGCCTGTGTTAGGGTGGACTAACCATCACTCTATCGCCAAATTTAAAGGGAAATGGTATCTGTTCTATCACGATAGCTCACTATCCGGCGGCCAAACTCACCTGCGTAGCGTGAAAATGACCGAACTTACTTATAATCCGGATGGCACTATTGTCACCATCGATCCCTACCTGGAGCAGAAGTAATGCTTGAATCAGCAACAACGTCAAATACCGCTGAAGCGCCATCGGGTGAAAATATCGGTTTTGTCATTTTCATCAGTATCGTAGCCACCATTGGCGGATTTCTTTTTGGCTTTGACAGCGGCGTGATTAACGGAACCGTGGATGGTCTGCAGCAGGCGTTTAATTCTGAAAGCGCCGGCACCGGCTTTAACGTATCGAGCATGCTGCTTGGCTGTGCGGTAGGTGCGTTCTTTGCCGGACGCTTCGCCGACAAATACGGGCGCCGCGCGCTGCTAATTGTGGCATCGGTGTTGTTTATAATCAGTGCCTGGGGCTCAGGGGTAGCAACATCATCGTTTGAGTTTGTTATCTACCGCATATTAGGTGGCCTGGCTGTTGGTGCTGCCTCTGTAATGGCACCTGCCTATATTTCTGAGGTATCGCCAGCCCGCTATCGCGGCATGCTCACCAGTATTCAGCAAATTGCTATTATCAGTGGCTTGTTCGCTGCATTTTTAAGTAACTACATGCTGGCAGGACAAGCTCAGGGTTCAACCAATGAGTTATGGTTAAACTATGAAGCATGGCGCTGGATGTTCTGGATTGAGCTCATTCCGGCCACGCTTTTCTTTGTGATGCTGTGGTTTATTCCTGAAAGCCCGCGCTTTTTGGTGTCTAACAATAAATCTGCCAAAGCAGAGAAAGTGTTAGCCCGGTTGCTTGGCGAAGGTGCTGCTGCTAAGAAATTAGCCGAAATAGAGCATTCACTGGCTGATGATCATCCGCCACAGCTTCGCGATCTCATCGACAAAACGACCACTAAGGTTCGCCCTATTGTGTGGGTAGGTTTGGGTCTGGCAGCTTTTCAGCAGTTGGTTGGAATCAACGTGGTATTTTATTACGGTGCTGTGCTGTGGCAGGCCGTGGGTTTTTCTGAAGCCGACGCATTGCTGATCAACGTTTTAAGCGGTGCGATCAGTATTGCTGCCTGTATTCTGACTCTGCTGGTGATCGATAAAATTGGCCGTAAGCCGCTGCTTAAGTGGGGCTCTATCGGCATGACGATTACGCTTGGCACCATGGTGGTAGCATTCTTAAACGCCTCACAAGGTCCTGATGGCAAGCTTATTCTGGGCGACTGGGGAACCACGGCATTGGTTGCTGCTAACCTGTACGTGTTCTTCTTTAATATGTCCTGGGGCCCGGTAATGTGGGTAATGCTTGGCGAAATGTTCCCTAACCAAATTCGTGGTTCAGGTTTAGCCGTCAGTGGCTTGGTTCAGTGGTCGTCAAACTTCTTAATCACTATTAGCTTCCCAATTCTGCTCGCAGGTATTGGCCTGGGTGGTGCTTATGGCATCTATGCGATCTTTGCTTGCCTATCGGTGATCTTCGTGATCAAGTTTATCAACGAGACCAAAGGCAAAGAACTCGAACAAATGCAGGGCTAGCTTACCGACTCCCGCACTATAACAATAACTACAGACAGAAATTGCCAGCGCTTGTGCGCTGGCTTTTTTTTACCTGAGAGCTCATCAGTAACGACATCACCTGAGATATGTTTAGTTACACATTTGCGATCGCCACTCACTTCGTTACGTCGCCGCTTGCTGGTAAACTTCTGCCATCGTCAGCCGCTAGCCGCCGATAACTTAGAATGAATGGTAAGGAATCCCCTTGAAACGCGTCATGCTCCTCTTAGCGCTATGTTTAAACGCATGCAGTGTGAATAACACTGTCCAACAAATTACCCCGGACGCAAACGTTCTGCGGTATTCTAAGGTGCAAGGCTATGAAGATCGCTTTGTTAATTTATTTGCCAGAAATACCGATTACCCGGTGACTTGTAACGAAGACTGCTACCAACCACAGAAAAACATTGCCTGTCATGCTCACATGCAAGACTGTACTTATACCGGGGATAACCCGGAACTGAGCATCAACGCAGGTTTTACAGTGAAATGGATAGGCCACGCATCGTTTCAAATCAATACAGAAAGCGGCCAGCAGTTTTTGTTCGATCCGGTATTTGGTCAGTTTGACTGGCCGGTTAACTGGGCATTTCGTCTTGCCGCCGGCTTCAACCGAAGGGAGCCCGCACAGCCTGCAGATGATTTATTCTGGCAAACCGATGCAGTGATGTACTCTCATATTCATTACGATCACTTCAACAAAAGCGACATCGACGCCTTTGCTCGCAACACCCGGTTTTTAACGCCACTGGGGTTTGCCGCGCATTTTCCGAAGGGTGGTTTTAAAATAGCTGAAATGGCCTGGTATGCCAGTAAAACAATAGGGGATGTTACCGCGCACTTTGTGCCGGCTCACCATTTCAGTAATCGTATCGTCGTGCCCTATTTATACGAAGACGAAAACACCACACTATGGGGCGGCTGGTTATTGGAAAAAGACGGCAACACACTGTATTTTGCTGGCGACACCGGCTACTCGCCGCACTTTAAACAAATCGCCGACAGGTTTGGCAGTATTGATGTGTGTTTAATTCCCATCGCCTCGTATTTTAGCGAGGAATCCCCTGACTGGTATCGACAGGTGCACACCACGCCAGAGGACGCCCTTACCGCCGCCACAGAGCTCAGATGCAAAGTGATGGTGCCATGGGGGTATGGCAACTATAGTTGGCAAATGGGCGATAAAACATCCCATTCAGCGCTGTTTCGCCTGCTTACTATGAAAGAACGACTGGCATCAGACACGCCGCTGTATATCTTAAACGAAGGTGAACAGGTCAAGTTTTAAGAGCAAACATCCCAGCCCATACGGGCCGGGATGTTTGCTTACAGATGAGCGTAAATCATACCGATTAGAGCGACACTATTTGCGCCGCTCCAAAGGCCCCATGTAACTGGGTTTTAAACCACCGGTATCAATGATTATGCGTTGCAGCACCGCGCCAGGTGTTAATGCCTTTACTGACAAACTGTGACGGCCGCTTGTCTCTACCTCAATAGATGTAGTGAGATGTTTAATGTTATCCATCACACCATCGGCCCAGGCCTGTTTATCTTTCTGAGATGGCAGCGCAAGTGTCGCCACATGCCTGCCGTCCAGTTCAACTGCCACTTTAATTCCGGTTGTGCTGTCAAACGGCAGCGATGGCGATAGCTGCAAGCTGACCGGAAACTCACCGGTTGAGGTAAAGAACACCGGAAACTCAAGTGCCGGCGCCTCAGCAGGCTTCAGGCTGGTATAGGGCGGCAATGCAGCTTGCATTGCTGCGCCGGTACGCCCGTGCAAAGCGACTTTCTGCCAACTGCCTGTAGCATTGGATGTCACCACCCCATTACTGGCGTTGATCGCGACGTAGCCATCAGCTTCAAGAAAATCGCCGGCGGCCGGGCGCTGGGTAATTTCCGGTTTGTGTGCCAGCACCCGGACGTTGGCGCCCCCCCAGCCGGTGCCTTTGACATTGATAGTTGCTGTATGATGACCGGTTTTCAACTGCGACCAGTCGATGGCAACTGCCACATTGGTATCCCCAGTGACGGTGCCCTGCTCTGCCGACAAAATAACCCAGGGCTGAGACACTGTTGCTGTCCAGTCAAACGGTTTAGCCTGGCGGTTATAGACAGTCAGCGTACGCTCCGCCTCACCAAATGGTGTAAACGTTGGTAACGCCAGCTCATCCGAAGCCGGCCAGTAGGCAGCGCTGCCTTCCACTGCAACCCCCATATTCGCCACCGCCGGTTCAGCCAGTGCCTTGGTATGCACGACGGGCGGGATATTGGCGGGCGGATTGTTCCAGTGCACATAGCCAATATGGGGTTGTGACATCATGTGATTCCACTTGCCGTCCTGAATGCTGTGGTATTGCCTGGTCAGCGCCGCATCACGTTCAAACCAGGCATTGACCTTAGCGGCCATGGCTGAGGTTGTTGCCCTGTCTTGCCCGGCATAAAGGGCATTCAGTGCCTGGCTGTGATTCAGTTCAAACACCGCCTGAGTAGCCCATACCGGATGGGCTACCAACTGGAAAAACGCATCCTGATATTCGCTATCAATTTGCTGATAAACTGACTCGGCCAAATCAGCGGCCTCTGCCAGGGTCAGGCTTATCCGTTTTGCTTCGTGATAGTTAAAAACACTAAACGTATCAGGACTTAAGGATTCGGGTTTGCGGCGGCCATTTTGCAACGTATAAGTATTGAGTAACGAGGTGATTTCGTTAGTATACTGACCGTTAAACTGTTGTGACGCCCATTGATGGGTAAACCGCGCGGGTGATTGCGCATCAAAACGCTCCGGATCCCAGGCCTGGGCCAAAAAGAAACTGATCGGCAACTCCATTGGCTTTAAATCACCCACATTGGTAATCCAGATTTGATCTGCGCCATATTCCCACGACAGGTTCATCTGCTCCCACACTTTGCCAAGTGGCACAGTATTGATCCAACGATAGGAGCGTGGACCGCCCACATAGTCAAAGTGGTAATATACCCCGGCGCCACCACTGCGCTCTCGCTCTGTTTGGGTAGGCAGGCGCCGCACGTTACCGGCATTATCATCGGCCCACAATAAGGTCACATCATCCGGTACCCGCATGCCCCGCTCGTAAAACCCCTGAACCTCTTTGTACAATGCCCACACCTGCGGTACTTCACTGAGTGGTTTATCCATTACGTCAGATAGTATTTCGCGCTGGTCGTGGACGATTTTCTCAAGCAGGCCGATATTTTCGCCTTCGCTCATGGGCGTGTCTGCCTGACCGCGCATACCCAGCGTAAAAATCCCCTCTTTATCCTTATAGCGTTTGGCACCTTCTACCCAAAACTTATACAGCTCTTCAGGGTTAGTAGAATACTCCCAGGCCCCCTTGCCATAGCGGTTCCACTCTTTGTCGGCGCGCATCATGGGCTCGTGATGAGATGTGCTCATCACAATACCCATGTCGTTAGCCAGGTACATATTTTGTGGATCGTCATCAGCAAACGCGTTATTCCACATCGCCGGCCACAAAAAGTTAGCCTTTAAACGCAGCAGCAGCTCAAACACATGCTGATAAAATTGCGCATTGTAGCCACCGAATTGTTCATGCACCATACCCGTCAGTGCTGGCGCTTCGTCATTCAGGAAAATGCCCCGGTACTTTACTTTAGGTGCATCACTTAATGCCGTACCGGCCCTGATAAACAGCTTTTCGTGATTCTGTACCGGCACATCCGCCCACCAATGCCAGGGCGATACGCCGATTTTTTCACTCAGGTCATAAATGCCAAAAATCACCCCGCGCCGATCGTAGCCACTGATCACCCAGGCCTGTTCAACGCCGGGCAGCGGGTTTGTAATATGGTTGAGCTGGTAGCCCTCCCATTTATCTGACCCGGCCATTACCGCGAGCTTATCAGCATCAATTAACCGGTCAACCAACGCTGAGTGCCCCCGCTCACCCACAATAACCACCTGCCCTGCCAGATCACTAATGTCAGAGGTCAAGACCGGGGTTAACCCGGTAACCCGGGCAATATCCTGCTGGAGCGACCTGGCAGCCATTTTAATGCCGGTATTGGCCTGCGCATCAACCCAAATCGTCGCCGTTTGCCGCTTATTGGTATCTGCCAGTGTCAGATCACCTGGTTGCCCGATATGGGTGACATAACCACTGGCACTGACGATAAAGCTTGCGCATAACAACGCTGCGCTGGCTAAGAATTTCAACATTTTTTGCTACCTTTATTGTCTGGCATGCATACCAATAGTAGTGCCCACAAAACCACCTGCTTTTTGAGTACTTAACCAGGTCGCATCCTGTGGCTCGCCAATTGCCAGCCAGTCATCGCCTTGTTTTACAGCAAATTCAATGGCCGCGCCTTCACCGTGAATCTTAATTGTGACGGGCTGGCCCAATGCCACTGCCAGGTTTTGCTCTGCGACCACTGACACCTGACCGTCAACCACCTGCTCAACAAACGCCTGATAACGACCATTCACTGGGCGTAGCCCCAGGAAATAGTGATAATCGGCACTTTGGAACGCAGCAAGTCCGGCCGTTGTTGTTGAATCGGCCGCCATTGTTAACTCAGTACTGGCGGCAAAAGAAGCGGCTGCCTGATGTGTTCCCAGATAACTGACTTTGGCTCTGCTATACAGCGGGTTTGCCAGTGGTGAGAGTGTTAGTGCTCCGTTTTCAATGCTTGCCCAACGCCGGTCAAACTCACGCGGCGCCTGCCAGCGAAGGCTTAACGCGTTGCCATCAAAACTGTCAGACCAGTCATAAAAGTCGGTGCCTGGCTGTTTTTGCGTGCCCGCCGGTCTTTTAATTGTAGGGGCGATAGGTGTTTCAGGCGGCAGGATGTGCGGCCATTCATTGCGCCACTCTACGGGTAACAAAAAGGTATCACGCCCCGTATTATACAGGTAATTGGCATATGGACGGGTGCCTAAAAATACGGCCCACCATTCACCGGCATCGGTTTGGATAAAATCGGCATGCCCGGCCGTATCCACAGGATTGGGTCGAGGGTAGCTTAAGTCACGCTGAGTAAGGATAGGGTTATTTTCATAAGGTACAAAGGGCTTATCCAGCGAACGACTGCGAAATACCACTTGTGAATGCTGCGGTCCGGTACCGCCCTCAGCGCACGACAGATAATACCAGCCATTGATTTTATAGATGTGTGGCGCCTCAATCCAAATCGGTTGCTTACTAAGATCCACACCACCGTTTACCAATAATTGGCGACTATCCGGGAGCACCTTCTGAGTTTCAGGATCGTACTCCCACATCCAAATAGCACGATGTCCGTCATAAAGCGGCTCTCCCGGGGGCGCCTCATTGTGCGTAATATACACACGACCATCGTCGTCAAAGAAGATATCCGGATCGATTCCACCCACCTCAGGCAACCAAACAGGCTCAGACCAGGGACCGGTCGGATCTGACGCGGTGATAATAAAATTGCCACCATTGTCTACTGAGGTAGTAATGATATAAAACAGACCGTCGTGATAACGAATGGTTGGAGCAAAAATACCGCGCGAAATCCCTGCTCCGGCAAACTGCATTTGGTCTTCGCGGTCCAGCGCGTAACCAATCAGCGTCCAGTCGGTAAGATTACTACTACGCAGAATAGGCAAGCCTGGCGTATAGCTGAATGATGAAGTGGTGAGATAGTAATTATCACCCTTTTTAGTTATCGATGGGTCGGGGTAAAACCCGGGCAGTACGGGATTGGCAAACTCACCGGGGGGAGCAGCAGGACGATTATTGGGTGTTGAATACTCAAACCAGTCGAAGGTGACCTGTGATTTATCGCTCTCATTGTACAACGGCAACTCTGACTGGGACTGACAGCCCAATAAACATAACCCGGCAACTATCGATGAAAATATAACACGCTGTTTCATAAACATTCTCTGTGTTTAAACATGCATGCATTTAACGTTAAAGCTTGGCCGGCTTCAACGCGGTGCCGTTATGAAAAACCCCAATCAGATTTGCGTTTTTTGTGAAGTATTTGTAAACAACCACTCAATGAAGGAATGACTGGCTTGTTCCTATCACTACACGGACTAAGCGGTCGCTGCTGTGATAGGAACTTACGGGCCGTTTCGGCTAGCTGTCAGGTTTATCCCTGGCGTGACTGATTGCCTTTCAGGATACTTTGAGTGAAAAGCCGGGCTCGTCTTTATCTCGTTTAGCATCACGATACTCCTTAGGCGTTTGGTCAAAGTGCTTTTTGAATACCGCATACATATACTGTAACGAAGGATAGCCGCAAATTTTGGCTATATGGGCGGTAGCTTCATCGCTGTTTTCGAGCATCTTACATGCCCGCCCCAATTTTTCGTTGTGTATTTCGGTATGGATACTGTGTCCGCGCTCTTCTTTGAAGCGATGCTCCAGATTTGAACGTGATACCCCCACATAATCGAGCACCTGATCGACTTTTATGCCACGACATGCATTTTGACGAATGTAATGCATCGCCTGCATCACGTGTGGATCGCTGATAGCTTTAAAGTCAGTAGACTGACGTTCTGCAACACACTCGGGCGGAATCAGCACCGGCTTACGGGGTTGATTATGCCCCTTTAACATTCTATGCAATGTTTTTGCCGCCTGAACGCCCATTTCAAAACAGCCCTGACGTACCGAGCTTAAACTCACCCGGCTCAGGTAGCGGGCCAGCTCATCATCATCGATACCGATAACCGACATCCGGTCTGGAATTAACATACCGATGTGATCGCATACCTGTAATAAATGCCGGGCCCGCGAGTCTGTTACAGCAATAATGCCGATTGGGGTCGGCAAACTGCGTAACCAGTCCGCCAAACGCTTAGTGGTATATTGCCAGGTTTCAGGACGTACCGGATGACCACGATAAACATGACAGTCATAGCCTTGTTCGCGGGTTATCTCCAGTACCGCGTTCTCGCGCTGCTGAGCCCAGCGATGATGTTCATCCACCGGCGCACCATAAAACGCAAAACGCTGGATACCTTTTTGACGCAGGTGCTCAAAGGCTGCCTGCACCAGGGCATAATTATCAGTGGCAACATAAGGGACATCCGGGTACTCCTCGGTGTTTTCATATGAGCCACCAATCCCCACTACCGGTACTTTCGCTTTGTGCAGCGCGGCCTGAATTTCCGGATTATCATAGTCGGCAATAATTCCGTCACCGCTCCATTCATCGAGGTGATCCAAGCGTGCCATGAAATCTTCTTCGAGGTATAAATCCCAGTCAACTTTGGATGTTTGCAGGTATTCACCTACACCGGCAATAATGCGTCTGTCATAAATTTTATTGGCATTGAATAAAAGTGTAATACTGTGTTTATTTTCAAACATGAACTGCTCCGCGTAACCCTTTTGTGCCCGTTGCGATGTATGCTTAGCGCAAATCAGTACATCTGGTGACCACACACTTTAAAATTAAGTAACTTTTTTTTACGATTTTTATTCTTTGGAGCCATACTAATACATCGTACTTGAATTAACAAAAAAATAACAAATTTTCATAATTGCGATTTCATGATTTCGCAATCAGCATAAGCCCATAAAATTTCTCATGAGAGTATATATGTATATTGGTATTGATCTTGGCACCTCAGGTGTCAAAACCATATTGACCGATGAAAGCGGCAATGTGGTTGACTCCGCCTCATCTTCGTTATCAGTTTCGATGCCACAAGCGCTTTGGTCTGAACAAGATCCAAATGATTGGTGGGCAGCAACTTGCGACACTTTGGATTCACTGAAAAAACGTAACGACTTAGCTCCGGTCAAAGCGATTGGTCTGGCAGGCCAAATGCACGGAGCTACGTTGTTAGATAAGACAGGGCAGGTACTACGTCCGGCCATACTATGGAATGACGGCCGTAGCGAAGCTCAGTGTAAATCGTTGGAAGCCACGGTTGCGAGTTCGCGGGCCATCACGGGCAACCTGGTAATGCCCGGTTTTACTGCGCCAAAACTGCTGTGGGTAAAAGAGCATGAGCCGCATATCTTTAAGCAAATTGACAAAGTATTACTGCCAAAAGACTTTCTGCGATATAAATTAACCGGCGAATTTGCGTCGGATATGTCTGACTCAGCGGGCACCAGTTGGCTCAACACCGGTGAGCGATGCTGGAGTAAATCCATGCTGCTGGCGTGTGGTTTAAGTGAAGCACATATGCCGAAACTGTACGAAGGTAATGAGATTACCGGCCACCTGACCACCGAGGCAGCAGCCAGATGGGGCATGAAAGCAGTGCCCGTTGTGGCCGGCGCAGGTGATAACGCGGCGGGGGCCGTAGGCTGTGGTATTGTTGACGCGGGTCAGGCGATGTTATCGCTGGGCACATCGGGGGTCTATTTTGCGGTAACGAAAGATTACCGTAGCGATCCTGAATCTGCTGTACACAGTTTTTGTCATGCCGTGCCCGATCGCTGGCATCTCATGTCGGTAATGTTAAGTGCAGCCAGTTGCCTGGATTGGTTCGCTAAAAACTCCGGCTACGCCGATGTGGGCGCGTTATTTGATGACGTGGTGACCAATACCCAACCGGATGATCCTAACACGCCCTATTTTTTACCTTATTTAACCGGTGAACGCACGCCTCATAACAACCCCAATGCTAAAGCTGGATTTTTCGGCCTCACTGCCGCCACGACCCGAGCCCACATGGCGCAAGCGGTTGTTCAGGGTGTCTCCATGGCACTGGCAGACGGCATAGACGCCGTGCATGGATGCGGCATTAAGGTAGACGGCATCAGCCTTATCGGTGGCGGTGTTAAAAGCACTTACTGGCGTCAGTTACTTGCCGATGTCAGCGGTATTGATATGAACTTCCGCAAAAGTGGCGATGTAGGACCAGCCCTTGGCGCAGCGCGCCTGGCGCAAATGGGCGTATCGCCGAACACCCCTGTCAGTGACATATGCCCGGTACCGGAACTGGTGGCCAGCTATGCCCCAAATAGTGCGCTTAAGGACTATTATGCGCAACGACGTCAGCAGTTTCGCGAGTTGTATTTCTCACTTCATTCACATTTTTAACAAAAAATACAAATTTAACAAAAAACACAAGACTCGATGAAATTTACATAATTGTCGAAGTAGCCACGATTGCACAGTATTAGCAACATTAAATAACGGGCCACTCGGCCCAATCAGGAGTTAACAATGGCGGACTATTTTCAGGACATCAGCCCAATTCAATATGAAGGCGCTGAGTCGACGAACCCACTAGCATTTAAACACTATAACCCCAAAGAAGTGGTGTTAGGAAAAACCATGGAAGAGCACCTGCGCTTTGCTTCATGTTACTGGCATAACTTCTGCTGGGATGGTGCGGACGTATTTGGCGGCAGCACTTTCGACCGCCCCTGGCTGAAGCCAGGCGATGCGATGGAGCGCGCCAAGCAAAAAGCAGATGTTGCCTTTGAATTTTTCCGCAAACTGGGCGCCCCTTTTTACTGCTTTCATGATATTGATGTAGCGCCTGAAGGCGACACCATTAATGATTACATTCGTAACTTTGGCGAAATGACCGACATTCTTGGTGCAAAACAAGAAGAAACCGGCATGAAATTGCTATGGGGCACGGCTAACGTGTTTAGCCACCCGCGCTATATGTCTGGCGCTTCTACGAACCCGGATCCAGAGATTTTTGCCCGCGCTGCGACGCAGGTTTTTCATGCGATGAATGCAACCAAAAAGCTTGGTGGCGCAAACTATGTACTATGGGGCGGGCGCGAAGGGTATGAAACCTTGCTGAACACCGACCTTAAGCGTGAGCGCGCTCAGTTAGGCCGCTTCATGAACATGGTTGTTGAGCACAAGTACAAAATTGGCTTTGATGGGCTGCTGTTAATTGAGCCAAAGCCACAAGAGCCAACCAAACATCAGTATGATTATGATACTGCGACTGTTTACGGGTTTCTAAAAGAATACGGTCTGGAAAAGGAGTTTGCAGTAAACATCGAAGCAAACCACGCCACACTTTCAGGTCATTCGTTCCATCACGAAATTGCCACGGCGTTTGCGTTGGACGTGTTTGGTTCAATTGACGCTAACCGCGGTGACGCGCAGTTAGGCTGGGATACAGATCAGTTCCCTAACAGCGTAGAAGAAATGACATTAATTTGTTATGAAATTTTGAAAAACGGCGGTTATACCTCCGGTGGCTTTAATTTTGACACCAAGTTACGTCGTCAGAGTATTGATGCAGCAGATTTATTCCATGGCCACATTGGCGGTATGGACACCTGTGCATTAGGCCTGAAAAAAGCCGCAGCGATGATCGAAAACGACTTCATTGCTGACGCTAAAGCCAAGCGCTATGCAGGTTGGAACAAGGAACTTGGCGAAAAGATTCTGAGCGGTGGTTACTCGCTGGAGTCGCTGGCAAGCTTTGCTACCGAGAAACAGCTTGATCCGAAGCAAGCTTCCGGCAGCCAGGAGTTGTTAGAAAACCAAGTAAACCAAGTCATTTTTCGTTAATTGACGCTGCGTTAATTGATTTTGATTGCTAAAAAGTGCAGACATTCTCTGCACTTTTTTTGTTTCTGAAGGAGAAAAAGTTGATTCGGTTAATTTTGCTTTGTACCTGCCTGTTCTCGATCTCTGTCGGGGCAACAACAACCCTACACCGATTGATCGCTGATAACGCGATATTACAACGCGATAAACCTATCCCCTTAACAGGCACCTCAGATACCACCACGCCTATTCAGGTTTACCTAAACGAGCAGTTACTCGGTGAAACTTCAGCTACAAACGGCGAGTGGAAGTATGAATTGCCCGCACAGCAAGCTGGCGGACCGCATCAACTCACCATAAAAGCAGATAATCCCCTTACTGTTACCAACCTCTATTTTGGTGATGTCTGGTTTACTTCCGGACAATCAAACATGGAGCTGACGATGGCTCGTGTTGAGGAAGCTTACCCCCTCGATGTTGCCGAGGCGAATTATCCTTTGATCCGCGAGTTTACGGTGCCGGATACGTACCGTTTCGATGGTGAGAACACAGATTACGAAAATGGTCACTGGCGCAGCGCCACCCAGCAAAATATTCGGCAACTCTCCGCCGTAGCCTACTACTTTGCCCGCCAACTTTACCTTGACCAAAACGTTCCCATTGGCATCGTGAACGCGTCGTTAGGTGGCTCGCCAATAGAAGCCTGGATGCACAAAGATATTCTGGCTCCGTACCCGGATAAAATTGCTGAAGGGGTATATTTCGCTGATCCAGCTGTGGATGCCAGCACACGTAAAACAGACCAGGAGCGCGCCGACAAATGGTACAGCGAACTGCATCAGAAAGACCAGGGTCTGGCCGAAAAGTGGTATGCATCCGACTTTAACGATAGCGACTGGCAAACCATAATGATGCCGGGTAATTTGCCCGCCAAAGCTGACGGATTCACCGGCGTGTGGTGGCTCCGCAAAACAATCCATCTTGACCAAGTGCCCGATGAGCCGCTCATTTTACGTCTGGGGCGCATTGTTGACGCCGATGAGGCCTACATTAACGGGCAAAAGGTCGGCAGCACCGGCTATCAGTATCCGCCACGACGATATCAGGTCGCGCCCGAATTACTCAAGGCGGGTGAGAATGTCATAGCGGTTCGCATCACCGCCAATAAAATGCAAACTGGTTTCGTTAAAGATAAAACTTACTTCTTAGGAACTGACAATGCCCGCCATAGCCTGATTGGCGAATGGCGCTACAAAGTTGCCACAGAAGTGTCGCCGGTGGCAGGCTCTACATTTATCCGCTGGAAGCCGATGGGCTTGTTCAATGCCATGATTGCTCCGGCAACTGATTTTCCTGTAACCGGAGCGGTATGGTACCAGGGTGAGTCAAACAGTAGTTCTCCTAACGACTATGCGGCCAAATTATCTGCCATGATTAAACACTGGCGCACGCGCTGGCAACAGCCGGATATGCCTTTTTTTGTGATCCAGTTAACCAATTTCATGGCCCAACAGCGCCATCCTGTCGACAGCAACTGGGCGGTACTTCGGGACCAGCAACAACAAGTCAGTGAGCTGCCCAATACGGCATCGATTGTGACCATTGACCTGGGTGAATGGAACGATATTCATCCGGTCAACAAAGCCGCAGTGGCAAAACGCTTAGCCCTTGCTGCGCGCAATATTGCTTATGGACAGGATGTTGCTTATCAAGGCCCGATTGCCACCAAAGCACAATTTAATGAGGGTAAAACCACGGTGTATTTTGACAATACTGTCGGCGGGCTTACCGCCGCCTCGTCTTTGCGACGCAGCTTCGCCCTCGCCGGCGCCGACGGGCAGTATTATTGGGCAAGAACGGTTATGAATAAGGAGTCAGTAACGCTATACAGCGACAAGGTGACAGAGCCGGTTACCGTACGTTATGGCTGGGCAGACAATCCGGAGCCAGGGCTATATAACCGGGCAGCACTGCCAGCGGCACCTTTCACGCTCAGTATTGAGAATGCAGAAGCATCTAATTAACCGTGACAACAGGCTGAATTACTATGTCCAACAATATCAGTACATCATATCGCAAACTCTTGGTTGCTATACCCCTGGCTCTGGGCCTCGTGGCATGTGGCGGTGGTGGCGACGCTGCGCCGGCTATACCACCGGTTACCGAATCACCGGTGGAAACCAAAACCATTGCATTTTATAAAAATCAGGTGGGCTATGTGCCTGCACAGAAAAAGTTAATCATCGTGCGTACCGATTCACCACTGGCGTTTACGGTGAGCAATATGAACAATGGAGAAACTGTTTTATCCGGCGTCACATCGCAACCGGCATACTGGTCTTTGGCCGATGAAACCTTATCCGTTGCTGACGTAAGCGGTATCACTGCAGAAGGTCAGTATCGCTTAAATGTGGCAGATTCTGATGACTATACCGCTTTTAAAGTGTCGGCAGAGCGCGCCGAAGCATTGCATGATGCCAGCATAAAAGCCTATTACTTTAATCGCGCCAGCGCCGCTTTGGATCCAGCTTTTGCCGGTAAATGGCAGCGCGCAGCAGGCCACCCTGATACCCATATCATCAATTTGAATAACCCCGACCAACCCCTGTCCAGCCCCAGGGGCTGGTATGACGCTGGTGATTATAATAAATACATCGTTAATTCCGGCATTTCCACGTACACGTTAATGCGAGCCTATCTGGACTTCGCTGACTTTTATGACGGACGTACCTGGAATATTCCTGAATCAACCAATGCTCAGCCCGATTTGCTCGATGAGGTCAGTTGGAATTTGGCCTGGATGCTTACCATGCAGGACGCAGACGGAGGCGTGTTTCACAAACTTACCACACTTAATTTTGCCCCTGATGTCATGCCGGCACAAGCCACTGCACAGCGCTATGTTGTAGACAAAGGTACTGCAGCGACGCTCAATTTTGCCGGTGTCATGGCTACCGCCGCCCGCGTTTACCCGGACATGACAAATACCTATCTTTCGGCAGCAGAAGAAGCATGGCAGTGGGCAACAAGTCACCCTGACTTACCTTTTGCCAACCCGGAGAATGTGGTAACCGGGGAATACGGCGACAACGAATTCAACGACGAATTTGCCTGGGCCGCGACTGAACTGTATCTGACAACGGGTAATCAGGCTTACCTGACAGCAATGGACAATTATCTCGGCTATCCATCAACGCCGGGCTGGTCAAATACGATGGGCCTCGCCTATCTATCGCTACTGTCATCAGAGGGTCAGTCGACCCTGGGCCAACCGCGTTACAACGAACTTAAGGCGCGTTTTTTGGACTATGCCACCCAACTCGCTGAACGAGCACAGGTCTCACCGCTAAAAGTTGCCATGAACGGCAATGACTTTGTGTGGGGCAGTAACGGTGTGGCAATGAACCATGCAATGATGCTGGCTAAAGCCTATGAACTCAGTAACGACAGCAGCTACCTTGAAGCGATGACCGGGCTTGTTGACTATGTGTTGGGTAAAAATCCTACCGGCTACAGTTTCGTTACCGGCCATGGTGAACAGACACCGATGTTCATTCATCATCGTCAGTCGCATGCCGATGATATCGCCGAACCAGTACCCGGCTTTCTGGCCGGCGGCCCCCAAAACGGGCATCAGGATAATTGCAACTACTCGTCTTCGCTACCTGCCACATCGTATTTAGATGATTGGTGCAGTTATTCGACTAACGAAGTAACCATAAACTGGAATGCCCCCCTGGTGTATTCCGTTGCCGCATTGCTCAACTACAGCGAATAATCCCACCCCGCCGGCGAGAAGCATTTGTAAAGACTTTGTTTCTCGCCGCTTTTATTTGTCATACAAATAAACGGCTTTACCAAAATTTACTTCATTTAAAACAGTTATTTGCATTTCACTTCACGCCAAATGTTAATTCATTGTTGCGATATATGGTTTTTACTTTGTGATATTTTAACATACTATTGATACTTCAACTTACCTAACACACTATGCTCACACCATAATTGGCTTACATCGGCACTGTCTTCTGGTGGTAGTTTTTTGAGTCAATAAGGTGGATTACAAGAATTCCATTCTATCTCAGCGGAGAAGTAAAAATGGCTAAGATTCGGGCACACAACAAAAACCGATTTTCGCACACATTTAACAAATCATTGATAGCACTGACTATTATGTCAGCGATGCATGGTGCCATGGCGCAAGAAACCCCAGCACAGGACACTAATGAAGCCGACGAAGACGAAGAAGTCGTAGAGCAAATTGAGGTAAGGGGCGTACGTGGTAACCTGCTCAACGCTCAGAACCTCAAACGTTTCTCAGATACCGTTGTCGACTCCATTACAGCTGAAGACATTGGCTCACTGCCCGATCGAAGCGTGTTAGAAGCCATTCAGCGTTTACCCGGTGTATCTATTGAACGTTTTGCCGGCCCTGATGACCCTGACCATTTCAGTGTGGAAGGCAGCGGCGCCATTATTCGTGGTATGACCCAGACACGTAGTGAGTTTAACGGCCGTGACTCCTTTACCGCAAACAGTGGCCGTGGTCTGTCATTCCAGGACGTATCGCCAGAATTAATGGGCGGTGTCGACATTTATAAAAACCAAACTGCCGATATGATTGAAGGTGGTATTGGCGGTACGATCAGCCTGCGAACCCGTAAGCCATTTGACTCCGAAGAACGCGTACTGGCATTCAGTGCTGACTATTCGTATGGCGATCTGGCCGAAAAAGGCAGTCCCACATTATCAGGTTTATTCAGTGACCGTTGGGAGCTCGATGGAAACGGCGAGATTGGCCTGTTACTTAACTACGCCAACTCACAGCTGTACGGACGCTCACACGGTATTCAGTCTGATGCCTATGTGCAGTTTTATGCCCGTGATTTAGCCGGTGCCGAGCGCTTTGTAGGCGAAGATGGTAACGGTACGGTGTGGATGCCAAATGCATCAAACGCACTGAACAAGTTTGATGACCGTTCTCGTGAAGGTTTTGCCAGTGCCCTGCAGTGGGAAAATGAAGACGAAACCATTCTTGCCACCATGCAGTACATTCGCTCAGATGCGAGCCTGTCGTGGCATGAGCAAGCGATTAAATATCAGGGCGGTTACTACAACCTTGATGGCCGCCGCACCCGTGCGTTGGAAGGCACAGAATTTGAATTTAACGACGAAGGTTTGTTCGAATCCGGCACCATGACTCAGGGCGTTGATGGCTGGCGTGCCGCCGATGGTAACGCTGATCGGGTTGTACGTTCTTGGGAAGCGGGTGGTCGCCCGCAGTTTGGTTATCCTTTCCAGTTTGATTCGCGCGTTAAGCAAACTGAAACCTTGGTTGAAGATTTATCGTTTAACCTGGAATGGATGGCAACCGAAAGTCTGGAATTATCTGCAGACGTTCAGTATATCTGGGCCGAAACTCAGGATGACGATGTGACGGTTCACACCGGCGCCTTTGCTGGTCAGCAGTACGATCTGGCCGGTGAAACGCCAACAATGACTTTAATTGAGCCATGGTTTGGCTATCGTGATGCCAACCCGGATGTGTATGCCGGAGGCAATTATCCGGGCTTCACCGGCGACCCAGCGGGTGATTCTAATTTCTTCCAGGACCCAACGTCTTACTGGCTGCGTAGCGCCATGGAACACTATGAGCGCTCAGAGGGTGATTCAATCGCCGCCCGTTTAGACGGTACGTACCACCTCGAGTCTGATGGTATTTTTACGTCAGTACAAAGTGGTATTCGCTATGCTAAGCGTGAGCAAACCGTGCGCTCTACCGGTTGGAACTGGGGTTCATTGGCACCAGAATTCACCGGCGCTGCTCCTGCTGGCTGGTTAGATACGTTACCAGCTGAACAACAAGACAATTTTGAACTGGTTGATTGGTCTGACTTCCACGGCGGTGGTGTGGTGAATATTCCGGGCAATCAAACCTATCACGCCACCGAAGCCTACGTGCGCGAGATTATGGGCGGTGCGATGCCTTATATGTCGGCCGGTGGTGATTGGGAGCGTTATTCACAAAGGACGGATGAAAACGGCAACCCCATAGTAGATGATAAATACGGTCTGTTTACACCGGGTGAAATCAATGTCACCACCGAAACCAACAAAGCCGTTTATGTTCGGTTAAACTTTGAAGGTACCGGCGACTTACGCTGGAGTGGTAACGTGGGTCTGCGTTATGTTGAGCTTGACCGTGAGGCACTGGGATCGGTTAACTTCCCTGACCTGGTACCAGACTTCCTGCCTCCCGAAGAGCTACAGGGTCAGCCGCTGACCGATACCATTGTACGTGGTTGGATTAACGACCAGGTAGAAGCGGGTAACTATGCCGATATCGCAGCCGCGCTCGAAGACGAGAACAATCAGTGGATCAGCGATGGTCTTAACTACATCTCCAGTGAGAGTCGCGCTTTCGGTAATGACGCAGAAGAAGCCCTTGCTGCCGAAACTGACTTTGATATGTTCCTGCCAAGCTTTAACTTAAAAGTAGAGGTAATGGACGATCTGATTGCTCGCTTCGCGTTTTCAAAAGCGGTAGCGCTGCCTGATATGGGCGACATCCGTAACCGCGCTGAACTCGGCAACGAGCAGGTACAGCTTGTACGTCCTATTGCAAACCCGGATCCCAATGTTGAGCCAGAACCAGGTTCAAATCTTATTCAGACTGCCTTTGTGCCAGGGTGGACCGGTTCAGGCGGCAACCCTTATCTGAAGCCAATGGAATCAACCCAGTACGATATCGCCCTGGAATGGTATTTTGCCGATGTGGGACAGTTAAGTATGACTTACTTCCACAAAGATCTTAAAAACTACTTTATACAGGGCGCTGCGGTTCAGACGTTTACCAACCCAACTACCGGGCGAACGCAAAACGCCTTGATCAGCTCCACTACTAACGGCGGTGAAGGCACCATGGATGGCCTGGAGTTTATGTATCAGCAGTTTTACGATACATTACCCTATCCATTTAATGGCCTGGGACTGCAGGCGACATACACCTATATTGACGCCAAAGGTGTACCTAACAACGAAATCGATGCCGAAGATGAAAGCTGGATTGGTGATGATTTTACCGACACCGGCGTACGGGTAAATCTGGAAAACGTGCCGCTGCAGGGGCAGTCCAAGCATACAGCCAACCTGGTTGCGATGTATGAACTGGAAGGCTGGAGCGCGCGTATCGCATATAACTGGCGCTCACGTTACCTGTTAACCACGCGTGACGTTATCTCTAAAGCACCACTGTTTTATGATGATATCGGTCAGGTTGATGCGTCCATATTCTATAACGCAACTGACAACATCACGGTTGGATTACAGGGAACAAACCTGACCCAGGCGCAGTCGGAAACCATTATGGTGTTAAACAACGAAGGTCAGGAAGCTGGACGTTCGTGGTTTAAAGCTGACCGCCGGATTGCCCTTGTGGTTCGTGGTAACTTCTAAGGCTAATTTCAATGATATTGGTTAACCGTTACACCGGTTACCAGTGCTTTTATTGAAAAATACAGAGTGATGGGCCCCGGCCCATCACTTTTTTGCGTTTCATATTGTGAGTAATACTATGCAGTCTCCGTTAAAAAAGATCATTGTGCTCGGGGGAGGCTCCTCAGGTTGGATGACCGGTGCCGCACTGGGTAAAATTCTTAAAAACCACCCCTGCCAGATCCAGGTCATCGAGTCGGATGATATTGGTACGGTGGGTGTAGGCGAGGCGACAATCCCCCAAATCCTGCTGTTTAATGACTTAATCGGCCTCGATGAAGATACATTTTTAAAGCGTACTCAGGGCACCTTTAAACTCGGTATTCAATTTAAAGACTGGCGTAAAACTGGCCACAGTTACTATCATGCCTTCGGCGAAGTCGGTAAGAATATGGAAGGCGTCCAGTTTTATCATTACTGGCTGAAGATGCGTCAACTTGGCAAGGCCGCACCCCTTGATGAATATACCCTGTCATCGCTGGCCTGTAACGAGAAACGTTTTATGCGCTCTATGGATGCCGGTAACTCACCGCTGTCAAACATTGCTTATGCGTTTCACTTTGACGCCGGTTTGTACGCGCAATATCTGCGCGAGGTCGCCGAAGAACATGGCGTTATTCGTACTGAAGGCAAAGTGACTGAGGTAACCCAACACCCAAGCGGCGACATACGCTCATTGATCCTGGCCGATGGCAGCGAACATGAGGCTGACTTCTTTATCGATTGCTCAGGGTTTGCCGGCCTGTTAATTGAGCAAACCCTCAAAACCGGCTACGAAGACTGGCGGCACTGGCTGCCCTGCGACAGAGCCATTGCCGTGCCAACAGCGAGTACTGAAGCGCCCTGGCCATTTACCCGATCTGCGGCACAAAAAGCTGGCTGGCAGTGGCGCATTCCTTTGCAACATCGGGTAGGTAACGGGCACGTATATAGCAGCGAGTTTATGGACGACGAGGAAGCGCGACAGATTTTAGAACAAAACCTTGATGGCGAAATGCTCCGTGAACCCCGCCAGATTCGTTTTGTAACGGGTAAACGCAAACAATTCTGGAATCGTAATTGCCTCGCCGTAGGGCTGGCCAGTGGCTTTATGGAGCCGCTGGAGTCCACCAGCTTGCATTTGGTGCAATCCGCGATCTCCAAGTTCTTCACGTTTTTCCCGTTTTCGGGCCCCAAACAGTGTGATATCGACGAATATAACCGCCAGATGGACTTTGAGTTTGATAGCATTCGTGATTTCTTAATTTTGCATTACCATGCCACTGAGCGGGAAGACACGCCTTTCTGGCAATACTGCAAAAACATGTCGGTCCCCGATTCGCTCACACAAAAAATCGAACAATTTAAAGAAAACGGCCGCATTCACCGTTTTAATAACGAATTGTTCAATGATTTGAGTTGGTTTGAAGTCATGTATGGCCAGGGAATACGCCCACAAGGTTATCATGCATTGGCTGATATCTTTGACCAGGACGAGCTTGAACGCCGTCTGACGAGTATTAAAAACGTCATCCGTCGCTCGGCTGATCATATGCCGCTACACGAGGAATATATTAACAAATTTTGCAAGGCGCCAATGTGAACAACGGCCAGCTGTTAACCGTCCCCGGCTCAACCGCTAAAGTACTGGTGATTGATGATTTTATTCCGGGTGCAAAGCAGTTAATTGACTATGCCGTGAATCAACCCAGTTCCCCCGCATCGGGGGGATTGTATCCGGGGTTACGCACACCGGCTCCGCCCGGCTACATAAAATACAGTCTGCAAAAAATCAATCAGGCCCTCGCCCAGCATCACCAACAACAACAGTTAACCGCGGGAGAAAGTTATTTTTCTATGGTGACCACCCGGGAAGAAGACCTTTCACCTGCGCAGTGTATGCCGCATATAGACCGGCCAAAACCGACGGAATATGCGGTAGTGCACTACCTATGCCGCCCGCCACATGGTGGCACCAGCTTTTATCAGTTTACACCTACGGGGCAGTCATTGATTGCCGAGCATGACTATGATGAGTATCTGGCATCACTAGCCTCCCACGTGGCAGATTGTCCGCCTTCATCGCACTACATTAACGGCGACAGTAAACTGTTTAAACGTTTGTTATCCGTAGACTGTCAGTTTAACCGCGCGGTGATTTATCCTTGCGCGTTACTTCATTCAGGGAATATCCCCCATCCTTTCACCCCGGATCTTAATCCTTTTTCTGGTCGTTTCACCGTGACGTCATTTTTTCGTTAAAGCCTGGCGCTGGCTTCGCTTAGTGATGGTACGTACTCTGATTTGGCTATTACCTATTTAATATTACCAATTGAGATATTGAAATCTGCCTAAAACTGATGAAAAATAATTAACACCCAATTAACAAGAAAATTACACCCATGTTGCTTGATCGAATAAAAACAATACTCGTTGTCGGAATACTGCTTCATTTTATGTGTGGTACTGCTCAGGCACAGAGTAACAATACGTTAGTCATTTACGATGATGAACTCAAAAATGAATGGCAGAACTGGAGTTTCGCCGATGTTAACTTATCGGTGCCGGTAGGCGGCATAAAACCTATAAAAGTCGCCGGTGAGGCATGGTCAGCGCTGGCGTTTCATCATGCGCCCCTATCACTCGATGATTACAATACACTGACCTTTTTTATTAATGGCGGACTGGAAGGTGGTCAGACGCTTTCTGTGAAACTGGTTGTTGACGGCGAGCCGCTAAGTGCTGGGTATGTCATACAACCCAAGGCCAAAAGCTGGGCCCTTGCAGAAGTACCATTAAAAGAACTGGATGCCGAAGGTAAAAAGATTGACGGGGTTTGGTTACAGGCACAGGATGCGCCTTACAGCGCCTACTACATTACAAAAATACAGTTTGAATAACCCCTTAGCGCTTGTTGAGAGCGATACTGGTGAATATATTTTTGTAAAAGCCGGCCCGGTATTGCCCAAGGTAGAAAACGTGCAGCGGCTGAGGGTGCTATGACCACACTTTAGCTAAACAAAGAAACAGCGCCAGGGGCTCTCCCGGCGCTGGTTAAGGTATCGTAAAAGATAGCCATCGCGCTTTATTGCATAGCAATATGCGCGGTTACTCAACGAGTCTTTTCAGAGCATGGTAAACCGGCTTAGGCTGGCTGTTACGATCAAACAATAATGCATAATCGGTGCGACCCTGAACCGGAAAGTTATTACGCCAGCTCGAGCCATCATCCACGCCCCATAATGTAACCCTGTCGACATGGGCATCGTATTTTAAGAACAGGCTAAACAGCGCCTCATAAGTTTGCGATAGTTTTTGTTGCTGTGCCTCGGGTAACCCATCAGTGTAAGGGTTCAGTCGTTCTTCATACTCCGCAGACGACGCGATATCCGCCCCGGCTTCAACGCTTGAAGGCTGGGGTAATACGGTTACGTCCAGTTCGGTAATAGCAACATTGACGCCCGCAGCAATCAGTGCCTGAATACTCTGTTCAACCTCTTCTATTTCAGGATAAAACACCGAGTAATGAGCCTGCATCCCTACTGCATCGGGTTTAACACCGGCGGCCTCCAGCTGCTTTACCAGGCGTACCGCACCGGCCACCTTTTCAGCCTTATTGAGGTTGTAATCGTTGTAATACAGCTCCGTGTCCGGATCAACTTCGCGAGCAAACTGGAAGGCTTTGATTAAGTAATCGTCGCCAATAATACGCAGCCATGGTGTATCGCGCATGCTGCCGTCTTCATTCAGCGCCTCATTCACCACATCCCAGCCTTTAACTTTGCCTTTGTAGCGCGTCATCACCGTCGTAATATGATCTTTTAAGCGGGCCAGCAGGGCCTCACGGGTCAGTGGATTTCCCTGTTCATCTTCAAACACCCAGTCAGGCGTTTGTGAATGCCAGACCAGCGTATGGCCGATAATTTGCGCACCACACTGCCCGGCTAACTCAAACATCTTATCAGCCAAATCAAACTTATACTGATCAGGCTCAGGATGAATGCGCTGCCACTTCATAGCGTTTTCAGCGGTATAGACATTAAACTCATTACAGACAATATTCACGTAGTCTTTCTTCGGTGACGCCAACTGCCATGAACTAATCGCTGTACCGACTAAAAAGTGTGACTGGTATTTGTCCGCCAAGCCCTCTTTGGCCAGTTCATTAACTGGCGAACCGTTGTCGTTACAGCCCGATGTTAACAGCGCACCGCTTAGTAACGGCACTAACCACCATTTATTCACGTTGGTACTCCTTCGGCCGCGCTTGGTCGCGCGGCCTGCGTATTGAGACAAGTTAACTACAGCAGTGTAATGACTGTCTTAACTACTTCCTGGTCAGCCGCGAACTGCGGTTGGCCGTTCCCTACCGATAAGTGCAGCGCGCCTTTGTAGGGAACTTTGTCGCCCTTGTCGTTGATGTAGACCAGCTCATCTGCCGGTACCACCATACTTACCTGCGTCGACTCCCCCGCGTTAACCGCTGTACGAGTAAAGCCCTTCAGGGCTACCTTTGGCGTGTCAACGGGCGCATCAGGCATGCTCACATACAGCTGGCTCACTTGCTCTGCGTCCATTTCGCCATCGTTTTTCAACGTAAAAGACAAGGCCAGGTCGCTGCCGGCAGATAGCTCTTGTGGTGCATTTAAACCAGAGTAAGAGAAATTGGCGTAGCTCAGACCATATCCAAAGGGATACAGCACATCACCGTTGAAATAACGATACGTACGATTGGTCATGTCGTAATCATCGAATGCCGCAAAACCGTCCAGGTTATGATAGAAGGTTACCGGCAAACGGCCTGAAGGGCTCACTTCTCCCCATAAAATACGGGCCAGCGCGGTGCCGGTTGCTTCGCCGGGATAAAACGCCTGAACGATGGCATCAACATTATCCTGTTCCCAGTTTAATGCCATGGCACTGCCACTGAAGTTCACCAGGACGACCGGTTTACCCAGTGCTTCCATTTCCTTGATCAGCGCGCTTTGCTCAGCCGGCAGGTCAATGCTTGAGCGATCGCCATAGTTAAAACCTTCCAGTTTCACCGGCATTTCCTCGCCTTCGATGCGCGGCGAAATACCCACTGCCATAACAATCACGTCGGCATCTTTGGCGGCCGCCTTGGCATTCTCAACCAGCGCTTCGGAGGTGTTTAACCAACTTAACTGCCATTTTGCCCGCATACGATGATCAGTATTGGTCAACTGATCAGTAGCAAAGACTTTGGTAACACTAAACTGATAGGACTGTCCGGCTGTGAGCGCAACAGGCCCGGTAACCACCTCACCGTCGATGGTTATCTCCCCTTCTCCATCGAAGCGGTAGTTGCCGCTCGTTTCGGGTACCAACTCGCCACTGATGACCATGCCAAAGTCATCGAGTACCTTGTTGGTAATCGGCGAGACTTCCCGATATAACTCAAGACTACTGCGGGTTTCTGTTGCCTTGGCGTCGCCGACGATTTCGGCGTTGGTGTGAACGTTAGTAAAATCCGTGATCGGCAGGGTCGCGACATTAAAGTATTCGACTCTGGCGCCGGCTTCGCGTTCACCCAGGGCGTTGGTGTGGAACAACACATTGCTGTCGAGCACCTGCCAATGGCCATAGACGTCGGCGATCAGGGCACTGCCCGGGGCACTGGTGACCGCTTCTTCGCCCAGATATTGCTCGATCCCGTCCAACACAGTGACCGGATTGATTGGCTGCGCGTTATAGTTACCCAACAACACATCACGGTTGTCAGCGTTAGGACCAATTACCGCTACTTTCACGTCCTTTTTAAGTGGCAATACGCCGTTATTTTTCAGTAACACCAGCGAACGCTCAGTGGCTTTTTGGGTAAGTGCCAAATGCTCACTACTGCCCACTTCATCCATTGAGTGGCTGGCATATCCCACCTGCTCATCCGGGTCAAACATGCCCAGTTTAAAGCGGGTCATAAACAAGCGTTCCACAGCCTGATCAATCAATGCTTCACTGATCAGGCCTTTTTGTACGGCAAAATTCAGGTTTGCATAGCTGCTTAAGCGCCCGGTACCGCAGTTCAAATCGGTTCCGCTGGTCACCGCCCACGCGGCGGCTGCGGCTGGTGCGCGGGTGACATCATGGGCCTTTGGATCGTAAAAATCGGCAATCGCGCCGCAGTCAGACATCACATGACCATCAAACTGATACTTACCACGCAGTATCTCTTTAAGCAGCATATCCGAGCCACAGGCAGGCAGATCATTAACCCGGTTATAGGCGCACATAACGGCTTCAACATCGGCCTCTACAACCGCTTTTTCAAATGCCGGCAGGTAGGTTTCGTACAGGTCTTTATCAGACACGACGTAATTGTCAGAATGACGGGTAATTTCCGGCCCGTTATGCACAGCGAAATGCTTGGCAGTGGCTGCGCTTTTTAAATAGGTGTCATCGTCACCCTGCAAGCCGGTTATAAATTCTACGCCAAGCTCACCGGTTAAAAACGGATCTTCACCATATGTTTCCTGGCCACGCCCCCAACGTGGATCGCGAAAAATATTGATGTTCGGCGACCAGTAGGTTAATCCAGTGTAACGCGTGGTTATCCCGGCGCTTTTGAAATAATGATGCTTTGCCCTGCCCTCATCTGAGATGACGGTGGCAATCTCGTGTAACAGTTCCTTGTCCCACATCGCCGCTAATCCAATGGCCTGTGGAAACACGGTAGCATTGCCGGCACGAGCCACACCGTGCAACGCCTCGTTCCAATAATCATAGGCCGGTACGTTGAGTCGTTCTATCGCCGGCGCATCGTTATACATTTGCGCAATTTTTTCTTCCAGAGTCATCCGTGAGACCAGATCTTTCACCCGCTCCTGCATCGGCAAGCTGGTATTGAGGTAAGCGGGCTGCTCCTGGCTTTGAGTATTAGTTTGTCCGGACTCTGATGTATCGGACGTACAACCTGCGGTACCAAGAATAACCGAAACGGCTAATCCCACCAGCGTAGACTTCGCTTTTTTAAACCGGAAAGTGTTCATTATTACTCCATAGATTAACGCAACAGCCAAAACATACCCGAAAGTCACGGTGGCACAATCAAAAGGCATCAAAACGTAAATACGTTGTTAAAAAAAATGATTTTGCCTTGCGTGCGGCATCCTGCACACTGGCGTTCATTTTGCGGTCAAACATATTTTCTATGCAGCGATTCAAGGTATTGACGTTATTCGTCTTAGCAAGCCTGGGGACATCTATACAAGCCTCAGCAAACAATGCTAATTCGGGCAAGCCATTAAAAGATGATACTGCGTGTCCGGTATACGCTGCCGCCGATTTTGCGCAATTAAACGACATTCGCCACCTGCCCAATCCGTTTGTATACGGCAAGGCTATAAATGTCACTTCCCGGTCACAATGGCAGTGCGCGCGGGCCTGGACCAAGGCTCAGTTTGAGCACTGGGAACTCGGCCCGTTACCGCCGGCCCCTCCAGTGGTGTCAGGCACTGTAACGGCCCGGCAACTGACTGTGCATGCCAGCGCATCGGGCAACACAATAGCCTTCAACGCCCAACTGCATTTGCCCGCCATTGGCAAAGCGCCCTTTCCGGCAATGATCCGGCTCGGCGAGTATGGTCTTGATACCCAGCTTTTCAATGATGCTGGCGTAGCGGTGATTACCTATAACAATGGCGAGCTGGCGGAACAAAACAATCAGCAATCAAGGGGACGCGGTAAGTTCTATGAGCTATTCGGTAGCGATCATCCTGCTGGTGCAATGATGGCGTGGAGCTGGGGAATTAGTCGCATTCTCGACGTTATCGAAAACACTGACCAACAGCTTATAGACAGCACGCGCATTGGGGTGACCGGCTGTTCGAGGAATGGCAAAGGCGCGATCGTGGCCGGTGCCTTTGACGAGCGCATTCAACTCACCATTGCCCAGGAATCTGGCTCTGGTGGCGCCGCCAGCTGGCGTATTTCAGATTATCAGCAGCAACAGGGACAAAACGTTCAGACGCAACAGCAAATCGTTACTGAAAATGTATGGTTTCGCGATAACTTTTCACGCTTTAGCGGCGCGACCACCCAGCTCCCGGTTGACCACCATCAGTTGATGGGCCTGCTAGCCCCACGGGGGTTGCTGGTGCTTGAAAATACCTCAATGGAGTGGCTCGGTAACAGCAGCACCTTTATCACTTCTCAAGTCGCTAAAAGTGTCTGGCAGGCATTAGGCACGCCGCAAAATATCGGTATCAGTCAGGTGGGCGGCCACCGGCATTGTCAGTTGCCGGCCTCGCAGCAGCCAGCCGTACAGCAGTTTGTCAGTCAGTTTCTATTACAATCTGCCGCTAACACCAGGGAACTGCTCCAAACAGACGGCCAATATTCAACATCTGCAGCAGAATGGCGCCCCTGGGCCACCCCCACACTGCGCCCGGATTAGCTTTACACCAACAACATTTTATGCGCCGTTCAAAAAACGTGCTGCACGCGCGGATTCAGCGATAATAGCTACCTATTTACAACAATTGCCCGCATTATTGTCGGATCTCTCATGATTTTACGATAAACTAGCGCGATATGTGATTTGCAGGGTGATGTAGCATTGAAAAAATACCTGACTATGCTTAACGGTGCACTGTCGGCATTGTTTTATGGCTTAAATACGTTTTTTTGGGTACCCATTGTACTGGTACTGGCGGTGTTTAAATTAGTGATACCGATTAGAGGCTGGCGGACGGCAATGACGTATCTGCTCGATGCATGTGCAGTAGCCTGGATAAGCCTGAATAACCTCAATCAACGGGTGTTTAGTCGCACCAGAATTGAAGTGAGTGGCTTACAGGGGTTGTCCCGCAATGACTGGTACCTGGTGATTGCCAATCACCAGTCCTGGGTAGACATTTTAATTTTACAGCGCGTGTTGAATCATCGCGTGCCCTTTCTGAAATTCTTTCTCAAGCAACAACTTATTTGGGTGCCATTACTGGGGCTGGCATGGTGGGCACTGGATTTTCCATTTATGCGCCGCTACAGCAAAACGTTTTTGGCCAAGCATCCGCACCTTAAAGGTAAGGATATGGAAACCACCCAAAAGGCCTGTGAAAAATTCAAATTTAAACCGGCCAGTATCATGAACTTTGTTGAAGGCACGCGCTTTACGCCAGACAAACAGCGTCGCCAACACTCTCCGTTTAAACACTTGCTTAAACCTAAAGCGGGCGGTATTGCGTTTGTTCTCAATGCCATGGGCGGGCAGCTCCATCAACTCATTGATGTCACAATTTATTACCCCGGCAAACCGCCTTCGTTCTGGGATTTTATCAGTGGCTCAGTTGACCGTATAAAACTGCATATAGATGTAAAGCCGCTTGAGGGCCTGTTCCCTGCCGAGCTGAATATTATGCAGTACTTTGAAAACCCGGAGCAACGTGCCCGTTTTCAACAGTGGCTTAATCAGCAATGGCTGATAAAAGATCAACGACTCGAAAACTGGAAGGCAGTATAAGCGATGGTTAGGCAGTTATTAGCGCCCGTCATTTTTATAATCCATTTGCCTCTTCAGCTTGCTAATCTTGCTTTTTGGGGCGGCCTGGTTATCCTGCTCGGCCTGATTCGGCTGGTCATTCCCGTAGCGGCATTTAAACGGGCACTGGCGCCGATCATGAACAGCTTTATGCTGTGTTTCGGCAAATGCAGCGTAGCGCTGATCAAACTGTTTAACCCGGTCTGTTTTGATTACCGCGTCAGTGGTCAGCTGAGTACGCAAAGCTGGTACCTGATAGTGGCTAACCATCTGAGTTATCTGGACATTATCTTATTGATCGAGTTTGCTGCTTTGCGTATTCCGGCGCCGAAGTTTTTTCTTAAACAGGAGCTTATCTGGCTGCCCTTTGTAGGCCTTGCTGCCTGGGCTTTGGATATGCCGTTTATGCGTCGCTTTTCCCGTGCCTACTTACAAAAGCACCCCCACAAGCGCGGTACCGACATCGCGACAACCAGACGCTATTGCCAAAAGTTTATCCACCAGCCAACCACTGTCATCAATTTTGTCGAAGGCACCCGCTTTACGCCGTTAAAGCACGCAAAGAGCCAAAGCCCTTACACGCATCTGCTAGCGCCAAAAGCTGGCGGCATCGCCTTTACGCTGGCCACGATGGGCGAGTTATTTACGAATATTTTAGACATTTCACTGCTTTACCCACAAAATACCAGGCACCCAATGCTGGCAATGTTAAGTGGACAAATGCGACACATCATTGTGGATGTTAATGTACTGGATATTCCGTCCACCGCGATAGGCGATTATTATAATGATACGACCTTCAAGACCGGTTTTCAGCAATGGGTGAACAGCCTCTGGCACGCTAAAGACCGCAAGATTGCTCAACTTAAAAAAGGAATGTAAATGGTCACCGCGGAAACGCTTCGGGAGCGCTTTGTTGCACTCTTGCAAAACCTGGATGCAAGCATTGTATTAAACAGCACTCTGTACAACGCATTTGCGCTCGGTGTGGTGCTCGCTATTGCGCTAATCACCCTGTTGGTCAGCCGGGTACTGCTAAGATCGGTCATTAATAAGTGGATTTTAAAAAGCAGAACCCGCTGGGATGACGCACTGCACAACCACGGCTTTTTTAACCGGTTAATCCATTTGCTCCCGGCTATTACCATTTTTCTGACTGCCCAGGTGTTGCTTACCAGTGATAGCCTGATGCATAACATGTTGCTCAAAACATCGCTGCTGTATTTGATGTTCACCGGCGTATTATGCTTCAGCGCACTGCTCAATACCCTGGAAGACTGGTATAACACCACGCCATTTGCCGCGCAGGCATCTATTACCGGTTTTGTGCAGGTCGCCAAGCTCATCGTGGTAATACTGTTTTTGCTACTGAGTGTATCCTTAATTGTTGACCGTAACCCACTGTTGTTGTTGTCAGGTCTGACTGCTATCGCCGCGGTATTACTGCTCATTTTCAGAGATACAATATTAGGGTTTGTCGCCGGTATCCAAATCACCGCAAACCGTTTATTTACTAACGGCGACTGGATCCAGGTAGACAAATTTGCCGTTGACGGCGAAATTATTGAGTTAGGCCTGACTAACGTTAAGGTGCGCAACTGGGACAATACTATCTCCACAATCCCCACCTACTCCCTGACCAATGAGGCCATTAAAAACTGGCGAGGCATGCAGGAGTCAGGTGGTCGGCGTATCAAACGCTCGGTATATGTCGATATTCATTCGATTAAGTTATACAACGATGAAAGCCTGAAGAAGGTGGCTAAAATTCGCTTTATCGCCGATTACATCGCCGCCAAAGTTGACGAGCTTCAGCGCTATCATAAAGATAATTCTATCGACGAAAGCGATCTGCTCAATCGTCGGGCGCTAAGCAATATCGGCACATTCAGGGCCTACCTGGAGGCTTACCTGACCAAACACCCCAAGATAAATCAGGATATGACATTAATGGTGCGTCAGCTACCCCCCAATGAACTGGGCCTGCCACTGGAAGTGTATTGTTTTTGCAGGGACAAATCCTGGGTTGCTTACGAAAAAGTACAAGCCGACATCTTTGATCACATTATGGCAATGATGCCGCAATTTGAATTACGTGCATACCAGCGTGACAGCCACCTGGGCAACTTTATGCCTGCTAATCAGGGCCAGCCACCGTCGGCAGAGACCCTGTGTGATGAAACCCCGAAGGCTCATCAAGCCGACAAAAAAAAGTGACTAAAGGCAACAAGGCGCCTTGTTGTCACTGGTGATGTCAGGCATAAAAAAAGCGCTCAAATGAGCGCTTTTTAGTATACAAGCCGCTGCTATTTAGCTGATTACGTAAACCATCAACAGACATACAACCAGCGCACTGACGCCAAGATAACCCATCTCGATGCGCTCATGCAGGGCTTCGCTACCTTCTTTATTAGACATGAAACCCATTACGATGCTGCTCATGCCTAAAGTAAATGCCACTAACGCAACAGCAAATAAAATTGCATCAATCCAATCACTCATAATCTTTACCCTATAAAAATTCTGCGCGTATTATGCACTAAGCGAACAAAAATGAACATGCGCTTTACGCATAAAGCAGTGAAAATTGATCTTGGTCAATTCCGCTAAAAGTTAGTCTATTACCTCTAAATTATTAACAAACCACTTATTTTACAGCTCACTAAAAACCGCAAGCAATTGAAAATTAACAATAAAAATATTGGCCTGCGATTTGCGATAAAGCACAGTAACAGTTACCCAATACTATGTCACAAACAGCTATTTAAGATAAGAGGTTTTAGGATGAAAACTATCGCTACCGCACTACTCATGACTTCAGCACTTTGTGCCCAGCCCGCTTTAGCCCATATCGAAATTGATAACCAATGTAATATGCAACTGCATGGCTCTGTTACCTACGATCACGGGGATTTGACCATTACTACCGAGGATGGTGAGAAAGTGCTGATCACCCCTGCTCACCAGCTCTATGTCGACGGCCAGGTCATCAGCCTTAACGATGACGAGCAACGCTGGGTAACCGACTACTACACCAGCATAGAAAGCGCTATTCCCATGACGGTTGAAATTGCCCGCGACGGAATCAAAATCGCAAGCTATGCAGTAACCGAAGTGTTTTCTGAACTGCTCGGCGCCGACCACGAATTAACTGACGACTTCGATGAACTTTTTATCGATCTCTCGGCACAAATCGACGAACGCTTTTTCGCTGCTGACGGTACTTACCGGTTTGACAGTACTAACTTAAACGGAGATTGGGCGGATGCTGCCTGGAGTGAACAACTAGACAGTAAAATTGACGATTTGGTTGAGCGCTCTATGGGCCACTTCCTGATGGCAATCGGACGCCAAATGCTGTTCGCCGATGGTGACATGGATGATTTTGCCGCACGTATGGAAAACTTTGGCGAAACCATTGAGCAACGCGTTGAAGGCGAAGCCGAAGCGCTGGAGTCAAAAGCCGACGAACTGTGCACCGTGCTAGCCAAAGCCGATTATGCTGAAACCCGAATGCAGCAAAACATTGCCGCGCTGAAGGGATTGGATCTGCTGGAAACAGATGGTCGTTCAGCGTTGCAGCAGTAACGTGATAGACTGACGCCAATTAATCTGGATAGGTCGTCAGTATGGCAGGCAACAGCAATAAACTCTTACTTTGTGGATGTGGCTGGCTGGGAGGATACCTCGCCAGCCATTTTGCCAACAGCAAGCAAATAACCGGCACAACTCGCAGTCAGGATAAAGCGCAACAACTGCAGCAAGAGGGCGTTAAGGCACTGTTATTCGCTCTGGGCGACAACCCTGATAGTCTCAGTGCACACAGCGCAAACAGTACGGTGATATTAAATATTCCGCCAGGCCGACGCAACACGGATCTCGACGGATTTACCCGGCACATGTGCGAACTGATAACCGCCTTGTATCGCAATCAACCACCACAACAACTCATTTTTATTAGCACCACCTCGGTTTATGGCGATCAGGACGGCGACATTACCACGGGCTCGCCCGTTGCACCGACAACGGCGTCAGGCGAAGCGCATGTCGCTATAGAGCAACATATTCAGCAATGCGCCCCCGAAAACGGTTATATATTGCGTCTGGCTGGACTAGTGGGGCCCGATCGGCATCCGGTTAAATCTTTGGCCGGACGAACCTTAAGCGGGGCTAATCAGGTGGTTAACCTGGTGCATGTAGACGATGTGGTCACCACCATCGGTGCATTAATGACTCAGCAGCCAAAGCAAAAGCTCTGGCATCTGAGCAGCAGTGCGCATCCGATGCGCGGTGAGTATTACCCGAAAATGGCAAACCAACTGGGTTTAGCCCCCATTGAATTCAGCGATGGGTCAGACCATAGTACTCTGCCGACGGGTAAATCAATCAACCCGCAGGCCACGCTGGACGCACTGGGGATGACACTGGAATTTGCGAGCCCCTGGCAAATGAAGCCTGTTTAACCAAACAGGCTAACACCAAAGTATATAAGTGCCACAGTGTTAATAAAAATCCCCAACAGGATTATTGGAATAAAGACACTTACCGAAATATTCACGTATTTCTCAACCCAACTGCCCTTATAATCAGGCGAGCCTTCCTCCAGCGCTTCATTAAAATTGTGGCGCTTCCAGCGATACATTACAAAGATACAAATTAAAAATCCGTTTAATGGCAGGATGGTGTCATAGAACACATCATAGACCACTTGGAAGAAGGATTTGGTGGCACCAGCGTAGCTGGTAAACTCGGTAAAGAACGGCACAAAACCAAAGGATAGCGCGCAGAACATGGCAAACAGCACCAGCAACGCGCCTAATACCACCAGCGATTTACGGCGACTATAGTCTTTTTCGTCCATTAATGCGGCCACCGGCACTTCAAAAATCGACACCAGCGAGGTAATGGCAGCAAAAAACACCAGTAAGAAAAACAAACTGGCCACCACACTTGCTCCCACAAAGCCGATACTGGTCTGTAAGGCTAAAAAGATTTGCGGCAGGAAGGAGAAAATCATACCAATTGACGATTCGCTCAACTCTGCAGGGTTGGTATTGGGGTTAAACGAGAAAATCGCCGGCAAAATCATTAGCCCGGCAGTAAAGGCAACGGCGGTATCCGTTAAAGCCACCAGCTTTGCCGAGCCCGGAATATCTGCTGAGCGGTCGATGTAACTACCGTAAGTGATCATAATCCCCATGCCCAGGCTCAGTGAGAAAAACGCCTGCGATAGCGCGCCATTAACCACCGATGCAGTTATTTTGCTAAAGTCAGGCACCAGATAAAAGTACACCCCGGCCATTGCATTATCCTGAGTCAACACAAAGATAACCAGCAGCACCAGCATAACAAAGAGCGCGGGCATTAATAGTTTCGCTGCTTTTTCGATACCTTCTTTTACGCCGCCTTGCAGGATCAGGTACACAATACCCAACACGACTGCCATATAAACAAAGATGATTGGCGAATTGATAAACGTACCAAAGGTATCCGGCTCTGCTAACAGCGCCAGGTCACCCGTGACCGCGCCATACAAATACCCAAAAATCCACACCGTAATGACCAGGTAAAACACCGCAATCATAAACGGCGTAATAATGGATAACCAACCGGCAATTTTCCATTTGGCAGAATTATCGGTAAGTGCAGAGTACGCCCCGAGCGGATCTTTTTTAGCCTTACGGCCTACCGCCATCTCTGCCATCATGACGGGTAAACAGATTGCGAAAACAAAAATGGCGTACATGACTAAAAATGCACCGCCACCGTTTTTAGCGGCCCCGACCGGGAAGCCAACTAAATTACCTATCCCCACCGCAGACCCGGCTGCGGCTAAAATGAATCCAAGGCGCGATCCGAACTGTTCTCTGGCCCCGCTCATATGAGTTCCTCTTGTGATTTTTATTGTTGCTTTATTTCGGAACTACGTGCTCAACATCATTATTTTATTATCTGTCGTTGGCGACGCCCGGACTCCGAACCTTCCGACGCAAAGTAGCGCCATCGACATACTATCAATCCAATAATTAAAAGTCTTGGTTTTCATCGGCAGTGGACGACATCACGGCGCACTACCAGGCAATGGGCTTGTTGTCCCAATCTAAAAAATAGGGGCTTTCGCTGACGTCTCGCTGCTGAATAATCGATACCAGCTGTTTGGCGGTGAACGCGGGGGTAAATAACTTTTCGGGCTTGACGTTGCGCTGAAACGGCGCCGATAACGCCGAATCCACAGTACCGGGATGGTAACAGATTAAACTGGTATGCTTTGCTCTGCGACCGTATTCAACCGCCGCAGTTTTCACCAGCATATTCAGGGCCGCCTTAGACGCCCGATAACCATACCAGCCACCGAGATGATTATCCGCAATACTCCCCACTCTGGCACTCAGTAGCGTAAAAGTTGAATGCGCGGCAGGAAAAAAATTCACCAGATGCTTAAGCCACAGTGCGGGGATGACCGTGTTCACGGCAAAATAATGATGCAGGGCATCGGCGCTGATGTCTTCAAGACGCTTTTCAGGGGTAACCATGTCGTCGTGTAGTATACCGGTCGTGCATACAACATGGTGAAAGGTAATACTGTTATCGGCACATTCATTGAGCCAGCGGCTGATGGCGCTTTCATCCTGACTGTCTATGCTGACCGGTGTCACACGCGCTTGCAGCGCGCCGTCAACCTCGGGCGCGCTTCTTGAAACAGCATAGATGTGGGCGTCACTGAAGGTATCGGCTAATTGCTTAATGACTGCCTGACCGATAGCGCCACTGGCGCCTATTACTAACAAATTCATGGCGTTTTCACCTTATTTCTTTGCTTCACAGGGCAGACAACGCTTTTGGCCTGTCAGCCAGTAAGAGACTTTATAACGATGGCGGGCAAACCACAGGTAAAACCGGTCGGCCAGTGGTTTTATTAATGGCCAGCGCAGCGGCGCATAGACCCAGCCACGACCAACCAGCTTCCACGCCTGGTAGGTAACATCGAGGCCAATGAGCATGGTCCCGTCAGGCTGCTGTCCGTGGATGCGGTCGTTCAGCGCCTGCCATTCGAGGTGTGGATAGCGCTGGGCAAAGTCATCGTCCATAATATCGACAAACGCCAGCTTACCGGCGGTATTCAACCGTTTCAGGTGGCGCATTTCAATGGCGCACAAAGGACAACCGCCGTCGTAGAACAGCGTGAGTTCAGGTACATTATTTGTTTTCATGCTGCTAATACGCGCAAATTAAACGCTTGGATGACTTGAAGAAAGACAATTGCGCCACCACACTTGCCAGTACAAACTAATTTGGAGCACAGTATGACAACTTCCTCGACCACCCCGGCAAGCGCAACGCTGGCCGGCGGCTGCTTTTGGTGTATTGAGTCGGCATTTAATCAGGTTCAGGGCATCGAGTTAGCCGTTTCCGGCTATGCCGGCGGCGAAACCGACTCGCCCACATACGAGCAGGTATGCAGTGGTAATACCGGTCACGCCGAAGTGGTGCGTCTGACCTACAACCCTGAGCAGATTACTTACCGCGAAATACTGGAAATTTTCTTTGCACTGCACGATCCAACCCAGTTGAACCGCCAGGGCAATGACGTTGGCACCCAATACCGCAGCGCAGTGTTTTATCATGATGAGGCACAAAAAGCCGAAGCCGACGCCATCATAAAAGAAATGACCGACGACGAGATATGGCCTGATCCTATCGTTACTGAGGTAGTGCCACTAACGAATTATTATGAGGCAGAGGCCTATCATCAGTCTTATTTTAAAAATAACCCGCAAAACCAGTATTGTGCCATGGTCGTAGCGCCTAAACTGGCCAAGTTTAAAAAGACTTTTGCCGAGCGTCTGCGCTAGTAACCCGATGAGGCAACGCTTCAGCCATTAATAGCTGCTGCGTTGCTCACTGGTGCTTAGTTAAACCAGGCAGTGTCTAATGGCATGCTAAACAGCAGTGGCGCCATGCCTTTATAGCGGCTTTCGTTCGCCGGGCACTGCAGGTTTTTCATGTAATTCTCTTTCCAGGGGTCATTTACCATCCACAGGGTATCGCCGATTACCGCAAGCCCTTCAATGGAGGCATTGTCCATAATTTCGGTCGCTGCACAGTTTTGTGGATCGCCGCTGGGCGCACTAAATTGCAAAGCAATTTTTTTGGTTGGTAATTTACCCGCAGCGTCGATAATCCACAGCTCGTTATCGTTTCTCGCCGCAGCAAATAAAAAGCCGCTCACCGCGCCTTCTGGCAAATAAAACTCCAGCCCGTTGATAGGGTGACGGCCGCTGTTAAATGTTGGCACATCAAGGGCAGGCTCTGTCACCATGGCAAAATCTGTTTGTTGCCAAAAATCATCATTAAGGGCTACCGAAAATATCCGCGGGTTGCCGGCATCATCACGTTCCAGCGCCAAATACAGGGTACCATCGGGCGCTAGTGCCATGCCTTCAATGCCGTCATTGGGAAAATCCCCTACCGCAAATTCAAGATCGAACTGCAACGGCCGCACGTGAGTCATGGTGGCACTACCATCACTGTGCTGCTCGATTCGCACCAACAACGTGGGGTAGTCAGTCGAACCGGTGGCCTCAAACCGCTGCTGACAACGGTCAGATAACGCGCCTGTTCGTGTGGCATCTTCCGTTACGGTATAAAATACGCCCGGTTCAGAGTGATCAGCCACCAGGGCTTCTAAATCGGGCTCATCGTTTAAGTACTGAGAAAAACAACTGCGGCGTACCCGACTGGCCATGTTCATTTCATCAGGTTTAGGCGCCAATGTGGCCGTTACCGGATCGATAGCATGCAAGCGGCGCTGTTGCGACGCCATAGCACTGGCATCAGAAATGCTGTAAAGCAGGCCATTGTAATGGGTTAGCCCCGAAGTTTGCGGATCGAGCATGACCCCGCCTTCCGCTTCCATTATCCACTGTCCGGTTAACAGCGACTCCTGCGGGATATCGGCGGTTTCAGGCACAGTTTGTATGGGGGTTTTGTTTTCACTACAGGCAGTTATTAAGCCCGTTGCAACTAGGCCAATAAGCCAGGCTGATTTCATGGTTGGGTCCATCGAAGAATAGGTTTTATAAGTTATCCTCGCTCAGCAAGCGTGCCGGGTCAAGCCTGGTCAGGCATGATAGTTGTGTGTGCTGGCCCAATCGCTCATTCTGAATACAATTGACCGTTTAGCTGGGGTATCCCTCCCCCATAAGCTTGCCTGAAACGCTGTCGGGTCGTATAGTCTGGGCGTTGCAGTAAATGGTTGTTATGAAGGAGTGTCCATTATTACTCAGCCATTACCCTTTATTATTGCCGGTCCCATGCTCAGACACACAGCCCGGGGAAGTGTCACCCTTTGGCTGGTCACCTCTGAACCTGCCGACATCACCATAACATTGAACCATCAGCACACTGTGGTTGCCGGGACAACGACAGATCGGGTGGTGCAGGCCGGTGAGCACGCGTTTATTCATGTTACCACCTTCACTCCGGCGCAACATTTAACCGCCGGCGTGCAGTACGCTTACGCATTGCAATTTAGCCACGATGCGCAGCAACAGCGCTGGCAGGTACAACAACAGAAACTGCTTTACGAAGGCTGTCAGCAACTGACTTTCAGCGTGCCCGCTAAGCTCAATAATGTGTTGCACGGCTCGTGCCGTAAACCCCATGCACCGCAAACGGATAGCCTGGTTCGTGTTGATGAACTCATTTGCAATGAGCATTCGGGCGGCCCAGCGCGCCCCGACTTATTACTGATGACCGGCGATCAAATTTACGCCGACGATGTAGCGGGCCCGATGCTGCAAGCCGTTCTGCAGGTCGTCGAGCGATTAGGCCTGTTTCACGAATCCCTGACCGACGCAGTGGTTGAATCAACCGCCGAACTTGCAGAACATCCGTACTGCTATTATCAGCGTCAGCAAATTCTGCCCCGGGTAGCCACCAATACCGCACTATCAAAATTGTTCTTCGGCGCCAAGAAAAAGCCGGTATTTACGTCCGTTAACGCCCAAAACCACCTGATTGGTATGGCCGAAGTGATTGCCATGTATCTGTTGGTATGGTCAGACGAACTGTGGCCCGATATTACCTTTGATGCCGCCAGAGTCAGCAGTGCACAGCAGGCATTGTTTAGCAAAGAAGCGACGGTTATTGAGCACTTCGCGGCGCCGCTGGGCAAAATTCGCCGGGCCTTAGCTCATGTGCCGGTATATATGATTTTCGACGATCATGATGTTACCGATGACTGGAACCTGACCCGCGGTTGGGAAGAAGAAGTCTACGGCCACCAGTTATCGCGACGTATGGTGGGCAATGCCCTGGCTGGTTACTGGCTTTGTCAGGGCTGGGCTAATCAGCCCGATACCTTTGACGCCTTGCACGCCCAGGCAAAACACAACTTCACGGCAAGCGGATTAGCCGCCCATGAGGCCTTCATCGATACACTCTTTGACTGGGACCAGTGGCATTATCAGCTAGCCACCGAACCGCCGGTACACGTACTTGATACCCGGACTCAGCGTTGGCGTAGCGAGTCGAGCTTAAATAAACCATCGGGTCTGATGGACTGGGAAGCCTTATGTGAGTTCCAGCATCAACTGATTGGTAAAGATGCCGTTATCGTGGTGTCGGCCGCGCCAATTTACGGGGTTAAATTAATTGAGGTCATCCAAAAGCTGTTTACGATGGCGGGCAAAGCCCTCACCGTTGATGCCGAAAACTGGATGGCCCACAAGGGCACGGCCAGTGTTATCCTGAACATCTTTCGCCACTATAAAACGCCGCCGCATTTTATTATTTTATCTGGGGATGTGCACTATTCGTTTGTGTATGACGTGCGCTTGCGTTTTCGCCGCAACAGCCCACAAATTATCCAGTTTACCTGCAGCGGCATAAAAAATACTTTCCCGGACACCTTAATCCGCTGGCTTGACAGGCTAAACCAATGGTTTTACTCAGCGCGCTCACCGCTGAATATTTTTACCCGGCGACGCAATATGTCGGTAAACGAACGCCACCCCGACGGCGATGACGACATCGCATTACTCAACCGCGCAGCGCTGGGCCAGTTGCTACTTGATCCAGAATACGAAAAAGTGCGTTGTATTGCTTTGTGTAGCGACGGTGAGACGGTAGAATTCTCGTCTGAGCTGACTAACGACACCGCAACATCAAGAGAGTAGTTAATGAGTAACCCCGCGCTGAACATCGGACTCTTTTACGGTTCGACCACCTGTTATACCGAAATGGCCGCCGAAAAAATTCAGGACCAACTCAATACATTGTTTGGTGAGCAGGTGGTGAGTCTGCACAATATTCAGGACACCTCATTAAACCTGACAGCCAACTACGACATTTTGATTCTGGGTATCTCGACCTGGGACTTTGGTGAGCTACAGGAAGATTGGGAGTCTAGCTGGGACGACGTTCACCAGCTTGATTTATCTGGGAAAATTGTGGCGCTTTATGGTCTGGGCGATCAGCTCGGCTATGCCGACTGGTTTCAGGACGCACTGGGCATGTTGCACGACGCTATCGCACCAAGCGGCTGTCAGTTTATTGGTTACTGGCCCAATCAGGGTTATGAGTTTGCCAAATCCAAAGCACTCACAGCAGACGGCAAGCAGTTTGTCGGGCTGTCGCTTGATGATGAGAACCAGTTTGACCAGACCGATGAACGGGTGTCAGTCTGGTGCAATCAACTCATTACTGAACTCAGTGAGCTCTAGTCAGCGGCCAGCTCCCTCACAGGGACGACTGCACCAGCAATATTATCGCAATGGTGGCAGTCATCGCGACGGTGCCGATGTGAGTTTTCAGGATATCCGTCAGCTGTTTAATTTTCGGTCAATCACGATTGGTCGCTGGGTGACCGCCGCCGAGCAGCAAATTGCGGCCAATTTATTTTTTGATGCGCTTTACGATTTGATTGATATTCTGCAAGTCAATGAACGTGTCATTTCGCTGAATAATACGCTGTCACTGGCCTTTGGAACTGGTGGACAAAAGCATGCCAACGCGCACTATCACTCGGCTAAACGCCAGTTAGCGTTAGCGAAAAATGCCGGCGGTGGTGCGCTGGCCCATGAGTGGTTCCATGCCTTCGACCACTATATAAGCCAGCGCTTTCTGGTGACTCCCAACCCCATGACCTTTGCCTCACAGGCCTGGCTGGACAACGCTGAGATGGTTGACCACCCTCTCAACGAACGCCTGGGCGAGTGTTTTGCTACGCTTTTCCTGGCGCCAGGCAGCAGTTCGCCAAGTGATTACGTTTTGAGCAGTGTTGAAGCCGATAAAGCCTTGCAATCTTTTTATTACGCTACCCCCCCGGAACTCGCCGCCAGGGCCTTTGAGGCCTTCGTTCAGGACAGTCATATTAAGAATGCTTTTTTAGTACAAGGAACAAAAATGTCGGTTGAGGCTAGACTTGGTATTTATCCTCATGGTATTTTGAGAAAACAGCTAAACGATGCTTTTAAGTTGTATTTTTACCAACTGGGAGTTGCGCTGTCCGCTAAATGATGTTGCTTTCAAACGAAAGTGAGCGAAGATTTCATTAATTTTATCGTGTTTATTAGGGTTGTTTGTATCAATTGCTATCGATTTTTGTTACAAACAGTATACTAAGTTGACAAGTGTTAGAGACTAGAAAACGAAATGAAAAGAAAAAAGCATACTTCTGGGGATGATGACGCCCAGGTCGACATGACGCCCATGTTGGACATTGTGTTCATCATGCTGATCTTCTTTATCGTAACAACATCTTTCGTTAAAGAGAAAGGGCTTGATGTAAACCGTCCTGAAAACAAAAATCAATCGAACAATCCAAGTAAGTCACTGTCTATTCGTATTGATGAAATGGGTACCATTGTAATGAATGGTCGCGAAGTTGATATTCGCCGTGTTGTTGCAAACATTCAGACCTATCTGGCTGAAAACCCAACTGACTCTGCCGCCATCCAGGCTCACGAAAATACTGAGCATGGTACAGTGGTAGAAGTTATGAACCAGGCGAAAGAAGCCGGTATCCAAAAGGTATCGGTATTAGTTAAGTCTTAACTTAATTCTTCTGGATGAAAAAAAGCGCGTTTATCGCGCTTTTTTTGTGCCTGAAATTCAGCATATCAAGGTAAATACTGACGTCGCTTAAAACATTGCCAGCGAGGAAACACTCGCGTAAAGGGCGCGCTTCAGGACTAAAAATTGCGGTAAAAGGCCCGGCACAAGCGCTTGAAAGCCTCAGTGTACTGGTTGTCTGCGTGCCTTATCCACAGTTGTTGCGAGTCAGTTTCTGCGGCCTGTCTGGTAAACTCAAACAGGCAAATATAAGGCGCTGTTGAACTGTTATGGCACACCACCAGCTCACGCTTTGCATACCAGCCCGATTGTGCTGCGCTCATTAACACTTCCTGATACCGGGAATACGGGTACATACAGTTCAGGCGCCCTGCTTGCGTGGTAAGCTCAGCACAGCGGGCAAACAATACCGCCATACTCAGACCGCTTTCGTTGCGCGCCTGGCCGCGTAGCGCTGTCATGCTCTGATAAGCACGGGTGGCATTTTCGGCCTGATGAAAATACGGTGGGTTGGTGATTATCACGTCATACGGAGCAGCCGGTAACAAGGCCTCAAGCGCCCCTGGCTGCACTGATATTTTGTGCGGCCAGGGGCTTAACGCAACGTTTTCACGGGCTTGTTGAACCGCATCATCGTCGATGTCCACCGCGTCGATATGACAGTCGCTGACACTCTTTTGCGCCATCATCAGCGCCAGGATGCCACTGCCGGTCCCCACATCAAGGACGCGACAGGCATTTCCTGCATCGGTAAAGCTGCCTAACAACAAACTGTCAGTGGAGACTTTCATGGCACATTTGTCGTGAGCCACAAAGAACTGCTTGCAGGCAAACCCTTTGCGGCCTTCGGAAGATGAATCAATAACGTTTGCCATCGGCACTTAGAACTCCTGATGCCTTATCATTTCAAGTGCCACCTGATACGGGTGCACCGCCCGGTATTTCTTCAGACGGCCAATTAAGAGTGGCCGTAACCACTGCAACAACAGGGCGGCGGCCTTTTCCCGTGGACGTCTATCGTTTGGTCGTTCACCAATGAGCACGCCGGGACGCACCGCTGCCGCGTTAGGTAGCTGAGGCATGCGCATGATGGCATTTTCTAACTCCCCTTTCACCTTAAGATAATAGTTGCCGCTCTGTGCGTTTGCGCCAGCCGAGGAGATCCAAACAAAACCGCCTGCCCGCTGGGCTCTGGCAAGCTGCGCCGCGACGTGCACGTATTCAAAATCGACCTTGCGGAACGCCTTAAGACTGCCAGCGCGTTTTAACGTTGTGCCTATACAGCAATATATATGGTCGACGCCAAAATAGCCCTGGTAGTCGTCAAGCGCGTCAAAATCGACCACTACCGGGTGTAGTTTATTGTTGGGATCATGATACAGATGCTGACCCAAAGGCCGGCGTACCAAACAGGTGACTGACTCATACCGATCATCCAGCAGCAACTCACGCAGCAACTGGCGTCCCACCAACCCACTGGCGCCTAAGATAAGTGCACTTTTTAATACTGCCAAATTGTGTCATCCTTTCGCTTTAAAAAGAGTGTTTGCGTTATTCACTACCGACACACTCGATAATGACAACTTGTACAGGGTTGGCGGTGTTTACAACCACCAACGTTAAGCAAGCCCCAATAACGACAAATAGTAGCGTATTCATGAAAAAAGCTTTAGTACTTGGAGCCCTTATGCTCACTAATACGGTGTCAGCCGACACTTTGACCATTGAAAGAATATATGAGTCACCTTCTTTGGCTGGAAGTTCGCCGCGCAACTTACAAGTAGCGCCCGATGGTAAACGGGTTACCTATCTGCAGGGTAAGCAATCTGACTATGAACAATTAGATCTATGGGAGTACAATATCGCCTCCGGACAGTCACGCTTGCTGTTTGATTCGGACGATCTGGCCAGTGGCGAAACTGAGCTCTCCGACGAAGAAAAAGCCCGCCGCGAGCGCATGCGATTGTCTGGCACCGGCATAGTCAGCTATCAGTGGTCGGCTGACGGCAAAGCATTATTATTCCCCATGGGCGGCGACGTATTTTACCACCAGCTCGGCACCAAAGGTGCACGGCAGTTGTTGGATACTGATGCTTTTGAAACCGACATAAAGCTCTCCCCTAAGGGCAACTACATCTCCTACATTCGCGATCAGAACCTGTATATCAAGCATATTGTGTCAGGCAGGGAGACCGCGATTACCACCGCGGGCGGTGGCAATATTAAGTACGGTATGGCCGAATTTGTGGCGCAGGAAGAAATGGGCCGGATGACGGGTTACTGGTGGTCGCCGGATGAGTCTTATATCGCCTTTACCGAAGTTGATGAGACGCCGGTGGAAGTAATCACGCGCTCCGAAATTTACGCCGACGACATCAAAATGATCGAGCAAAAGTACCCCAAGGCCGGTACCCCCAATGCAACGATCAAACTGGCAGTACAGCAAATCAGTAACGGTGAGCGACAATGGATAGACCTCGGTGAAGAGCAGGATATTTACATTGCCCGCGGTAAATGGATGCCCGACAGCGAGCATTTCACCTACCAGTGGCAGAGCCGTGATCAACAGGTATTAGCATTACGCAGCTACGACATCAGCACGCAAAGCCAGCAAACACTGCTTACCGAACAATCAGACACCTGGGTAAATCTGCATGACGACTTTACCTTCCTGCAAGACGGCGAACATTTTATCTGGGCATCCGAACGTGATGGCTTTAAACATCTGTATTTATATACCAATGCCGGTAAGTTGGTACGTCAGCTAACGCAGGGGGAGTGGGTAGTAGACGAACTTGAAGCGGTGGATAACGCTAATGCAAAAGTCTACTTTACGGGCCGTAAAGACACGCCGCTTGAGCGCCACCTGTACGTCACCGACTTAGGTGGCAGCGCGCCCAAACGTCTCACCGAACGCGCCGGCATGCACGGTATTAGTTTTAGTCAGGATGCCTCTATCTATGTAGACAGTTCATCCACTGTTAACCGGCCAACACAGGTAAGTTTGCATAAGGCCACTGGTGAGCAACTCACCTGGTTAGAAGAAAACGCGTTAGATGAAAATCACCCGCTCACCGCTTATAAAGACGACTGGGTAGAGCCTGAATTCGGCACGCTTAAAAACGACGCCGGCATCGACCTGTATTATCGTTTGTATAAGCCAGCCAAAATAACCGGCAAGCATCCGGTGATTGTCTATTTGTACGGTGGTCCCCACGCACAGGTGGTTAACAATGGCTGGGGCGGCAACCGCGGTTTGCTAATGCAGCACTGGGTGAGTAAAGGCTATGTGGTGTTCAGCATCGACAACCGCGGTTCAAACTATCGCGGCAAAGCCTTTGAGGAACCGATTTATAAAGCCATGGGCAGTGTCGAAGTCGACGATCAGGTTGCCGGGGTGAAGTTCCTGCGTACCTTAGACTACGTGGATCCGGAGCGCATTGGTGTGTATGGCCATAGCTATGGTGGCTACATGACAATCATGAGCATGTTCAAAGCCGGCGATTACTTTAAAGCAGGGGTAGCGGGCGCGCCTGTGACAACATGGCGCTTATACGACACCCATTACACAGAACGGTATATGGGCAATCCGAACACCGACAGCGAGGCCTACGACTCGTCATCGGTATTCCCTTACTCTGATGGCCTGAAAGGCCCCTTGCTGATTTATCATGGCATGGCCGATGACAACGTTCTGTTTACCCACAGCACCAAACTGTATAAACACTTACAGGACAACGCCAAGCCCTTCGAGGTGATGGATTATCCGGGTAAAAAGCACAGTATTCGTGGTAAACAAACCGGTATTCATTTGTATCACACCATTACCAACTTCTTTGACAAGCATTTTGCTCAATAGCCAGCAAAATTGTTAAGCGGCAGGCCGATACTCAGCTTGCCGCTTAGCCACATGCCACGTTGCCCGAAACGTTCTCAGGCCTCTTTGGCAAAACCATTAAAAACATAACCTAATGCATCACAGGCTCTGCCTACCGGACAATCTTCAAGGTGCACAATATCCATCCCAACCCGTACAGCCTTTTCGCCGCATACCCGGCACTCACATGACGTTACCGTCGACTCGTCGGTAATAAACTGACCAGCATCGAGCAAATCCATAATAATGAGCTTCATATCTTCACGCGAACATTCCATGCCACCCCCTGCCACTAACCATAAATGTTTACCAGAAATGTATTGTAGGACGGGCTCTGAACTGCCGAGAATATGGACTCAGATAATCAGGTATATTCACAGACACGCTCACTGGGGGAACTCAAGTTTCCTGTCTTAAAAAGACATCTAAAAACAATCACTCACATGGCCGGCATCGACAGATTTTGGTTTTTAGTGTCGGCAGAATTTTTGCGCTACAGGCCCAATCAGCATAGTGCGCTAACGGCATTTTGATGGTGCAATTCAGGGAGACGTTCGCGACAATGAAAATCTCTTACATAGCACGTCGTTGAGGCATAACCTTCTATCACCTTAATATTACAGGTGGGGCAGGCGTTACACCCACTCTAAGCTCGGGGCAAATCGGGGGAGTGGTTACTATTGGCTTGACCGCCAAAGATTGACTTACCTTTACCACGGTTAAACAGAACCTCGGCCGCAGGATAATGCCGCCGATTAGACGTTATACACTATGGCAATCGTCAAACAGTCGTTTAGCCGGTAATGCTAAACGACTGCTTAACCGCTTAAAACATCGCATTGGCCAGTGATTTTTGTACAGCGGTTGCGGTGTCACTTTTAAGCTCAAACTCTAACGGCGTCGACTGGCCCGAAACAAAAATCTTCAGCTCGGCATCGAGGTCAAAATGACCCGCCGTTTCTACTTTAAACTGGGTTATCGCTTTGTAGGGAATGGAGTGATATTCAACTTTACGACCGGTCATGCCTTGCTTGTCGATAAACATAAAGCGATTGCTGGTAAAGACAATTAAATCCCGTATAAGTTTGTAAGCACTTACCACCTTTTCATCATCAGCTAAAATAGGCGACAGTTCTTCCTGAACATCAGCAACATCCACTTCACTGGCATTGCCCATTAATGCATCTAATAATCCCATTGTATTTTCCTTATTGTCAGATTCTTGATTTACCTTAGCACTAAAAAAAATATATACCACTGAGTAGCTATGGCAATTTAAAAGGTTTATTTCCACTATCCGCCGCATTTGCCATTTTCACCCCGGTGCAAAGTGGTAAGCTATTAATTGCCAGCCCAGTTTTTTACTAAAAAGGATCCTGCATGGATAGCCCCTCATTGCCGGTCAATTTTGACGACGTATACCAGGCCTCACAGCGACTCAAGGGTAAAGTAACGCGCACACCACTTTTACAGTCAGCGCGGCTTAATCAATGGCTGGGACAACGTATTTTATTTAAAGCAGAGTGCTTTCAAACAACCGGTGCTTTTAAACTGCGTGGCGCAACCAACTTTATTACCAGCCTGCTGGAAACGGGTAATATTCCTCGCCATATTGTTGCCAACAGTTCAGGTAACCATGCCCAGGCCGTGGCATTTGCCGCCGCGCAAGCCAATATTCCGGTGACGGTATTTTCTACCGAGTCGATTTCTGCCGTAAAGGCTGCGGCGACCAAAGATTATGGCGCCGAATTGCGGCTGTTTGCCACTCGCCCGGAAGCGGATGAAGCGGTAAAATTTGCCGCAGCACAGGACGGTGTAGTGTGGATACCGCCGTTTAATCACCCTCTTATTGTTGCCGGCCAGGGCACCGCAGCCCTTGAAGCTCTGCAGGATAGTAACCAGGTAGACGCCGTATTTGCCCCTTGTGGCGGCGGCGGCTTGCTCAGCGGTACACTATTAGCGACCCGCGAGTTGGCGCCCGAGGCAAAGGTTATAGGGGCCGAGCCTTTGGTCGCCAATGATGCCGCCCGCTCATTGCAATCGGGCGTCATTGAATCCCTGGATGGGCCGGTGAGTACGCTGGCAGACGGTGCGGCAACGCCCGCTGTAGGGGATATCACCTTTCCTCTGCTCCAGCAGTTGGATGACTTTTACGAAGTGAATGAACAGCAAATTGCCTACTGGACCCAGTGGCTGCAACATTTGCTGAAAGTGCATGTTGAGCCCACCAGCGCCATGACCATGGCGGCTGTGGCAGCCTGGGCGGCGAATACCCCTGCCGGTCAAACGGCCATGGTCATGCTCTCCGGCGGCAATATCAGCCAGGCCAGCATGGCAAAAGTCTGGGCAACAGATTATTTATTACAACCACCAATAATTGGCGAATATTATGACTCTGAATAATACCTACAAAAAAATAACGTCTTTATTCTCAGCGCTTTTACTCACGCTGTCGGTACACAGTGTTACCAATGCGGCAACGCTATTCACCAACGTAAAAGGTTATACCCTCGATAATCAGGGCCAGTTGTTAACCTTCCATTCCTTGCTCATCGATAACGGCAAAGTAGTGAGTTTGGATCCTGACACGGTACCCGGCAATGTCGACCGGATTGATGGCCATAACAAGGTATTACTCCCCGGCCTTATCGACGCCCATGGCCATCTGCTGGGGCTCGGCGGCAACCTGCTTGAAGTTGACTTACGCGCCTCATCCACTATGCAGGAGGCTGCGCAGTGGGTTGCGCAGTATGCCATGGGTCACGCCGATCAGGAGTGGATTAAAGGGCGCGGCTGGAACCAGGAGTTATGGAGCGATCGCTCCTTCCCCAGCGCTGCGGTGCTTGATGAGGTTATCAGCAACAAACCCGTGTGGCTGACCCGGGTCGACGGCCATGCTGCCTGGGTGAATAGCAAAGCGCTTGATATGGCAGGCATAACGGCCGACACACCAGACCCAACCGGTGGCCAAATCATTCGCGACGCCGACGGCAATCCTACCGGGGTGTTGATTGACCGCGCCATGGATCTGGTTGGCGATATAATGCCAAAACAAAGCAGTAAACTCTATCAGGCTCAACTCAATGCTGCTGGTGAGCACTTACTATCCGTTGGTATAACTGCGATGCACGATGCTGGCATCGGTCACCATGTTTATGATTTTTACCTGGCTCGTGCTGCTGAACAACAATTACCAGTACGCATTTACGCCATGCTAAGCGCCACCGATCCCACGTTGCCTGAAATGCTCGACACCGGGATCATTCGCAGTAATGACGACTTTTTATATATTCGCAGCGTAAAAGCCTATGGTGATGGCGCGTTGGGCAGCCGCGGCGCAGCATTGCTTAAGCCTTACAGCGATGCGCCGCATCAGCATGGTTTATTGCTCACTCAACCGGAAGATTTCCCTGCCTTATTTCAACAGGTACTGGGCAACGGCTTTCAGCTGAACTTTCACGCTATTGGCGATCGCGCCAACCGGATGGTGCTTGACGAGTTTGAACGTACTTTCAGCACTGTGGGCGGCCAGTCCTTGCGCAACCGGGTCGAACACGCGCAGGTGATTGACGTCAATGATTTGTCTCGTTTTGCCGAGTTGGATGTATTACCATCGATGCAACCTACCCATGCTACCAGCGATAAAAATATGGCCGAGGATCGTATTGGCAAAGCCAGAATGGAAGGGGCTTATGCCTGGAAAACGTTAATTGACAGTGGTATTGCTCTACCTTTGGGCTCTGATTTTCCGGTGGAACTGGCAAACCCTTTTTACGGTTTACACGCCGCCGTGACACGCCAGGATCGCGACAATCAACCGGTTAAAGGCTGGTATCCTGAGCAAGCACTGAGCATTGAGCAAGCCTTTAAAGGCTTTACCCTGGATGCCGCCTATGCCGCGCATATGGAAGATTCCCTGGGTGGCCTCACGCCAGGCAAGTGGGCCGACTTCATTCTGGTCGATCAGGATATCTTCAGTGTACCTGCACAGGACATCTGGAAAACCCAGGTTATTCAGACCTGGCTGGCCGGTGAAAAAGTCTTCGACGCCAACACCACAACAAAATAATCAACAAAGCAGTCTGTGGCCTTTGTGGCCACAGACTACTGCTCTGCCTGGTTGCAGGCGTGATTGAGGTTTTCCAGTACCGTTAAACCGTGTTGTTGATTGAGCGAAAAATGCACCAATTCCCTGGCCTGTTTAATGTATACTAGCGGCTGATTTTTAGCTAACAGGAAAAGAAATGTCATTAAGTGTAAATAGCTACTTCGACGACAAAGTAAAATCTATTGCCTTTGAATCGGCCAATGGCCCCGTCACTTCTGGTGTAATGTTACCTGGTGAGTATGTATTTGATACCACTAAAGATGAAGTGATGAAGGTAGTTGAAGGTGAGCTAATTGTTAAGCTGCCTGGTGCAGCTGAGTATGTCTCATTTAAAACCGGCACAGAATTTAACGTCGCGGCGAATCAGTCGTTCGATGTAAAAGTAACGTCTACCACTGCTTACCTGTGCTTTTATAGCTAATCGATCGGCTATACAGTTTATAAGCCAGCGAGGTGCATTGTGTCTCGCTGGCTTACGCCTTATCAGTACAAGGTTTTAATCCACCGCTCTTCGGTAATAAAGTTCCAGCTCCACTGCGCCCATTTCTCCGGCAAGCCTTGCTTAACAACATCATCAACCGACATGCCTGCGGCCTTTTGCGCATCGACAAATGCCTTAGTGGCTTTGATCATCGCTAAAAAGCTCTCGTAGTCTGCTTTCGTTGCCAGCGGGCCATGACCCGGAATGATCTGCGTGTCTGCATCTATTTTAGTTAACAGAGTTTCTACCGATTTGATATAGCCTTCAACACTGCCACCTGCACCCAAATCAATATATGGGAAGCGCTCGTTAAAAAACAGGTCGCCGCTATGCAATACATTGGCATTTTCAAACCATACTACGCTGTCACCATCGGTGTGCCCGCTGGGCAAATGAAATACATGCAGGGTTTCATTATTAAAATGGATTTTGATGCCCTGCTCATAGGTTACAACCGGCAATGCCGAGGGACTTACGTTGTCATCGCTGGCCAACCGCACACGCACATTTTCATGGGCGAAAATGGTTGCCCCTTTGTGCTCGTGGAAAAAGCCATTGCTGCCAGTGTGATCGCCGTGATAATGGGTATTGATGACATAGCTTGGCGCATCCGTGGCTAATTCGCCCAGCGCCGCACTGATTTTAGGTGCCAGTGGGGCAAATTGATCGTCAATGATTAACACGCCGTCTTCGCCGGCCGAAACACCTATATTGCCGCCGGCTCCCTGTAACATGTAGGCACTGCCTGATAATGACGTAACGCTGATTTCTACGTCTGCAAATTGATCCTGCGCCGCACTCACGCCACTGATAAGCATTAAACTCGCCGCTATTACGCTATAAAATTTTGATTTCATATGGTTGTCCTTTTTTGCACTAACCGTTACGTCGATGATTGCACTTTATAGCATACACAGGCCAAAATAGTTCACTGACGTTACTGCCTTAACCTAGCGGGCTAAACGGTTTGTGGGGTTTTATCACCTAAATAACGAAAGCGTGCGACGCTGCGGCCGTTCACTTTGACTTCTTCGGTGAACATACTGAGAGGCCTGACCCACAACGCCCTGTCTCCATAGAGAGGCCGGTATACCACCAGTGAGGTTTCATCCTCGGAGTGAGTAGCGACACCGATCACTTCGTAGTTATTGCCTTTATAATGTTGGTAAACCCCCGGGGTGAGCATTTTATATATCCTTATTCAACTGTTAGGTGATTATCGTAGCTTAAGTTCTTGTCGGACGCTATCTGATCGGTGCAGTCGTCTAATCGTTTTGCGGCTCGGTCGAAGACAGCAAAGAATGGCCTCAGGCACTGGCTGCAAGTGTCAGTGGCTGGCGCGTTAATTATGCATTACCAATGGCAAATCCAACTGACGGTGCTGTTCCTTATCGGCCAGGCCCACATGCACCCCAACCAGCCTCACACCACGGCCGTTTGCCCGTAAATAGGCTTCCTCTAACAAGGGTTTAAACGCACTGCGGTGAACGCTGGGATAGCGATGCTCAACGGTAGTCAGCTGAAAATCGCTGAACTTAAGCTTAACCCCTAAGGTGCGAATATTCGGTGGTCGGCCGCCATTATGCTTTTGCTGATGCGCGATTAAACGTTCGTTGAGCTTAACGTAGAGCATTTCGATGACATCATCGCAGTCTTCTACACTGTAAATGTCTGCACTCAGGGTACGCTCTACGCCAACTGATTTTCTGATGCGGTTGATTTGCACCGGCCGATCATCAATACCATGCGCCCGATCCCAGAGCACCTGGCCAAATTTCCCAAAGCGCTTTTGCAGCTCGGTTTGTGGATAGCGCCTGACATCATCACAGGTTTGCAAACCAAGCTGCTGCAATTTTTGTACGGTTACCGCGCCGACACCGGGAATTTTTTTAAGTGGCAGTTGACGCACAAATGCGTCCAGTTTGTCGGGGGTGATAACGCATAAACCGTTGGGTTTATTTTCGTCGCTGGCAACTTTTGCAACAAATTTACAGGGCGCCACACCTGCCGACGCCGTCAGGTTGAGTTCATTGGCTATACGAAAGCGTATTTCCTCGGCTATTCGCGTGGCGCTGCCCTGATACAAGGTCGACTCGGTAACGTCTAAAAACGCTTCATCCAGCGACAACGGTTCAATAAGATCGGTGTAATCAGCAAAGATAGCGCGTATTTTAGCGGATTCTTGCTGATACAACGCCATGCGGCCCTTCACTAATTTTAAATCCGGGCAGAGTTTTAGTGCATAAGCCGTGGCCATCGCCGAGCGCACACCAAACCGACGCGCCGCATAATTGCAGGTAGCAATAACACCGCGCCGGTCAGAGCTTCCGCCCACCGCAAGGGGAATATTTCGCCAGGCAGGATTATCACGCATCTCAACGGCGGCATAAAAGCAATCCATATCGACGTGAATTATTTTTCGCATAGCATGGTCGTCTGCGTGTAACAGGATGTAAGACTCCCACTATAATACTGTATATTAAAACAGTCATCCACTATTCACCTGATACCAGGGCAAGTTTACAACTGCCGGCGAATGCTTGCGTTCAGCACATGTTGCCGCCGCTCAATCATAAATTTCCTTATTCAAAAAAAAGACCTCACACTGAGGTCTTTTTGGTTTTAGCCTGCTGCAAGGACATTATCCGTCCAGCTTGGTCAGGGTATCAGCCACTAGCTCGTAGTCGTCCAGAAAACCTTCGTCCAGCGTACCGCTCACCTGGATACGGTCACCGGCAGCTATTTTTAACCAGCCTTCGTCATCGAGGGGGTCATAGCCCAGATCGGAGACATCCACTTCCAGTTCATCCCCGCCCATCATAATAGTGACGTTGTCGGTGAGATCGTTAGTATAAATAACATTACCGACAAGGGTCACGGTATCAAGCTCCATGGGAACATATGAGGTGGTATAGACCAGCGGGTAGTCCTCTTCATCCAGGGCACTTGAGAAAAACGTGGTGTTTAATCCTTTCACATAGATACCCGACGCTTCCAGCGTAGTGTCGGCGAACAGGTTTTTGTCGATACGACCGGTGACAGTCACGTCATCGCCCTTAAACAGCTTATAGGCGTCATTATCGTAGTCGCCATCATCTACCTCTACTAACAGCGAACCCTCGCCGTAATCCAGCATAAATGAATCCGGATTAACCGAAGTTACCTCGCCCGAGAACGTTGCCCATGCGCGATCTTTCATGTCACTGGGCTTATGGTTGTCCGCCATAGCGGTCGTTCCGAGCACTACTGAAGTTGCCGCGGCAATTAGTGATAATTTAAAAATATTCATATTATCCTCCTTCGTTGCACTTCAATAAGTTTGAAACAAACGGCATACCAATTTCTGACAACGTGAAAACAAGCACTTACACCATTAATGTGCAGGCACAGCATGTAAAATGTTCAGCTCATTTTTTAAACACTGAAAACTTTTCGCAGTTCAGGGGCCACTTATGTCGGCAGATATCAGGGAATATTCCTGTGAACGTGCGGCCATAGATGATTAACGCTATAGTAGTAAGTACCCAACCTGCTCGGTTTACTTTTACAAAGTGTGCCAGGTTATTCGATTGGAGCTTAGCTTAATAATATGGCGTTAAACATAAAGCGACTTCTTGTACCGGCATTCGTTGTGGCCGTGGTAGTGCCAGTGGCCGCGGTGTCGATGCTAAGCGTAGAGCAGGTAAAAAGTTATACTATAAACGGGTTATTCAATACGTTTCAGGGCGAAGTGTTGCAGATAGAAAATAACCTCTTGAGTCGTTTTTCTCAGGTTGAAAATGACCTGCTGTTATTACAGCAAGAACCCGTTATTAAACAATCCTTAGGTGCGCTTCCTCAATACGCCGATAAACCGGCAACCCAAATTTATGTGCCGGCCGACAACCCGGCCACGCAGCAGTTATATTCGCGTTTTAAGTTATTAAAAGATATCAAATCAGACTTAGCCTATGTTTATCTGGGCGACGAACAAGGCGGCTATATTCAATACCCGCCAGAACGGGTGCCAGCCGGATATGATCCCCGTAAACGTCCCTGGTACATTGCTGCCAGCCAGGCGTCCGGCAAAACTGTTCGTACCCGTGCCTACTACTGGCAGGTCGCCAATAAAGCGGTTATATCCACGGTTCGGCAGGTTTCTGGTGCTAACGGCTCTCGCCTCGGTGCTATTGGCCTGGATTTGGATCTTACTGCCCTGTCTGGCCTGTTGCGTGACCTTCAATGGGGTCAACAGGGTAACCTGTTGATTGTTGAAAGTAGTGGAAACTTGCTGGTTGACTTAAAGCATCCAGAAAATCGGTTTCACTCGGTCGCCGACACCTATCCATCGGCTTTACATGCCTATCTCGTGCAACCCCAGACAAGCTCGTTTGAGCAGCACAGTCAAATTCTGCAATTGGAGCAACAGTCATATATTCAGTATCGCTATTATTCGAGTGAGCTCAACTGGTTCTTTGTGGGTTTATTGCCGATGAGTGCCGTAGAAGAAGCGGCGGCTTCATTAACCACCTGGATTGGACTCATTGCTATCATTGCGTTAGCGGTATTTGTCAGCCTTGCGCTGTTTTTTTCTAACATTATCTCCAATTTTATCCAGCAAAAACAAACGGCACTAGAAGACGCTTCGCAATCTGCGATGCAGGCGTCAGAGGCAAAAAGTGAATTCCTGGCCAACATGAGCCACGAAATTCGCACGCCCATGAATGGCGTGATTGGTATGTTAAATTTATTGCGACAAACTCCCCTGAACAACAAACAGCAAAATTATGTCAATTCTGCCAGCACCAGTGCCGACAACCTATTGCATATTATCAATGAAATTCTCGACTTTTCGAAAATAGAAGCCGGTAAACTTGAGGTCGAAACTATACACTTTAACTTACCAGAACTATTAAATGAGGTTGTCACCTTATTTGAGCCTCTCGCCCAGGAAAAACAACTCACATTGTCAATGAATTACGAGCACCTGGTTCATGTTGATATTCAAAGTGACCCGTATCGGATTCGTCAGATATTATTAAATCTGGTGAGTAACGCCATTAAGTTTACCCGCCAGGGCCGTGTTGCCGTCGACGTCAAAAGCTATATTGATGAAGACGTTGTCTGGGTGCAGTTAACGGTCACAGACAGCGGTATTGGTATTGCCCACGATAAGCTTGAACAGCTCTTTTCACCGTTTACCCAAAGCGATTCATCAACCACCAGAGAATATGGCGGTACCGGTTTAGGGCTAGCCATCTCGCACCGTCTGTGTCTGTTGTTGGGCGGCAGCCTGACCGCTAACAGTGAACCCGGTAATGGCAGCGACTTTTGCGCCAGAATTCCGGTTACTGTGAGTACGGGGCAAGCGGCAGAGACGATTGACAACGCGGCCCGCAGCCCGTCGCGGGATACGATTGACTGGGACAGTCAGTCCCGGCTTAGTCATTTGGCAGGTCGCAGTGTGTTGTTAGTGGAAGACAACGACATTAATCAGGAAATCGTAAAAGCCATTCTAAATCAGCTTGGCATGCGCTTTTTAGTGGCCGAAAATGGTCAGCAAGCACTGGATATTATCGGCGGAGTTTCCTTTCAGTTTGATGCCATCCTGATGGATTGCCAAATGCCGGTAATGGGAGGTCTGGAAGCCACGCGTCGACTACGTAACGCCGAAGCGGGTGAGCGCAACAAGGATATCCCTGTGATCGCACTCACGGCCAACGCCATGCAGGGCGACAAAGAAAGCTGTTTGGCGGCCGGCATGAATGATTATGTGGCGAAACCGATTCGGTTCGAGCAGTTATTGGACGCCCTTACAGCGGTAATAGCCGTCCCGCCGAAGGCCGCTGATGATACCTGACCACCGACAACCGCCAGGCTGTTAGCCGTCGCCGTCAGGTGATAAGCACACAGAGCTTTGTGGCGTTTTGCCAGTCGCTCACGCCACGTATCGGATTTACAGAATGCGGTCTTTTTCCCACTCTTTCAGCTTGTCCTGTCGGACCTGCTCTCTTTCCATGCGCGCTTTCTTGCGATCGCAAGGTTCGGGGCAGTCACAGGCTTTGGCGATGCCCAGTGCACCTAAGCCGCCACAGCTTCCGGAAATGCTCTTACGCTGAAACATATAGCCTACAGCCATGGCCGCAACCATCACTAAGAAAAAGACAAAGGCTAAAATAAAGGTACTCATTATTTACTCGCTTACAGAGCTTCTGCCCTAGTACACAGTAACCAGCTCGTCGAAAGCCGGACTGCTATATTCTTCAAATGTGTCATCTACCCTGCGGATAATAAACACGGCGATGTCATGTTCTTCTGCCAGCGCGATTGCTGAGTCCCAGCCCATTACATTAAAGGCGGTAGCCAGTCCGTCAGCCGACATAGAGGATGACGCCACTACAGTAACTGATACGGTATTGTGCTGTATTGGTTTACCGGTAGTCGGGTCGATCAGGTGAGAGTACCTGATACCGTCCTGCTCGTAATAGTTCCGATAGTCGCCGGAAGTTGCAATGGCATTGTCTCCAATAGACACGACTTTTTGTACGGCTCTTTCATCGGAAACCGGTTTTTCGATGGCAATTAACCACGGCGAACCGTCGGCTTTGTTGCCTTTAACGCGCATTTCACCACCAATTTCTACCAGGTAATCGGTAATGCCCTGCTGCTCCAGTAGGTCAGCCACGACATCCACACCATACCCTTTGGCAATGGTAGATAAATCCACGTACAGCTGCGGGTGCTTTTTGATCAGCGTATTACCACGCACTTCCAGTTTATCCAGCCCGACATACTGACGCACCGCGGTGATGTCCTCGTCACTGGGAATCGTCTCGGGTCGCATGGTTGGACCAAAGCCCCACAAATTCACCAGCGGACCCACTGTAACGTCCAGTACGCCATCACTGAGTTCGCCTAAGCGCATTGCTTCGTGTATCACCAGCATCGTTTCTGCGGATAGCTCAAAAGGCGTGCTGTAACGGTACTGGTTAAAGCGCGACAATTCAGACGTAGGATCGTAAGTGGACATCAGCGCATTCACACGCACCAAACGTTGGTCGATGGCCGCTTTCAACGCGCCGCTATCAACGTCGCTAAGCGCCGGGTACTTTACATTATAGGATGTACCCATGGTTTGACCGACAAGATGTTCAACATTCACCTGTGGTGCTTTAGTACATGCCACAAAAAACACTACCGACACCAGCAGTAAATACTTAATACGTGTCACTCAACTCCCCTTACAGCGCCATATTTTACAAACGGCGTAATTATACAGGTTAAATAAAAAAGGGGCTATGCAGCCCCTTTTTTTATTCGTTAGTCATGGTTGGCCTTAGCCACCGAAGTCATCCAACATAATGTTTTCGTCTTCGACACCAAGATCTTTCAGCATGTTAATAACCGCTGCGTTCATCATTGGTGGTCCACACATGTAGAATTCACAGTCTTCTGGTGCAGGGTGATCTTTGAGGTAGTTTTCCAGCAGTACGTTGTGGATAAACCCGGTATCACCCGTCCAGTTGTCTTCTGGCTGTGGATCAGACAGCGCAACATGCCAGGTAAAGTTGTCGTTTTCTTCCTGTAGCATATCGAAATCTTCAACATAGAACATTTCACGCAGAGATCGAGCACCATACCAGAAGGTCATTTTACGGTCTGTTTTGATGCGGCGAAGCTGGTCAAAAATGTGTGAACGCATGGGCGCCATACCTGCACCACCACCCACAAATACCATTTCAGCGTCGGTATCTTTGGCGAAGAATTCACCAAATGGTCCTGATATCGTCGCTTTGTCACCTTCTTTAAGGCTCCAGATGTACGACGACATTTTACCCGCTGGCAGGCTCAGGTTGTTCGGCGGCGGCGTAGCGATACGCACGTTCAGCATAATAATGCCTTCTTCTTCCGGGTAGTTTGCCATTGAGTAAGCACGGATAGTTTCTTCGTCAACTTTTGACTCAATGTCAAAGAAACCAAAACGTTCCCAGTCACCACGGAATTTTTCTGGTACATCAAAGTCTTTGTACTTAACGTGGTGCGGTGGCGCTTCGATCTGAATATAGCCCCCGGCACGGAAAGGTACGCTTTCACCGTTAGGAATTTTAAGCTTAAGCTCTTTAATGAAGGTGGCTTTGTTATCGTTAGAAATAACTTCACAATCCCACTTCTTGATGCCGAAGATTTCTTCTTCAAGCTCAATTTTCATGTCTTGCTTAACCGATACCTGACACGACAGGCGACAGCCTTCACGCGCTTCACGCTTGGTGATGTGATCAAGCTCAGTAGGCAGAATTTCACCGCCACCTTCTTTAACATCAACGCGGCACTGACCACATGAGCCACCACCACCGCACGCCGATGATACAAAGATACCCGCTTCGGCCAGTGCACCTAACAGCTTGCCACCCGGTGCGGTTTTTATGGCTTTATCAGGATCGTCGTTAATACTGATAGTCACGTCGCCAGACGGCACCAGCTTTGATTTGGCAAACATGATAATGAATACCAACGCCAGTACGATGACGATAAACATGCCCACGCCAAGAAATATTTCGATTTGATTCATAGTTTCTGCTCCCTAGCGTTAATTACAGCTGTACACCAGTGAAGGACTGGAAACCCAGTGCCATCAGACCAGCAATCATGAATACAGAGCCTAAGCCTCGGATACCGTCCGGCATGTCAGCATATTTCAGCTTTTCACGTACCGCAGCCAGTAACACAATCGCTAACGCCCAGCCCATCCCACTACCTACACCGTAAACAACGCTTTCAGTAAAGTTGTATTCGCGCTGAACCGCAAACGCAACACCACCGAAGATTGCACAGTTAACGGTAATCAGCGGCAGGAAGATACCCAGCGCGTTGTAAAGAGCAGGGAAAAACTTATCCAGACTCATCTCCAGGATCTGTACCAATGCAGCTATTACGCCGATAAAGGTCAGGAAGTTCAAAAAGCTCAGGTCAGCATCGGGGAAGCCTGCCCATGCCAGCGCGCCAGGCGCCAGGATGTTGACGTAAATAACCTGGTTAACCGGTACAGAAATACCCAGTACCACAATTACCGCGACGCCCAGTCCCATTGCTGTTTTTACTTTCTTTGACACCGCCAAAAAGGTACACATACCTAAAAACAGTGACAAAGCCATGTTCTCTACAAAAATTGAGCGAACAAATAATGATAAATAATGTTCCACGACGTCTTACTCCTTTGATTCAACTTGTTCTGGTCGAATAGTACGAATGAACCATACCAAACCACCAATTAAGAAGAACGAGCTGAACGGTAGAATCAGCAGACCATTCGCCTGATACCAGCCACCGTTTTGTACCAGCGGCAGGATTTCAAAGCCAAGCAGCGTACCGAAACCCAATAGTTCTTTGATAATACCAACCACAATCAATACGAATGAATAGCCTAAACCGTTACCGATGCCGTCTAAAAAGCTCATCAACGGTGGACTCTTCATTGCATAGGCCTCAGCGCGGCCCATTACAATACAGTTAGTAATAATCAAACCAACGAATACCGACAGTTGTTTTGAAACCTCATAGGAGTAAGCCTTGAGGATTTGGTCAACCACGATTACCAGTGAAGCGATGATGGTCATCTGTATGATGATCCGCACGCTGCTGGGGATCTGGTTACGAATTAACGAGATAAATAAATTTGAAAACGCAACTACGCTGGTTAATGCCAAAGACATTACCAATGCCGTTTCAAGTTTGGTCGTAATCGCCAGCGCAGAACAAATACCAAGAATTTGCAGTGCGATTGGGTTACTGTCCAAAATCGGTCCAAACAGGACCTTTTTCATTTCTTTTGTGTCAGCCATGATAATAACCCCTTACGAACGCCAGGCTTGCTTTTTAAGGAACGGACCAAAGCCGTTTTCGCCAGCCCAATACTGAATAGTGTTGTTCACACCGTTACTGGTTAGCGTAGCACCGGAGAGTGCATCGACTGCATACGGGTTATCTTCGCCAGCCGCTTTTTTAACTTCCAGCGCAACATCACCGTTTTTATACAGCTCTTTTCCGTCCCACTTTGCTTGCCACTGTGGGTTTTGTACCTCACCGCCAAGTCCTGGTGTTTCTTTTTGCTGATAGTAAATAAGCTCACGCACTGTTTTGCCGTCTGCATCGAGTGCTAAAAAGCCGTACATCAGATCCCACAGACCGCTGCCGTGAACAGGCAGTATTACGCGCGTTACATCACCCGCTTCGTTACGTACCATGTAAACTGAAGCCACTTCTGCACGACGCTGAAAACCAACGTTGCTGTTTTCTACCTTAATGCTCATGTCAGGTTTCTTCGCGGCTTTGTACATGTCGTAATCTTCCGACGGAGCCTCGACAAACTCACCTGAACTCAGGTCTACATAACGCTGTTCAACGAACTCATTGTACGTGCCCAGAATGTCGCCTTGCGCCTGCTCTAGCAGGCCTGCGGCGTGTAAAATGTTAGACATTTTATCTTTCATGGCGTTGGTTTGCTGAATATCACGCAAACCTACCGCTGCGCCCGATACGATAATCGAGCAAACTAAACACACTGCCAGCACAACGCCAACGGTTTTTCCTAATGATTCTTTATTAGCCGACACGAGCTATCCTCCGCTTGATATTGCTTTGAGCGACAAAGTAGTCGAAGAGTGGCGCCCACAGGTTGGCAAATAAAATTGCCAGCATTACACCCTCTGGGAACGCGGGGTTAAGTACGCGAATGAGTACTGTCATAAAGCCAATAAAGAACCCGTATGCCCACTTACCCTGGTTGGTGAAAGATGCCGAGACCGGATCGGTAGCCATAAAGAACATACCAAACGCTAATCCGCCAACCACAAAGTGCCAGTGCGCAGGCATAGCAAACATCGCATTGGTGTCGCTGCCAATCAGGTTAAGCAGGGTTGCAAAGAACGCCACACCTAATGCAACACCGGCAACGATACGCCAGCTCGCAATACGCATGTACATGATAAACAATCCGCCAATCATAATTGCCAGCGTCGAGACTTCACCGGCAGAACCAGGAATGAAGCCCATGAAGGCGTCCATCCACGCCGAGGTATCAGCGTAGTTCAAGTTGCCCATTGCGCCGTCGCTCAGCGAGGTTGCGCCAGAATAGCCGTCCGCAGCCACCCAAACACGGTCACCAGAAATTTGTGCAGGATACGCAAAGTATAGGAACGCACGACCCGACAATGCAGGGTTAAGGAAGTTACGGCCAGTGCCACCAAAGATTTCTTTGGCGATAACCACACCGAATGTAATACCCAGAGCCACTTGCCAAAGCGGAATAGTAGCTGGCAGTGTTAAGGCAAATAATACCGAGGTAACAAAGAAACCTTCGTTCACTTCGTGCTTGCGGATCGATGCAAACAGCACTTCCCAGAAACCACCAACCGCAAAGGTAACGGCATAAATAGGCAGCCAGAAACAGGCACCATAGAACATTAATCCTAATGTACCGGCGTTAGTCAGGTCGCCGCCCAGAGCGGTATACAAACCGGCCTGCCACATGTCAGGTAACGTACCCGCACCCGCTGCAATGGCTTCCTGAGCCTGAAAACCAATATTGTACATACCGAAGAACATACAAGGGAACGTTGCCATCCACACCATGATCATGATGCGTTTGAGGTCGATACTGTCACGTACGTGAGTACCTGCCTTGTTTACTTTACCAGGCGTGTAGAAAATCGTTGCGGCAGCTTCATACAGCGCATACCACTTTTCATACTTACCACCGGGTTCGAAATTTGGTTCGATCTTTTCTAAATACGCTTTTAAACCCATGACTTAACCCTCTTTCTCAATGGTCGTCAAACAATCGCGCAGAATCGAGCCGTAAGTGTATTTGCCCGGGCACACGTAGGTACACAGAGCTAAATCTTCTTCGTCCAATTCCAAACAACCTAATGTTTGAGCACTGTCTGTATCACCAGAGATTAGATCTCGTAATAATAGCGTTGGCAGGATATCCAACGGCATAACGCGCTCGTAGTTACCAATAGGCACCATGGAACGCTCTGAACCGTTGGTGGAGGTTGTCATATCAAACTGCTTACTGCTGCCACTAAAGTGACCTGTATAGGCACGTGTTACAGAGTGCATATCAGCGCCAGGCGCTAACCAGCCGAATAACTTTTTCTCATGACCTTCAAGCAGCAATGACACCTGCAAATGAAAACGTCCGAGGAATCCGTGTACGCCCTGCGCCGTTGTACCATTGAGTACCGAGCCAGACACCACACGTACTTCACCGTCTTTTTTCTCGTCGGCCGTCAGCTCTGTCAGATCAGCGCCTACCACAGTACGCACTAAGCGTGGATTTTTGGCAGCTGGACCACCAATAGCCACAACCCGGGTATTATCAAGCTGGCCAGCAGTTAACGTAGCACCAATGGCGATAACATCCTGATAGTTTACCGTCCATGCTATTTTCTTGGCACCAACCGGGTCGATGTAATGTACATGTGTACCAACCAGACCTGCAGGGTGAGGGCCGTCAAATTCAACAACCTCGGCACTGCTGTCGCCCGCTGAAATAGCACTACCGGCTTTTTTAGTCAGATAAACCTTGCCGCCTGACAGCACACTCAGTGCTTTCAGACCATTGGCCAGGTCATCCTGACGTTCGGCAATCACAACAGCCGGATCAGCCGCCAACGGGTTAGTATCCATGGCATTGACAAAAATAGCATTAGGCGTTGAACCCAGTGCAGGTGATTTACTGAACGGGCGTGTACGAAGTGTCGTCCACAGTCCGGTATCAACCAGCAGCTGTTCAATTTTGTCACGCTCAGTGGTGGTAATTTTATCTGCAGCAATAGCATCGAAGGTTTCCGCTTCGTCACCGTCCTGCTTTACCACTACGGATTGTAAAACACGTTTAGCACCACGGTTTACTTCTACCACTTCACCTGCAATCGGAGCCGTGAATTTAACGCCAGGATTTTTCTTATCTTCAAAAATCAACTGACCTTTCTTCACCCTGTCTCCAACCTGCACGTGCATGGTAGGACGCATACCCACATATTCTTCTCCCAGTATGGCAGCTCGTGACACTGACAGTCCGTCCTGGATCTGCTGCGTCGGAGCTCCCGATATAGGGAGGTCGAGACCTTTTTTGATTTTTATCATACGTAATCGCACTACTCTAATAGAAATACTCTTTTGAATAGGAAATGTCTTAGATTTCTGTACATTACCTAAGGCACTATTCAAAAATATACTTACCTTGGCCATCGCAACGATGCTTTATGCAAACCGTAACAAAGCAACAAAGCGTTGGTATTACTTTGCAAAAATTCGCGATCCTGCCGGAAAATCCTGCTGAGTTGTTATTATTGTTGTTAGATTATGTCGCTGTTAACGCACAGTTTTGCGTAGAAAGGCGCTTGCTTTTGCCGCCTGTTAACACGACGCAAGGGAGGAACGCAAACATGCCCCTCACTTAATTTCGGAATTTTAGCATCAACATAGCAACTTACGCTATGCCGATTACAGAATATCGGTAATTTTTATCCCAATTATCTGTACAACTAACCTACCAGATTAGTCGGAATAACCACCAAACGCCAATAAGCACCGTTAATCGAGCCCTGTTTCGTTATGCGTGGCGAGCTAACGTCCGGCAAAAATAATTTGAACATTAACAAAACAAAGCCGTCTTAACGACGGCTTTAGTCAACATTTGAATGGTATTACCAACTTACCAAAGGATCAACTTCTGCATCGTAATCGATACCCTTCACATCAAAGCCAAACAACTTCAGAAACTCATGATGGTATCCGGCGTAATCGCTAAGGTCATGGAAATTATCCTGGGTAACCTGATCCCACAGCGCTTTGATCTTAGCCTGAGTAGCATCGTTGGTTTCTTTGCCGTCCATACGAAAACGGTTTTGCTCATCAAGGGTTGCGATGTCGCCGTATAGACATTCACGGTATAAACCGGCTATTTGCTCAATACAGCCCTCATGGGTGCCTTCTTCCTTCATTACTTTATATATTAGCGAGATATAAAGCGGCATCACGGGTATGGCAGAGCTTGCCTGGGTCACCAGCGCTTTCAGCGATGACACATGGGCATCCACGTTCAAATTGTTAAGGTCGGTATTAATAGCGGTTGCGGCCCGATCGAGATCTTCCTTCGCTTTACCAATGGTTGCCTGACCATAAATCGGCCAGGTCAGCTCTTTACCAATATAGGTATAGGCGGTGGTTTTGCAGCCTTCGGCTAACACCCCGGCCTCGGCCAGTGCATTAAGCCATAACTCCCAGTCTTCGCCGCCCATCACTTTAACCGTATTGGCAATTTCTTCTTCGCTTGCCGGTTCCAGTGATACGTCATGGATTTTATCTTTGTCGGTATCATAGGTCTTGGTGGTATACGCCTGCCCGACTGGTTTCAGCGTCGACTTAAATACCTCTCCGGTAGCCGGATCGGTTCGTCGTGGTGAAGCCAGACTGTAAATCACTAAGTCTACCTGGCCCAAATCAGCTTTAATTTTATCGATTACCTGCGCTTTGATTTCGTTAGAAAACGCATCGCCATTGATGGTCTCGGCATACAAATCGGCCGCTTTGGCTTTTTGATGAAATGCCGCCGTATTGTACCAGCCGGCAGTAGCGGTCTTGCGCTCTGTGGGTGGTTTTTCAAAACACACGCCAAGGGTATCAGCACCATAACCAAAGGCTGATGTAATTCGTGACGCGAGGCCATAACCGGTAGAGCTACCGATTACCAAGACCTTTTTAGGGCCTTCGCCCAGATCGCCAAGCCCTTGAATATATTCAATTTGTTCTGCAACTACTGCAGCGCATCCAACAGGATGCGCATTTGTGCAAATGAAGCCACGTATTTTGGGCTTAATAACCATAGTTAAACTGTCCTTTCTAATTTGAGCGCGTATTGTAATAAACCAGCCAGTGATAACAACTCTGAGCAGCTAGCGGTTGTTGTAGTAAGCCTGCTCAGATAACGCATGATACTTTTTGACGCCGGCATAAAATGCCAGATAAGACGCGTAGATTTGTTTAAAATCCTCGTCACTGGCGGCTTGTTCTGCCATAACCTTCTCAGACGCCTGTCGCAACGCAGCCAACACGTCATCGGGTAAACTGCGTACCGTCACATTATGTTCGTTGATCAGACTTTCCATTGCGGCATTGTTGCGCGCCGTGTATTCATCGAGCATATCCTGATTCGCCGCACGCATGGCAACTTTTACCATGGCCTGTAAATCCGCGGGTAAGTTTTGCAGCGCCTCCTGATTAACTAAGAACTCTAACTGCGTGCCCGGCTCATGCCAACCACTATGATAGTAATAATCAGCGGCTCGGTACAAACCAAAAGCTAAATCGTTGTAGGGCCCTACCCATTCGGTCGCGTCAATAGCGCCGGTTTGAAGGGAGGTAAAAATCTCGCCGCCTGTTAATGTTACAGGGATACCGCCTACCGCTTTGAGCACTTCACCACCCAGCCCCGGTATACGCATTTTAAGGCCCTGGAAGTCTTCCAGGCTGTTGATTTCTTTTTTAAACCAACCGGCCATTTGTACCCCTGTATTGCCACCGGCAAAAGGCACCACGCCAAAGGGCGCATAGAGTTCCTGCCATAATTTAAGGCCACCACCGTAGTGAAGCCAGCCATTCATTTCCTGGGCATTCATGCCAAAAGGAATAGCTGAAAAAATCGGCGCTGCCGGCATTTTTCCTTTCCAGTAATAGGCGCCTGAATGGCCCATCTGAGCCGTGCCCTGCGCCACGGCATCAAACACTTCAAAACCAGGCACCAGCTCACCGGCACCATAGACGGTCACGATTAACCGGCCGCCCGACATTTCATTGATCATGTTGGCGAAGGTCTCCGGGGCCTGACCGAGACCGGGAAAGTTCTTCGGCCACGAGGTCACCAGTTTCCATTTATACGTTTGCTGAGGCGCATTAGCACCTTGCTCGGCTGGCGGCGCTGACTCGCCACAACCACCCATAGCAACCGCTATCCAGAGGCTCAACACTACCTTTAGTAATGTTTTCATCATTTTATTCCTTAGCTGTAGAGTTTGTCGGGTAACCAGGTAACCAGTTCGGGCCACAGGGCTAAACCAATTAATAGCACAATCTGCATGATGATAAAGGGGACTACACCTTTATATATGTCACTGGTAAGCACATTCTTAGGCGCAACACCACGCAGGTAGAACAATGCAAAACCAAAGGGCGGTGTTAAAAACGAGGTTTGCAGGTTAAGGGCAAGCATGATCCCCAGCCACACCGGATCAATACCCATCATTAACAATACCGGTGCCACAATAGGCACGACAACAAAGGTGATCTCAATAAAATCGAGAATAAAGCCCAGCGCAAACACAACCAACATTACGACGATCATTGCCCCTAACACACCACCAGGTAAGCCACTTAAGAAGTCATGGATGAGAGTTTCGCCGCCAAAACCTCTGAACACCAGTGAAAACACCGACGCGCCAATCAGAATCATAAATACCATTGCGGTGGTGCGGGTCGTATCCAGCATGACATCTTTCAGCATCTTGTTACTGAACCGGCCTCGCAGCAGTGCCAGTAACAAAGCCCCTGTAGCGCCCACGCCGGCAGCCTCTGTGGGCGTGGCATAACCTGCCAGAATCGAGCCTAATACCACAACAATCAGTAACAGAGGCGGTAATAGTGCTGCCCAAATGGATACCTGAGCAGTCATTCCCGGTTCTGTAGCATCGGTTTCGCTGGTCGCGATGTCGCGACGGCTCATTACCATGACATAGAGCAGATACATCATTACCAGCAGCAAACCGGGGATCAGGGCTCCGACAAACAAATCCCCCACTGACACTGATTCCGGCGCAAAAATACCCATGGATATTTGCGCTTTTTGATAGGCGCTGGATAACACATCCCCCAGCAGGATCAGGGCGATGGAGGGCGGAATAATTTGCCCCAGCGTACCAGTGGCGCATATCGTGCCGCTGGCAAATGACGCCGAATAGCCACGTTTAAGCATCGACGGCAAAGACAGCAATCCCATAGTCACCACCGTTGCCCCAACAATCCCCGTACTCGCTGCCAGTAACATTCCAACCAGCACCACGGATACCGCCATTCCGCTTGAATAGCGATGCATCAGGCTGGCCATGGCAACCAGTAAGTCCTCGGCAACCCGGGACTTTTCTAATACCACTCCCATAAAAATAAACACCGGTACAGCAATCAGCGTTTGGTTACTGACAATACCAAACAGGCGGTTGGGCATGGCGCTCAGATAAGACACGTCAAACGCGCCGATAACTGACCCAAGGCCGGCAAAAATCAGCGATACGCCGGCCAGCGTAAGGGCCACCGGATAGCCCCATAACAGCGCCCCGCAAACACACAAAAATAATAATAACGAAAGCCATTCCATTGCTATTGACCTGCCTTAGATTCTTGCCATCGCTGAAAATTTTTGATGGCTTCGCTGATACCTTGCAAGCCTAATAGCACGATCCCCAGCGGAATCACCGACTTGAGTATAAATACCAGCGGTAAACCGCCTGGCTCTTTCGAGGTTTCCAGCAGCTTCCAGGACTCAACAGCATAGGGGACCGAGTAATATAGCAGAAACGCACATACCGGCAGCAGCAGAAACAGCGAGCCCAGTAAATTGACCAGCGCCTGCCTGCGCGCACTAAAACGACGATAAAACACATCAACCCGCACATGCTCGTCAATTTGCAGCGTATAGCCAAGGCCGAGTAAAAACGCGCAGGCGTGTAAATAGGTGACCGACTCTTGCAGCGCTATCCAACCCAGCTCAAATCCGTAGCGAAGCACCACGTTGAGCAGCATTAACAGCACCATGACCAGCGTCAGGTAGCTCCCCCACCGACACAAGGTGCGGGTTGTAACGTCTAACCCTGCCGTTATACGGCTTAAGCGGTTAGATGCAGAAGATGGCGAATGCATGAAAACGATGTCTAATGATAACAGATTGTTAATAATACCAAAGAGTAAAGGTATTTACGTGATTTGCCAATGTTTTACAGGCACAAAAAAGCCCGCAATTGCGGGCTTTGATATGGTTAACGCGTATGGGCTGACTAAGCCACTACGTCGAGTAACTCGATATCGAAAATCAGCGTGCTGTAGGGGGCAATTGCACCACCAGCGCCTTGCTCACCGTAGGCTAGATCGTGCGGGACGTACAAACGCCACTTCGCGCCAACCGGCATGATTTGCAACGCTTCAGTCCAGCCTTTAATAACGCCGCCTACCGGGAATTCTGCCGGCTGACCGCGCTCGTAAGAGCTGTCAAACACAGAACCGTCAATCAAGGTACCGTGGTAGTGTGCACGAATGGTGCTGTCGGCAGTAGGCACTTCGCCATCACCTGCGTTAATCACTTCGTATTGCAGGCCAGACTCGGTCACTGTTACTTCGTCACGTTTCGCATTGTCTGCCAGGAAACTCTCGCCTTCTGCAATAGCCGCTTCGTGCTGCTTGGCTTTAGCAGCTTGCATGCGCTGGTGAATTTCACCAAAAGCGGTACGCAGAGTATCGTTATCAACCTGCGGCGCTTCACCAGTAAACGCGTCTTTCAAACCTGTCAGAACCGAATCCAGATCAAGTCCGTCAAATGGGTTAGATTGCAATTGTTGACCCATTTGAAAACCAATTCCGTAACTCGCTTGGGTTTCTACTGTCTTAAATTGTGCTGACACAGTCTCTCCTGAAATAAAATTACACATTTTGCGCAACTTTTAACCAGAATATGTCTTATTCTGAAAAGTTTTAACACGCGTGGATTTTTTGCGGGCATAGTGTAACACAGCCAGATAATCCGTGCCCACGGTATGATTTTGCGTGTTTTATTCAGGCTGATATTGGCTGTGTGAACCAAATTGGCATTAGACAATTTCCCAAGGAAACAGTAATCTTCTTAACCACTGAACATTGGAGGACGCCATGCAATCACACTATGACGCACAGTTGAAAGACACTGTACGCTATCTGGGAAAAACGCTGGGACAAACAATTAAAGCCCAGCTCGGTAACGACTGGCTGGAAAAGATTGAAAAGGTTCGTATTGACGGCCGGTCTTCCTTTCAGGGCGATACTGATGCCAGTACCAATCTGAAAGAAACTTTCAAAAACATGTCAGACAGCGAACTCCTGGTAGTCGCCCGGGCTTTTGCTCAATTCCTCAACTTAGGCAATATCGCCGAACAGGAATATAACGCCGGATTAGACGTGGATGCTTCCATCGATTCACTGTTCTCTCATCTCGATAAAGCTCAACTGAGCGCCGAAGAAGTCGAAGAAGCGGTGGGTAAACTGGATATTGATCTGGTGTTGACCGCCCACCCAACTGAGGTATTCCGTCGCACGCTTATTCATAAGCACAAAGAGCTAGCCTATTGCCTGAAAAGCATTCATCATGAAGATCTTACCGACGCCGAACGTAATCGCTTGGAAACGCGTATTGCCGATCTGATTAGTCAGGCCTGGCATACCGAAGAGATCCGCTCGGTGCGCCCTACCCCGGTCGACGAAGCACGTTGGGGCTTTTCAGTTATCGAAAACTCGCTGTGGGACGCCGTACCCGACTTTTTACGTGACCTCGATGAGCGACTGAAAAACGACTACAACGTCGCGTTGCCTATTGACTCCGCCCCTATTCACTTTAGTTCATGGATGGGCGGTGACCGCGACGGCAACCCTTTTGTTACTGCTAAAGTGACCGAGCAGGTCCTGTTACTAGCCAGACGCCGCGCCGCCAAGTTGTTCACCATTGACCTCGACCGTTTGCAGGTTGAGCTGTCAATGAATGACTGTAATGACGAATTAAAAGAGATCGTTGGCGAACAATATGAGCCGTACCGTGCGCTTTTGCGTCCACTGGTAAAACGTTGCGCCGATACGCGCGACGGTATTGCTGACTTTTTCAATGGCCGTCCTAACGATCCAAGTTCATGGATTCAGGACAACGACGAAATTCTCGAACCGTTGATGATTTGCTACCGCTCATTGTGCGACTCAGGCCTTGAAGTTACCGCCAACGGCTTACTGCTCGATACCATTCGACGTATGAAGTGCTTTGGTGTGCATTTACTACGACTTGACGTGCGCCAGGACTCACAACGACACACTGACGTGCTTAGCGAAGTCACCCGCTATCTTGGTCTGGGCGATTATGGGCACTGGAGTGAAGCTGACAAGCAGGCATTTTTATTGCGTGAGTTGAGCTCTAAACGGCCGCTTTTCCCACGTTGCTGGGAGCCGTCCGAGGAAGTACAGGAAGTCATTAATACCTGTAAGGTGATTGCGTCACACAGCCGCCATGGCTTTGGTATTTACACCATCTCCATGGCCAGCGAAGCGTCAGATGTCATGGCTGTACAGTTATTGCTCCAGGAAATGGGGGTCGACTGGCCAATGCCGGTAGCGCCGTTATTTGAGACCCTGGACGATCTGAATAACTCGCCGACTGTTATGCGCAAGTTGTTGAGCATCGATTGGTATCGTGGCTACATTCAGGGCACTCAGTTTGTCATGATTGGTTACTCCGATTCTGCCAAAGACGCCGGTGCAATCGCTGCAGGCTGGGCTCAGTATGAGTCACAGGAAGCGCTGGTTGCATTAGCAGAAGAATTCGACATCAAACTGACTCTGTTCCACGGTCGGGGCGGTACTATAGGCCGGGGAGGCTTACCCGCACACGCGGCAATTCACTCACAGCCTCCGGGGTCGTTAGATGGTGGTTTCCGTGTCACCGAACAAGGCGAAACAATTCGCTACAAGTTTGGTATGCCGTCACTGGCCAAGCGCAGCCTGGGTATCTACACCAGCGCCATCATTGAAGCGATGTTATTCCCGCCGCCGGCACCAAAAGACGAGTGGCGCGAGCTAATGACCGCGATGGCCGCGAAAGGTCGAGATTTTTATCGTGGCGTAGTGCGCACGGATCCCGAATTTGTGCCCTACTTCCGCGTGGCTACGCCTGAGCAGGAGTTAGGCAAGTTACCCTTAGGCAGCCGTCCGGCAAAACGCAAACCCACTGGCGGCATTGAGAGCTTGCGTGCCATCCCATGGATATTCGCCTGGGCGCAAACGCGTCTGGTGCTGCCGGCCTGGCTGGGAAGCATGAAAGCTATCGAAGCTGTCCGTCAGGAAGGCAACAGCGAAAAGCTCCAGGAAATGCGTGAAAACTGGCCGTTTTTCCAGTCGCGCTTATCAATGCTGGATATGGTGTTCCAAAAAGCCGATCCGCGTATCAGCGAAGAATACGATAACCGCCTGGTTCCCAAAGAGCTTAAGCATTTCGGTGAAGGCTTACGTAGCGAGCTCAAAGAAGCAATTAAACTGCAGCTGGATATTAATGGTCAGTCCGACATTATGGAGTCCGACCCACAAGGTAAAGAATCGATGAATATTCGTGCCCAGTACCTTGAGCCATTACACTTTTTGCAAATTGAACTGCTCTCGCGGTTACGTGAACTTGATGATGAAGAACACGATGCCACGCTGGATAAAGCCATGATGGTAGCCATTAGCGGTATCGCTATTGGTATGCGCAACACCGGTTAACTGTACAAAACAGCTAACCCTCCCTAAGCGCTGATAAAAGCCGCACGAGGATATCGTCATCGATATCTCAGTGCGGTTTTTTTATGTTCGTATAGCAGGTGGCAGAATAACAGACACAAAAAAGCCGGTTTAGAAACCGGCTTTTGTTTGCTGACAGACGTCGCGTAAATTAACCGTTAACGAAGTCAACGCCTAATTTAATATCACCACGCAGACCTTCCAGCATGTCTTCTTTAGCTTTCTGCTCAAACGCGCTCAGCTCGCCGTAAGGCAGAATCTCTTCAACGCCGTTTGCACCTAAACGTACAGGGTGAGAGAAAAACGCCGCGTCATCACTGTCATCAGTTTGCACATAAGTGTACTCAACAACATTATCACCTTGCATTGCAGCAACCAGAGACAAACAAAAACGTGCTGCCGCCTGACCCATAGACAATGTAGCAGAGCCACCGCCCGCTTTGGCTTCAACCACTTCGGTACCAGCATTCTGAATACGCGTTGTTAGTGAAGCAACTTCTTCGTCAGTAAAGTCTATACCTTCAACCTGAGACAGCAGTGGCAAAATCGTGGTACCAGAGTGACCACCAATAACCGGTACGTGAATATTAGCCGGATCCTGACCTTTCAGTTCAGCAACAAATGTCTCAGCACGGATAACATCCAGTGTGGTAACACCGAACAGTTTGTTCTTGTCGTAAACACCTTTGGCTTTCAACGTTTCTGCGGCGATTGCAACAGTGGTATTTACCGGGTTAGTGATAATACATGTGCACGCGGTTGGACAGTTGTCGGCAATACCTTCAACCAGTGCTTTAACGATACCAGCGTTAATATTAAACAGGTCAGAGCGATCCATGCCGGGCTTACGCGGCACACCCGCAGGAATCAATACTACGTCGCAACCAGTTAATGCGTCGGCCAGGTCGTCTTTACCATGACCTGTCACTTTGACTGCGGTTGGGATGTGGCTCAAATCTACAGCAACACCAGGCACTACTGGCGCAACATCATATAAAGCTAACTCAGAACCCGCTGGCAATTGCGTCTTTAACAACAGCGACAACGCCTGACCAATACCACCTGCAGCACCTAACACGGCTACTTTCATACCATTTCTCCTATGGAAAGAATCACGTTTAATAACGGCCCGACACACTAATAGATGTCAGCTGAAAACTCAATCATCTATTAGTCTTATGAAGCCCAAAGGGTGAAAATACACGTTATATTCAACATGAATGCATATTTATGCAGATAACTTGTAATTTCATGCAAAATAAAGCAATATATCTGGCTTTAAAACCGCTAAGGGCAGTCATGTATCCTGCCCCGAATGTTTCGCGATACAGAGTATACACCAAGGCAGCGGGCAAGCCGAGTCGATTCACGATGAAAACCGTGTATGCACAGGCAATTATCATTTAACCGGACAGCGTCGGATAACTATGGCAAACCAAAAACAAGAAGAGCTAATCAAAGCATTTAAAGATATTCTCAAGGCAGAAAGCTACGGTTCCCAGGGCGAAATTGTTGACGGTCTCAAGGAGCTCGGCTTCGACAATATCAGTCAGAGCAAGATATCCCGCATGCTGAGTAAATTCGGCGCGGTAAGAACGCGTAATGCGCGGGGAGATATGGTGTATTGCTTACCGCCTGAGCTGGGCATGCCCACGGCAAAAAGCCCGCTTAAACAACTGGTACTGGATATCGTTCACAATAACGTGATGGTGATCATTCGCACCAGTCCGGGGGCTGCACAGCTGATTGCACGCCTACTCGATTCACTAAGTAAAAAAGACGGTGTATTAGGCACTATTGCCGGTGATGACACAATTTTTATAGCCCCGGCGGATATCAGTAGAATTGAAGAAATACGTCAGCGCGTAGAAGATTTATTTGACAGTGTGTAAGAACACGCGTTACCAGGATGCGACATAGTTACTTTTGCCATGTCATCGCCATACAAAAAACCCCGCAACTGCGGGGTTTTTTATTTAAGGTTTAGTACGGCGTTAGCCTGAACAAACTTAGAAGCGGTAGTTTACACCTACGCGTACTTCCCACAGCGAGGCTGCTGTAGAGAAGCTTTCACGCTGGTCTGAGCCTAAGAATTCTTCGTATACGTACTGACCATTTTCATTAATGCTGGCACCAACAACAGACTCAGAAACGAAGTTTCCTTGTCTTAGTACACCCCAGTCATCGTTTAACAGGTTACCCAGGTTTTCGATAACTAAGAATGCTGATGCTCTGTGGCTTTCACTAAAGGCTGGTAACTCCTGGCTGATGCGAACATCAACTTTGGTCCACCAATCGCCGTAGCTGCCATTACGCTCTGCAATCTTACCGCGACTTAATCCTTCTGATGCGACAAATGCATTAAACGCGTCCAGATCGAAGTCCGGGCCGTAAACAACATTAGGATCGTTGCCTTCGGTTGGTACATAAATTAACTGACGACCACCACCGGTGTCATCATCGCCGTAGTACTGATCAAGCAGATCAAGGAACTCGGTTTCACCGTCGCTATCCACACGCTGAACGTCACCGAAGGTATAGCTCATACCACGACCTTCGTTCGCCGATGCAAATACGTTAATGCGGGTATTATAACCATCAATAAACTCGTGCTTATAGCCTAAACTCAGGGTAAAGCGATGCGGGATGTTGTAGTTAGACGTCGCCACAGCCGGACTATTTGGATCGCTGGTTGCGAAGTTCGAATAGTTTGAACCTGCTACAGAGCTGGTCATTGGGTTAACATCAGTTGAATCGTTGTATGCATAAGCAAACGACACGTCCAGGCCAAAGTCGTATTCTTTAGATACCGCAAACGACAGCGTAGTGGCATCGCCAGAATCACCTGATACGTTGGTTAACAAGAATGTATTGTTAGATCCTTCATATACAGGGCGGCCATCAGGACCAGTACCAACTACTGTGCGCGATGGCTCAATGTAGGTCGCCGCATCGTTCTTTTCGGTGTAAAGAATATCGGCTTGTACCAGGTAATCGCCCGGTGCCAGATAAGTAAGACCTAACGCGTATTTCCACTCAGTAGGTACTTCAAAGTCCGGATCCATGGCAACCACGAAACGGGCTGAACCATCAGTTGGGTAATCAGCAACGTAGTCGAATAATGCCTGTGGTGGCGCAACGATTGGCGCACCGCCGCCAACGCGGTCAAGGTCAAAAATGCTGGTATTGCCGCTGTCCCATCCGGGGATATCACGTTCGTCTGCAAAGACCTGTGTTACGCCGTCGTTAGAATAAGCATTTGAAATCCACACATTGGGGTTACCGCCAGAGTACAGACCTACACCACCGTGTAGTTCCATGTCATCAGCCAACACGTAGTTGAAACCGAGACGAGGCTGCCATAAGTCCTTGCCATCCATGTTACCGGTGTTAGCAAAACCATAGAAGTCTTCAAAAGCGGAGTTATAGTTTGGACGGTCGTCTGATGACCACTTATCGTAACGCAGACCAAACAGTAAGGTCAGGTCGTCATTAACATACCAGTCATCCTGCAAGTACAGGGTAGTTGTCTGGAAGCTAAAGCTTGCTGCCACATCGTCAGGGTTGTTGGTACCAGCCGCATTGTTATAGTCAATTGAAAATGGCGTGCCTGCCTCAAAGTTTTCAATTGAAGCAAAGCGGTACTCACCGATACGGTGCTGCATAAATAAGTTGAAGACATCCAGGTCTTCGTACTCAATACCGGCAGTAATGGTGTGATCACCCATTAAATAGGTACCGGCCAGTTTAAAGGTCAGGTTATCCCAGTTCAGGTCATTGGCCTGACGTGAATCATCCGGACCGAGGTAAACAGTAGTAGAACCGGTATTGATTTGAACTTCACCAAAGCCAGTTGCTGCATCGACAGAATTTTGGCGGTTATCTAAGCTCGTTTTACCGATACGTAATTCAGTTGAAAAGTCCGCTGTCCAGTCAGAGTAGAGTGAAGCAGTGATAGTTTCAATCTCTGCGCCGCGCTCATAAAAGTGACCGTCGTAAGACAAACGAGACGTTCCGGTATCTGATTCAGAAATGTTGAAACCGTCGTTCCAGTTATAAGTGAACGCTGCACGGTGATCCTCATTGATGTTCCAGTCAACTTTCAGCAACAGTTTTTCGTCTTCTACCGGAGAAGAACCTTTAAAGCCACCTGGATCGTAACCGTACACTTCGTTAGAAATACGTGAAATCTCAGCCAGTTCGCTCTCTGTTACGCGGCTTAAGCCTGCGTATTCATGCAAACGAACGCCTTCTTTTTTCTCGTAGGCACCGAACAGGAATAACTTGTCGCTGATTAATGGCAAACCAACAGTAAAGCCATAGCGCTTTTCAGTGTAGTTGCCGTTATCGATATCAACGCCGTCAATTGAATCACCTTTGAATGAGTCAGACGTGAAATCATAGAAGGCAGAACCATGCACTTCGTTAGTACCTGATTTGGTCACGGCGTTGATGTTACACGCTGTGAAACCACCGTACTCAACGTCGAATGGTGCTAGTTCAACAGCAACCTGCTCAATCGCATCATAAGAGAAAGGGATGCTCTCGGTAGGGTAACCGTTAGAGTTAAGACCAAAATTATCGTTAAGACGCATACCGTCAAGGGTCAAACTGTTGAAACGCGGCGACGCACCAGCACACTGAATGCCGTCTGAGAAGGTTTCATCGATATAAACACGTGGATCGGCACGTACGACATCTTTAATGTCACGGTTGATGGCAGGTGCCGTTTGCAGATCTTCAAGGCTAAAGTTAGAAGAAGGGCCTTTCTGACCAAATGCAATGGATGCAATTTGCGATGCGGTTACTTCGATACGCTCAACATCTTGTTGCGCATTCAATGTAAAGTTATTCAGGTTTAAGCCACTGTCCAAAGACAAATAAACATCTGAGATTGTCGCATCTTCGAATGTCGTAGAGTCCATTACGATTTCGTATGGACCACCAACACGCAGACCAGACAGATTAAATTGACCGTTAGCATTGGCGGTAACCGTTTTCACACTGCCTGTAGGCACGTGTTTAACAGTAATAACTGTACCGGCAGCAGGTGCACCCTGTGGACCAACTACGCGACCAGTGATTTCTGAAGATGTCTGCTGCGCCATTGCGGCAGTAGACAAACCAACAGACATCGCTACTGCTAACGCAACGCGATTAAGTTTTGATTTTGTCATCATTAGTGTGTTTCCCATTTATAATCATTCGGCGTTTGCCTTGCTCCTTTTCCAAGAGCATAGAGCGTCAACCATGTGCTTCCGGCAGTAAGAGCTTTTTGTCACCACCGCCGTGATAGGTGACTTAATTTTTTGATGTTGTGTAAATCGGGCCAAGATTGTTCATTATTTTTATTGCAGCAAAATGACAGATCCGTTCTGGTTGCATTACGTAATGTAATTGACAACGTTTATTATTTTTATTTTTTCCTGAACGAACAGTCTGGTTTTACAGCGCTTATCAGAACAACTGGCCCGGCTCACAAGCCCAGCTATATTCTTCGCATAACCTCAACGAATAAACACCGTTTAAGGAAATTCAAAGTTACCTAATCAATATCTATAAAAAACAGTGCGTTAGGTTTTCAAAATAAACTTACTTATTGCATTAAATAAGTTTAACTGGTCAAATTGGTTGAACAAATAAAACTAACTGCGAACAACTTTGCACCGATTACGACTGAATCCAACAATTCGATGGTTACTTGTGGCTGTTATTTTCTTATGCAGTGCCACAGTTAGCTACGTGCAAAATTTAAAAAATATTTCTGAAATACCACCGCAAACCACCAGTCAAATGTCGTGTCCGGCGCCACTATCAGAAAATACGACCGTGTTTAGTGTGTACCTCACAGAGCAATCAATCGCCGAACGAGCACTGCCGTTATTATGCAGTAATAATGTTGTCAGGCGACAATTCGGCAACGTACAGATCACCATTGGCCGTAATGATTTTGATACGTTCAGGTTTATTAATCATGGTGTGCCTGAGCTGACGCTGGTTAAAAGCAACGTCGTTGACGCGTTTGGCGCAGAACGCATTTATCATTACGATAACATTGCTGCCCACCCTGACTACAGCGCTTATTTCATTGCATTGCGGGAAAAGCCCGAATTAAGTAAAGAATATTTGCTCGGCAAGCGGATTGGCATACTCGATTACCCGAGCAGCCGCTCCGGTCATATCGTACCTAAAACCGTGTTACAACGCCTGGGGCTCAACGATTCTAACATCAGATTGTATTACTATAACTCACATCAGGAGCTACGTCGTGCCCTGTCGGCAGGCGATGTGGATATTATCGCAAGCTACTGGGGCAAAGGCGATGAGCAAACACTATCAAGAAGTTATATTACGTCGCTCGAAAACGAAGTACCCGGCATGCGTTGGTATCTGAAAATGCAGGATAATAACACCGATCTGCGCTGCGCCATTCAGCAAGTCATTGCGCAGGTGGCCAAAAGCCATCCACGCAAGTATTACCGCGATGTGCTAATGATAAAGGGATGCGAAACAGATGCAGGTATATAATATTACGCCACAGGACTGGCTTAAGAGTATTACCACTATCGTCGTGCTGTATGTCATCTTTCAGTCTGCTGCAATACTCGGTCAGGCCGGTGCAAGGCTGTATAATGAACATCAGATGCTCCATCACATCAAAGCGCGCATCAGCCTCGACATGCAGTTTTTGGACGTGGGTAATCAGGCGTTAAATACCCCCCCGAATCAGGAGAGCCTGAAACGGTACCTGGCGCGTATCAATCATCAGCTCGAAACCCAACAAGCCGGCGTGTGGCTGGTTTCAGTACAATCGGTAACAGCGCAAACCGATGCGCAGCCCGATAATAGCCGTTTGAGCCAGTTTGTGCTGGAAAACTCTGAACAGTCGGTCACCGTGCAGTTAGCAACGCGACCACTTTATGGTTATTTGTCTTTCAGCCTGTTGGCATTACTGGCCGCTTTTATTGCATCGCCACTGTTAATAAAGACACTGCCGCGTAAGCCTGGCGTGTTAAAACACCGCGGTGCGCAGCCCCTCCCCGCGAATACCGCGGAGCCAGAGCCTAAACTTGTTATCAACTTAAATGACAAAACCATCGGTAACGGCGTCAACAACGTCACCGTACAGTTGCAAAATAAACCGCTGTGTTTTTATATCGCATTGCTTCGATACTGTATTGATAATCCCCATTCTACGCTCCTGCACCATAAAGATATCCCGGCAGAATTAACCGCCCTGGCCAGCAAGGTGTTTATTCGTTTAATGGAATTAGGCCACACCAAACGCAAACGCCCGGATTTTAATGCCAACCTGGATAAAACCCTCAGCGAAATACGCGCCGCGCTGGATGAGGTGTTTACCGGTTTCAGCGAACAAAAAACACGCTACTACCCGCCTCGCGCGCAGGGCGAAGGCTCTCGCTCGAAACAACATTCTTATGCGTTACCGGTTCTTGATCCTGACGACATCCAGGTGATTGGTGACTAACCCACAGGCAAAACAGCTTTACACAGCGCAAAAACGGCGTAACAACTGAGTATTTGCAAGCCAGGGAAACAGTGGTAATCTGAACAGATGGTCAGCATTTATTGCAAAGACTAACCATTTGCCCCGTGCTGATAGCCTCTTTATACGCCGCGTTTGCAGTAAGCGCTTGTGTTGGGATTGATTCGCGTCGTGCATTTGCGTATCTTTGCTACAGGTTAAATACGTTACTCCCACTATGCAAACACCCTTAATTATAGCAATCTCCGGAGCCTCGGGCTCGGGTAAATCACTGTTCACAGAGAACCTGATAAATGCATTTTCTGAGCAGGGCCGACCTGTGCAGATCCTTCGCGAAGATCATTATTACCGTGCGCAGGACCATCTCCCCATGGCAAAACGTGAAGAAAATAATTACGATCACCCAAATGCATTTGAGCACGAGTTATTAAAAGCGCACCTTGGTGCACTACGCAATGGTGAACCCATTGATTACCCGCACTATTGCTTTAAAACGCACACGCGATTACCCAAAACAGAGCGGTTGCATCCGGCCCCGGTTATCATTTTAGAGGGCATTATGCTGCTGGCCAGGGTTGAACTCCTGCCACTCTACGATGTGAAAATATTTATCGATACACCGCTCGACATTTGCCTGATGCGACGCATGATGCGTGACGTCAAAGAGCGCGGCAGAACCATGGATTCGGTAGCATCACAGTACGAAACAACCGTAAAACCCATGTATCATCAGTTTATCGAGCCGAGCCGGTTTACCGCAGACGTTGTTGTAACCCAGGGCGGCAAAAATCAAATTGCACTTGATGTGATCAAATCACACATACAGCAAGCCATAAATTAAGTAAGGGATTACCTATGATCAGTTTACTCGGCGTTGCCCTGCTACTCGCCATCGCTCTGGCCTTTTCCGCTAACCGGGGCGCTATTAACTGGCGTACCGTAGGCGGCGCCTTTGCCATTCAGGCCCTGGTGGGTGCATTTGTCCTGTATTTTGAACCAGGTATACAATTGCTGCTCAAATTAACGGTATTCGTTCAGAATATCATCGACTACAGTCAGGCTGGTATTGATTTCATTTTCGGTCCTATTGGCGATAAGTCTCTGGGCTTTATTTTTGCGTTTAATGTATTACCGGTCATTATTTTCTTTTCTTCGCTTATTGCCGTGCTATACCACCTGAAAATCATGAATATTATTATTCGTTTAATTGGTGGGTTATTACAGAAAACACTTAAAACCAGCCGCCCGGAGTCGATGTCGGCCGCAGCCAATATTTTTGTGGGTCAAACCGAGGCGCCGCTCGTGGTTCGCCCCTTTATCCCTGGTATGACCCGCTCTGAGTTATTTGCCATTATGGTCGGTGGTTTAGCGTCCATTGCCGGCTCTGTAATGGCGGGTTATGCAGGTATGGGGATAGAGTTGAAGTACCTGTTGGCAGCGAGCTTTATGGCCGCACCGGGAGGCTTACTGATGGCCAAAATTATGCAGCCCGAAACTGCCGCGCCACAAAATGAGCTGAATGAGTCAGAAGAACAAAACACAGTGTATGCGAATGTGTTTGATGCCGCTGCCAGCGGCGCCGCATCGGGCTTACAACTGGCACTTAATGTGGGCGCCATGTTGTTAGCATTTATCGCCCTGATTGCAATGCTAAACGGTATCATAGGCTGGGCTGGCGGCTTGTTTGACGTCGAGTCCCTGACCATCCAGCAAATTCTTGGCTTTTTATTGCAACCGGTCGCCTGGGCATTGGGCGTACCATGGAGCGAGGCGCAGGTAGCGGGCAGTTTTATTGGTCAGAAGTTTGTGGTCAATGAATTCGTTGCCTATCTTGATTTTCTGCAGGCGCAATCAACTTTAACGCCACTGAGCCAGGCTATCATTACGTTTGCACTCTGTGGATTTGCTAACCTGTCATCGATTGCCATATTAATGGGTGGGATCGGCGCCATGGCCCCCACCCGCCGCAAAGAGATTGCTCAATTAGGCCTAAAGGCCGTTTTTGCAGCCACTTTAGCCAATTTGATGAGTGCAGCATTGGCAGGTTTTTACCTATCGATGGCGTAGTAACAATAAGATTGCAGCGGCGACCGCCCTCCTGGCTTTCGCCCAAGCCTGTTTGATCTTCGGACAATAGGCAACACTTGCACTTTTATATTAACAGGAAACCACCAATGAACTTAGTTGCCGTTGATTACCGCGCCGACAATGCCGCGGAACTATTTGCCAAATCGCTGCACGAAACCGGTTTTGGCGTGCTCAAGAACCACCCTATCGAAAAACACGTGGTGAATGATATCTACACTGCCTGGCAGTCGTTTTTCGATAGTGAGGAAAAGTTTGATTACACCTACAACAAAGGCACCCAGGACGGATACTTTCCCCAGTCAGTGTCAGAAGTCGCCAAAGGCTTTACCAAAAAGGATATCAAAGAGTATTTTCACTACTACCCTTGGGGTATTTGCCCGCGCGCATTAAAAGCCCAATTAGCCGATTATTACCAGCAAGCCACCAGCCTGGCGGCGGAACTGTTGAGCTGGGTAGAAGATAATGCCCCGGCTGAGGTTAAAGCCAACTTTAATGAGCCCTTACCGCAAATGATTGACGGCAGCGAGCAAACTTTGTTGCGAGTATTACATTACCCACCGCTGGATGGTCAGGAAGAGCCCGATGCTATTCGTGCGGCCGCACACGGTGATATTAATCTGCTCACCGTTTTGCCCTCAGCCAATGAGCCGGGTCTGCAGGTACAACGCAAAGATGGGTCGTGGATGGACGTTCCCTGTGATTTTGGTAACCTGATTGTGAACATCGGTGACATGTTGCAGGAAGCCAGCGGTGGTTACTATCCGTCAACCATTCACCGGGTTATTAATCCGGAAGGTGCCGACATGTCCCGCTCGCGGATTTCCTTACCCCTGTTTTTGCATCCACGTCCGGATGTGAGCCTGTCAGACCGGTACACTGCCGGCGCCTATCTCACTGAGCGCCTGCGCGAACTGGGTGTCATCTAAACGCTCCCTGGTGCAGACTACGCGGCGAAAGCTGACTTAGTCTGCGCTCTTACCACACAGTGCGTCGAGCTTTTGCAGGTATTGCCAGGCCACATTCACCGTTTCGGCATAAAAGGCTTGATTTACCCTCGAGGAAGTATCTCTGGGCGTATGATAATAAGTGTGTCGCCCCACGCCGAGAAACAAAAAAGGCACACCCTGCTCGGCAAATGCCGCATGATCGCTGACTTTTCGCCGGTCTACGTTGCTAGGATAACGCCCGACACGGCTTCGCTCATCCGTCGCGATCATCGGCATAGTACTGGCAAACTCAATATCACTGATGAGCTGCTCAAAAGCGGGATGGCTTTTATTGCCGCTCACCAGCACCTCACGACGCCCCCCGGGTTGGGAGAGCATGTCCAGATTTAAGTTAACAAAGATGCCTGCTTTGTTGATGAGTTCTGCCCGGACAAATGCGCGGGCACCTAAAAGACCATGTTCTTCCGCATCCGACGCCAAAAATACCTGATGGCACTGACGCTGCTGTTGCTGGCTCTGAGTCGCCAAATACAGCATGGCTGCAACGCCACTGGCATTATCATCGGCACCGTTATAAATTCGCCTTCCGCTGCGGCCTATATGGTCATAGTGTGCGCTCACTACAATATAGCGGTTGGCTGGCTCAGCAGTGCCGTCACCCGGATTGGCGTTAAGCATTCCCAGCATATTGATACCGGTGATAACGTGATCGTTTTTGGTTGCAGTAAACGGATGAGTAAAGTCGTTGAGGGTTGGCAACGCGCTTAGGCCAATTTGCTGGTAGCGCTTGAGCAAATAATCGCGACTGCGCTGCGCACCTTTAGAGCCGGTTTCTCGACCTTCCATTACATCTGCAGCCAATACGTTAAGATCGTTCATCCACGGTGGCAGGTCATCATCGGCACTCACAGCGACTGTCATCAGTGCCACAAAACACCACACAAAAGCGTTAATTTTCATACTGTATATTCAATCATACTGGTTGCTTAACAGCGCTAATTTCGATAAGTATCGTTGCTTATCGGTATCAAAGCGGGCCTGGTTTAAGGCGCGTTCTAAAAATGCCAGTGCATTATCGAACTCACCATCGGCATGAGCCACTTTGCCCATGGCGAACAACACCAAATGATTGTGCCTGTCGAGTCGGTAAGCGCGACGATAATAATGCTTGGCGCGGCTTATATCGCCGGCGTCGAATGCTTCATCACCGCGGTTGAGGTGGAAATACGGGTTTTCTCTGCGCAAGTGACGAACTTCAGCCAGCAAGTTATCGGCCTCTTTCTCACGACCGGTTAAACGATATAAAATTGCGAGATTTTCTTTGGCCGTCAGATGACCCGGATCGGTTTGCGTGGCACGCAAATAAGCCTGTTCTGCATAACTGTAATATTGATTAAACCGGTACAGCACACCTAAGTTCACCCAGGCAGAAGCAAAGGAGTCATCGGATTTCAAAGCTTCGCTCAGCAGTCGAAAAGCACGGGAGAAATCACCTGCCATGAGAGCGTCGGCCGCTTTATTGTTATAATACATGGCTATCGCGCGGAACAGAGGCATAGGTTCGGCAGCAAACTGTTGTGCCTGAAGACGCGAGTCGAAATCGATTAAACGATGGGCCTGTTGCCCTTGAGAGGGGTCCCAAACGATGACGTTCACGTGGCCATTAAGCACACTGAACCCCTGCTTACGTGACCAGTACTCGGGAATATCAACCTGTTGTAACTGTGCGTCGAGACCCGCTTTACGGGCCAATGCATAGGCCATAAGCGTTAGCGATAAGCAGTTTGCCTCGCTGTTGGCAAAGGTCTCCGCCACTGGCGAATTTGCATCACTATTGTAATCAACCCCGAGGTGACGCTTAGAGAACACGCTTTCGACCAACTCATCGGTGATGGTGGAATGTTTGTGTCGGGCATCCTCTTTTAACCGGGCAATGAACGGCCCGGCGGCAGGCGGTAACGCCATAATCTGCTCAGGGGACTCAACAAGCAGGGTATCCGCTTCGGGAAAAGCGTTAGCGTATACAGGAAAGTTAGTATTTCCGCTGTCTGGTTGCATACTGATGCAGCCAACCATCCCTGTCAAGGCAACCAATATCACAACCAATGTAGGTACTTTCATCAGTCGCTCCATTGATTTGGCCTGTCCATTACAATAGCACAAGTTACATTATTTTAACATTTATCAAACATTATAAACCGTTACTTTTGCAGTGGGATATTTTATGCTGGTGTTGCTTGATTTTCATACAGAACGGACCTCGATGCTAAATAACGCAGAGGTTAGGGAGCTTCATGAAACGCGTGGTATTTAATCAGAAAGGCGGTGTGGGTAAGTCAACGATCAGTACTAATCTTGCCGCAGAGAGCGCATTAAGAGGCTACAAGACACTGTTAGTCGACTTAGATGCCCAGGGCAATAGTACTCATTACGCAGGCGTCGACATCGGCGAAGATACCCTTACGGTAGCCGATATGTTTAAACAGATTGTCGGCTGGTTTAATAAGCCGCAGCCTCCCGAAGCCTTTGTTCAGGCAACGGTGTTCGACAATCTCTTTGTCTTACCATCCGATCCGGCATTGGCGACCATAGAGCGGGAACTTGAATCGCGCTATAAGATGTTCAAACTGCGCGAAACCCTCGACTCGTTAACCGAGCAGTTTGAGCGTATTTACATCGATACGCCACCAAACTTTAACTTTTATTCCAAGGCCGCGTTAATCGCTGCAGATGAGTTTTTAGTCCCTTTTGACTGCGATCATTTCTCCGCGCAGGCAATTGAGCGGCTGCTCGATAACGTCATGGAGATTAAAGAAGACCATAATCAGTCGTTGCAGTTGTCTGGGGTGATCATCAACCAGTTTAACGCTCAGGCCAAGTTACCCGGTGCATTAATTGCTGAGCTGCAGGCGCAGGGCTTGCCGCTGTTTAATACCCGCCTGAGCAGCTCGGTCAAAGTGAAAGAGTCTCACTCGCACAGAACCCCATTGCCCTTTTTAATGCCCAGCCACAAGGTCACCAAACAAATCGCTGCACTGTTCGATGAAATAGAAGCCTGACGCCCGGTAAACGCTGCCTGGTATCGGCGCACTGCCAGGCACCCGCGTCAGTGTTTGTTCTTTCCCCCTAGTGCAGAGCAGGTGGCGCGGTATCGATCAGTAATGTTATGCCTAAGCCGATAAAAATAAGCCCCACAACCTGTTCCTGACGTACCGCTATCCGTGGATTTTTGGTCATCCAACGCCCCAGTTGATGCGAGATTTGCACCACCAGCAAATCACAACACAAGGCAATACCACTGAACAATAAACCCAGCACCAGTAAATCGTTGACTAATGCCGTACCTGTGGCGTTGGTAAACTGGGGTAAAAAGGCAATAAAAAACAAAGCTGTTTTGGGGTTACTTAGTTCTACTAACAAACTTCGACGCACTATATCGGCAGTGCCGGCCCGGACCGGTTTGCGCAGGTGCGGTGCTTTCGCATAGCGTAGTGCTGTAACCCCGAGAAATATCAAATAACCAGCCCCTGCAAATTTGATCACCAGGAAAAATACCGGCACATACAAAATCACTGCAGCCAGCCCAAAGGCGGTTGCCAGTGCGTAGGATGACGAACCAATCGCCATCCCCAGCGCCGCGGCAGTTCCGCCAGTACGACCTGATCCCAAAGTACAGGCTAAAATGTACAAATTTGATGGGCCGGGCGACAGGCTAATAATGAGTGTTGCCATCACAAAGGCGGATAAGGTGTCAGCGGTCAGGGTCATAAAGCGGCAAACTCATCATGCATAGTGGGTACTCTGTCGGTGTCATTAAGCTATGTCTGCCTTAGCATAAAAGACAGCTGGTTACTTGGTATCAATTCTTGCACTGCCCATATTGTGTCATAACAATCACGGTTTCCAGCGGTAGCGTATTATTCTCGCAAATACACTTTTCCTCACTATACTTACTGTTTAAATATCAAGCATTATTCTGGGGTTAGCTGTACAGATAATATTTTTGAGAGCGCAAATGAACGGACTTAAACGACTTTCTATAATTCATCTGACGTTATTATGTATTGGCTTACTTGGCAGTTTAATGTTGGTTATGACAGGGATTGCAGTCTCTGACAGCACCAGCGATCTGGCTCAGGCTAAGCTTGAAATCAGAGTAGTGGCGTTGGTTGATGCGGTAGAAAAGATCGCTCACAACCATGCTGTTGAACGCGGCCTGACGGCCGGCTATCTGGGCTCAGGCAGCGCCGCTGCAAAAGCCAAAGTCGACGCCCAGCGCGACAAGTCTGATGACGCGGTGCTAGCATTACGCACCCTTTCAACACAGGCGTGGCCCGACGAGGTGTCGATTACCAACCGCCTGGCCCGACTATTCTCCATACTGGAAGAAAAAGCCGCCATTCGTCGTGAAATCGACAACCAACAAGGTAGCCGCGCTTTTTCCTACTACAGCCGCTTAAATAAAACTGCCCTGGATACGGCCAGTACTCTGCTTTTGTATATTACCAATCGTCAGGTCAGTGATCGGGTCACTCACGCCCTCACCTATGCCTGGCTAAAAGAGCGTCTCGGCCAACTGCGGGGTAAAGTCAATGGTGTGTTGGCGAGTCGCTCTTTACCCGCCGAGACTGCTGACGATTTAACTGAATATGCCGCCAGTATTGATTACCTGATCAAAAATCAACAAATCGCCCTTTCCGGCCAACAGCTGACGGACTTCAATAGCGCGGTAAATTCCTCGCCTAAACGATTTATGGACAATGTATACCAGCAATTGCGTTCATCACCGGTTGATTTTGATACGCTGCCCGGCTCAACACAATGGTTTGAGCAGGCATCAGCTCAAATAGGCATGGTAAAGCAACTGTTAGACTCCACCTGGCAATCCGTGCTTGAGGCTGCCGAAAACAGCTCTCAAGCCGTACTAACCAGACTAATCATCCTGGTCGCGGCAATTGTTGTGGTGTTTCTGGTTGTTTTAGTTATGGTCATCATCCTTATCAAAACGCTCAATAGTCAGTTATCCAGCTTACAGCAAAACCTTGACGATATTTCAAAGCACGGTGATCTCACCATCGACGTCGCGTTAGACAGCACTAACGAATTGGGCGTTATTTCGAAAGCGGTTAACCGCACATTGCTGGCTATCCGCGATTTAATTACCGGTCTGGCCCAGTCGGTTGCTACCAGCACTCGTATTGGCGATAGCGTAGCCGATTCTGCCATCACCATTCACCGCGAGTCTGAACTCACTCAACAACGGGCAACCAGTATTGCCACAGCGGTAGAACAAATGACGCAAACCAGCAAGGAGATCGCTCACGCAGCCAGCAGTACCCTTGAGGCGAGCCAGACCCTTGATCACCTTGCTGACGACGCCACCGCAGCCAATAACACCATAAAAAAATCTATCGATAGCCTTTCTCAGCAAATGCAGCAGGTGGAGATCAGTGCCGGCACCATGGAAGAACACCTAACAGAAATAAGTGGTATCTTAGACACCATTAACAGCCTGTCCGACCAAACTAATTTGCTTGCTCTCAATGCGGCTATTGAGGCAGCCAGAGCAGGGGAGCACGGCCGCGGATTTGCCGTGGTCGCCGACGAGGTGCGGCAACTCGCTACCGCCAGCAGAAGCTCGTCTGACAAAATATCGTCGCTCCTTGATACGCTTGAACAGGTGAGCAGTAAAGTAATCAGCGGGGTAAGTCACAGCGCCAAAGCGGCGCGTGAATCATTAACCCTGACAGAAACTGGCGAACAAACTGCCAACACGGTTAAACAAAGTGCCAGTGCTGTCGCCCTGCAGGCCAATACGATGTCGGCGGCTGCCGAACAACAGTCAGTAACCTCTGAGATGATAGCGAAAGACATTGTATCGGTTCAGGAGGCGGCGCTGCATGAGTTTGAGGTAGCTAATCAGTTAAAAGCACTTACCGATGATCTGCAGACCAACAATGTGCTGCTGGAACGAACCATGAAAAACTTTAAGTACTAAAGGCAACCAGTCACAAGGGATATAATCGCTGCACAACTGCGCCGCCAGTATTATGATGGCGCCACCTAACGATAAAAATATATAACAGGGATAATTTATCATGCGTTTAAGATTTCTGACCGCTGCCATTGTTTTGGTAACGGCATGCAGCGGCGAAGCCCCAACAGCCAAACAAGACCATAACCCACCTTCTGAAAGCCAACAAGATGCAACCACAGCCGCTTATAAGGTTATCTTTGGTGGTACGGACGTGGGGAGTTTGACCGTTACCAATAACGGCACAGTCATCAGCCTCGATTACGGCTTTAGCAATAATGGTCGCGGTGCCAGCAGCCAGGAAACGCTGTTATTGTCGGAAGCCGGCTTGCCAATCAACTGGACCATCACCGGCAACACTACTTTTGGCAACCAGGTCGATGAGCGTTTTGAGATTGCAGACGGCAAGGCGACGTGGCGTTCAGCAGCTGGGAAAGGTGCAGATAACGCCGTTGACGCGCCGTTATACATTGCCCAAAATCCGAGCCCCTATGCCTATTATGTGTATGCCAAAACCGTTTTGGATGCTGGCGGAGAACCTTATCCGGCACTGCCCTCAGGCCAGGTTACGGTCACCCCACTTCGCGAGCTTACCCTTACCGGCAAAGAAGGTTCGGTTGGCGCTACGTTATATGCGGTAGGTGGTATCGACCTTAACCCTACCTATATACTGCTTGATACTGATGAGCGCTTTATTGGTGTAGTGTCACCACGTTTTGCTATTTTGCCTGACAATTTAAGCGGTGAGGATGCGCGCCTCAGAGAACTGGCTGCGACCTTAAACTCCGAGCGCTATGAAAACATCGCGGCCAATGTTACGCATCAGTATAACCACCCGGTACGCATTAATAATGTACGTATTTTTGACCCACACACCCTTGCGCTAACCGAGCCCCGGTCGGTTGTTGTAACGGGCAAAACCATTGCCGCTATTGAGCCACGACAAGACGGCCCCGGCACCAACGAAGTGTTTATTGAGGGTAACGGCGGCACTTTAGTGGCTGGCCTGTATGACATGCACGGCCACATGGGCGACAACCAGGCGCTACTCAACGTGATGGCGGGGGTGACCGGTGTTCGTGATATGGGCAATGAGGATGCCGTTTTGTCTGCTCTCATCGACAAAATTGAGCGCGGCATTTTAATTGGCCCGACAATTACCAAGAGCGGGTTTATTGAAGGCGTGAGTGACTTTAGTGCCGCCACTGGCGAACTAGCGCCCAGTAAAGACGATGCGCTGGCCCTGGTACGCGACTATGCCGACAAAGGTTACTGGCAAATTAAAATTTATAATTCTATGAACGGTGACTGGATAGCTGACATTGTTGAGGAAGCTCACCGCCTCGGTCTGCGTGTAGCCGGGCACGTCCCGGCGTTTTATCGGGCCGACCAGATGATTGAGGCGGGATATGACGAGCTCACGCATATCAATCAGATCATGCTCGGCTGGGTATTAGAGGCCGACGAAGACACCCGCACACTGTTTCGCATAACCGGCATGAAACGCTTTGTTGATCTGGATTTAAGCGGCGCAAAAGCACAGCGCACTTTGGATCTCATGGTGAAAAATAATATTGCTCATGATCCTACCGCTGTCATTCATGAATATGCCATGACAGGTCGTAACGGCATTACCAATAATGCCGTACTCGATTATATTGATCATATGCCAGTCAGTGTTCAACGCCAGGCTAAATCAGCCATGCTCAACGTGGCCGACGATGCCGAAGATGCGGCCTATCGCGCCGCCTACGATAAAATACTGGCAACCCTATCGCTAATGCATCAACGCGGCATATTGCTGGTCCCCGGCACCGACATGGGCGGCGCTTTTTATCTGCACCGTGAATTAGAGTTATTTACCCAAATCGGCATGACTGCAGCAGAAGCATTAAAGCGCGGTTCGTATGACATGGCCCGGTATCTTGGCCATTCAACGCGTGGCGCCGTTAAGGCAGGCAATGACGCTGACTTTTTCTTAATACCCGGCGATCCGACCAAAGATTTAAAAGCTATAAAGACCATTTCAATGGTGGCAACGCAAGGTAAATTTTACTTTCCTACCGAGGTGTATCCTGAATTTGGTATTCAGCCATTCACCGACGTACCGAAAGTGACCGAGCCAGCGCGATAGTAAATACGCTGGTGTAAAAAACGTAACATGGTAATAATAGTAATAGTAGCTGCAGCTATAGCAGACGACATTAATTAAGGATGAATAGTAATGACAATAATAAAACAAATTACCCGGCGCCTGCTGAGTATTTTGACATTAACGACAGTATGTATCGCGCCGGCCATCGCCGCAGATGACATTAATATTAGTTACGAAAAATTCACCACAGACAACGGGTTAACCGTTATTGTGCATGAAGATCGTAAAGCCCCGGTAGTCGCCGTTGCGGTGTGGTACAAAGTCGGTTCCAAAGACGAGCCAGACGGTAAGTCGGGCTTTGCCCACCTGTTTGAACACTTAATGTTTAACGGTACCGAAAACTACGACGATGAATGGTTTGGACCTCTTCAGGAGGCCGGTGCCACAGGATTAAACGGCACCACAAACTTTGATCGCACCAATTATTTTCAAACCGTTCCCACCCCCGCGCTGGAAAGAATCCTGTGGATGGAATCAGACCGCATGGGACACCTGCTGGGCGCTGTGACTCAGGAAAAGCTCGATGAGCAACGCGGTGTAGTACAAAACGAAAAACGCCAGAGTGAAGATCAGCCCTATGGCACTTTACTAACCCACGCAGTAGAAGCCCTGTTCCCCAATGAGCATCCCTATTCACACACGGTGATTGGCTCAATGGACGACCTCAACTCAGCGTCACTGGAAGACGTCAAAGCCTGGTTTAATCAGTATTATGGCCCAAACAACGCCATCTTAGTGCTCAGTGGCGATATTAACGCTGCTGAGGCGAAACCTCTGGTTAACAAATATTTCGGTGATATTGAACCGGGTCCGGCATTAACTAAATGGCAGTCTTGGGTGCCAAAGCGTAACGCAAACACCCGCCAGATTGTGCAGGATAAAGTACCCCAAACCCGCATTTACCGATTATGGGTTTCGCCCGAGAATACCAGCCCCACAGCCACTGATTTGCTCATTGCTGCCAGCGTTTTAGGTGATGGTAAGAACTCGCGGATGTACAAAGAGCTGGTGTACGACCAACAAATAGCGACCAATGCGTCGGTATTTAATTACGAATTACAAATGGCATCTCTGTTTGGTGTGAGCGTAGACGTAAAGGCCGGTGAAGACGCGGCAAAGGTCGAACGCGAAATGGATAAAATCATCAGCGAATTTTTACGTAAAGGGCCAACCAAAGACGAAGTCAAACTGGTCTCAACCAAACGCCGGGCGTCTATTATTCGTGGTCTTGAGGAAGTAGGCGGATTTGGCGGTAAAGCCGATACCCTGGCTACTGGCGAATACATTGCCGGCGACCCCAATTATTTTAAAACTGAGCTGAACGAGCTCGCCAATTCAACCCCTAAAAAGGTAAAGGCGGCAGCACAACAATGGCTTGGCGACGGCTGGCATCAAATAACCTTTGAACCCTTTGAGGAATACGCCGCCGCATCGGAAGGCGTAGACCGCAGCACCGGGTTACCGGATATTACCGCCGAGACCGAGTTAAGCTTCCCTGAAATCAGCCAGACCACCTTGTCTAACGGCATGGAGGTGGTCTTTGCCCAACGCGCGACTGTGCCACTGGTTAACGTCGCCATTCAGTTTGATGCCGGCTATGCCGCCGACGCTGGTGGCAAACTGGGTTTAGCAAGTTTTACCACCCGCATGCTTGATGAGGGCGCCGGAAAATACGATGCGCTGGAACTGGCTGCTGAGCTTGAAAAGCTGGGTACTAATTTAAACAGCGGCTCCAACCTCGACACCACAACTGTGAGCCTGTCGATGTTAAAAGAGAACATGGTGGAATCGCTGGGACTGTTAGGCGACATTTTAAAACAACCCACTTTTGCCAGCGAAGAGATTGAGCGTCAACGAACGTTAATCTTAAGCTCAATTGCACAGCAAAAAACACGGCCGGTCAGTATTGCCCTTACGCTGTTACCGCCGCTGATTTACGGTGATGACCACGCCTATGGCATCCCCTTTACGGGCTCAGGTACCGAAGAGGATGTCACTGCCATCACCCGTAGCGATCTGGTTAACTTTAAAAAGACCTGGCTGCGCCCTGACAACGCCACCATTTTTGTCGTCGGCGACACCACCCTGGATGAGATTAAACCGGTTCTGGAAAAAGAGTTTGGTAACTGGCAGGAATCTGGCTCCAAGGGAAGCAAGAAAATAGCTAAAGCCAGCCTCCCTGAGCAGGGACAGGCAATTATTATAGACCGCCCCGGTTCACAGCAGTCACTGATCCTGGCTGCCCACCTGGCACCGCCTACCGGCGCCGATAACAATATTGCTATTGAAGCCATGAACCAAACGTTAGGCGGCGCTTTTACTGCCCGGGTTAACATGAACCTGCGCGAAGACAAAGGCTGGGCCTATGGCGCCTATACCTTCTTGCAGGACGCACGTGGACAGCGCCCCTTTATGGTGTATGCGCCGGTACAAACCGATAAAACCGGTCCATCGCTGGTGGAACTCAAAAAAGAACTTATCGGTTACCTGGGCGACAAACCACCCATGCAGGATGAGTTAGAGCGAGCCCGTTTAGACGAGGTACGCTCATTGCCGGGTCAGTTTGAAACGGCTGGCTCTGTACTGGGCAGTCTGCTGTCAAGCAGCCGCTTTAACCGCCAGTACACTTACCCGGAAACACTGGTAGAAAAGTACAACAGCTTAACGTTAGACGACCTTAATGCTGCTGCCGCCGAAGTCATTCACCCGGATAAACTCACCTGGTTGATTATTGGTGATGCAGAGAAAATCAAAGCGGAAGTTGAAGCTGCGGGCCTGGGACCGGTGTCGGTACAAAGCATGAGTAGTCTGTAACCGCTGCTTTTTTATAACAGCATAATGTAAAAACCGGTGCCGGATGGCACCGGTTTTTTTATGCCTTAACAACACTAATCCTGCAAGCACTAAACAGCGACCATCGCGGCCAACACAATCGTGGCCAAACCAGCGCAAACTGAATAGCGCGCAGGGCTACATGTTTGGCAAATCTATGCCTGTGTACAAGTTTGTGAACCTGCTAAAGTAGTAGTGACCCTGTGTACGGACAGGGTCATAGATAACCGCAACCATAAAGCGTTCGCTCAGCGGCGATAGTAAGAGGGATTTTATGCGTAATATAACCTGTTGTTTATTATTTTATCGGTTTTACTGCTAAGCAGCTGTGCCGATCAGATGAGCTTCGAGCAAGCCCAGTCAGCAGACAAGGTGGGTTTTCTGCATGGCTTGTGGCACGGTCTTATTATTATTTTTGCCTGGGCAGCATCGCTTTTCTTCGATGACATTGCCATATATGCCATCTATAACAATGGTGGCTGGTACGATTTCGGTTTTGTACTTGGTGTTGGCGGGCTGAGTTTTAGCTCAGGTTTATTTAATCGCTCTGAAACGTGAAAGAACAATACATCCATCAGCCCACTCTGCTATGTTTAGAGTGATAAGCTCCCGGATTAAAAAAGTCCGGGAGGTTAATATCCAGCTCATCGCGTTAGCCGAATGAATACATTTTTTCAGTTGACGCGTATCGATAGTCAGAACGGCTATTGTTGCCCGCCTGGCACGATAAGCACAGGCCGATAGCGGTTCAGGATACGCATTAATACATAAAGGGAAGCCTCATGAAAAACATTGTTATTGTCTTATTGCTCATTATTGCCGCCATCGTTGGCGCTGTGATGTATTTTCTCAGTGGCGCTAACGATTTGATTCGCGACCAAATTGAAACGCAGGGCACAAAATACCTGGCTACACCGGTGACGGTGGCTGCGGTAGATTTGTCATTCAGCGAGGGCCGACTGACGATTTCAGATATCGACGTTGAAAACCCGGACGGATTTAGCGACGAGGACGCGTTAAGTATGAGTGGCATTACCCTGGATTTGGCCGCCTCAACCGAGGAACCCTATCGCATTCAGGAAGTCACCGTTGATGGCCCGGAAATACTTTATGAGGTCAACGCTACCGGTCAGGGCAACCTGATAGTCCTTAAAGACAACCTCACGGCCAATCTTCCCAAAGGTGACGAGCAGCAGCCTGCAGAGTCTGCGTCAGCCAGTCCTAAGCTAATTGTCGATAAGGTAACGGTCAGCAATACCAGGCTGATGCTGAACTTTGAACAACTGGACACCGGCGAGTTTGAGATTGATAAAAAGGCCTACGAAGTGACGCTGCCCACCTTTAATGCAGGTGCCATTGGTCAGCCCGATGGCCTCCCTGCCGATCAGGTCGGCGCCGCTATTGTGAGTCAAATGCTTGATAACGCCATCAAACAGGCCAAAGCGGAAGCGAAGAAAATTATGGCCGAAAAAGCCAAAGAAAAAGTCGCAGAAGAAAAAGACAAACTGATTGAAAAAGGCAAGAATAAGCTCAAAGAGCTGTTCGATAATTAAGCTAAATTCGCACTGCACTCGCGCGTTGGTTTAGGGTGACTGACATAAGTCCGTCGCTCGCCGCTACGTTAATGCTGTGGTTCGCGTGCGAATGAACGACTCGAGCTCAGCCAGAGGCTGGAATAGTCCGCCGGGCAGATACTGCCGAATTAGCAATTATTTAATAGGGAATTTTTATATCAAGAAGAGGATGGTGCCCAGGGGCAGCACTGAACCAAGCTTGCAACCCCCTTGTTATCTTTGGGCTTAATGAAGAGTTGATTTCAAACTTGTTACTATCTGTGTTACTAAAAGCTTTTATGCAAATGAATTTTCTTTCGCTTTGGTTGATACTCTGCTTGTAATTACGTGCTTTAAAATAGCTTTAGTTTGAGCGCTAGCATTTATGATTTTTACTCTTTCTTTGAATTCCTTCATTCCTAATTGCTGAGCCAAAAGTCCAATAGATTCATCTGCAAATGAAGGAGATATATTATGACACTCAAAATCAATGACTAAAAAGTTTTCGGACGACTTAAGTAATGATAAAAATCGCACACGAGCAGAAGCTCCAGCTTGACGTGAAGATAAGACTTCAAACTCTTCAGATATTTTAATCAAAAATTTCATCATATTCGTCCTCATCCATTGTTGTCGGACACGGCCAATTATTATAAACAGCAACCGAGTCGAGCGGGTTGTTCAAGTTCCATTCGAATATAATTATAGTTCCGTTCCACCCCGAATCCAAATCTACACTTTTATCTTCACCATTACCACTAATGTATAGCTCACTATTAGAGATTACGATCAGTCTCCCATGGTTATTTTCCGCTAAACCTTTGGCTAGGGCTAGTCCATATCCAGAATGACTACTATTTGGTTTACCCGTTATTCCATACTCACAAGCAAGCATACAACTATTGTTTTGCTGCAATTCCTCAGTTAGTTCAGGATTGCCACTTAATGAAGCTCTTATGCCAATACCGGTATCTACAATTGCTAACTGCGCTAACCCACCATTTCTCCAAGCTTGCCCACACACGAGACCAAATGGATTGGTGTCCCCTGTAACAGAGTGAGCACAACAATTCTGCAATATTTCCGATATTAAAACTTCAAGATCACCTTGAGTTCTGTTATCAGCACAACTCGTGAACATTTCACTAATCTCAATAGACAGCCTATGAACTGAGCTAGTATCCTCCACAGCCCTAGCCTCAATGATTTGTCCTGTTTGGTCATTTCGAGTAACTCTATTAGGCGGAGTTTGTCCTATCGCCTCATATAACCCCATTCGATTTATATAACTTTCATTAGAATGATTGATATCTAAGTGACAATTCTTACTACGACAGCTAGCTGAGAGCATTGCAAGATGGAACGGCTTGAGGAAGTTGGGTAAAGAAATGCTATTCGTATTATCCCATTCATTAACTTGCCTAATAAAATTTAAAATCTCGCCAACATTAGTATTTTCCATATTCCCTTGGATATATAAAATTTAAATTTTCCGAATCATCCTACATTAGCTATTTAAAAGTCAAAAAAATCAATCTCTACCGGCCGAATACTAATTCGTTAAAGTATTTTTACTTTTATAAATTTATCGAGAATTGCTAGTCCATTTAAACAGGTGCCAGATTATAAAAATAGTTATTCCAACAAATGAACCAGCCCCTAAAAGGGAAATACATGCAACTTCAAATTTCGCAAAGCTTGGGTATAAGTATCTGATTAATGGAGAGAACGCAAATTCAGCCAAGCTCGTAGTTCCTACAAATCCAAATATCATAGTAAGTAAGGTTGCCTGGCGAGACACTTTAGTTTGAGCATTATATTTCAGCTCATCCAAATGAAATTTCGCAAGCTCTTTTGACGGTTCAATCATATCTGGTATACCAGAAGCTTCCATTATTGAGATTATAGAATCGATTATTTCTCCAGAGTGGCTGCTGTTTCGAATAGAAACATTTAGCTCTCCCAGATTTTTGTACGCATAAAGCAAATGAACTTTACTTACTGGATTTTGTGCCCAATGACACGCTCTAACGATCCTTGCTGAACAATACTCAACAAACTGTGCTCTGGCTTGATTTTCTAATACTCTTGCCCTCGTATACTCATCTGACCAAGCATTTTCAGCTTCATGACGTGTCTTTGTCCAACACCAAAGAAGAACGGCTCTGTTTGCCAGCAAACAATAATCATCCATTAGCCTCAAATCTTCTACCCCTTTCAAGGTTGTCGTACTTGCGGCGCTACGTAACATAATTTTACTTAGGAATTTCGAATGCTTTTCTACGAAATTTCTTTTCTCTTCAGGTTGCTTGTCAAACCTTAAGAGAGATACAGATGGCCTTCCGCTCCAATAAATAGGAGTTGTTTTTGCGTTTTTCGGATTAACTATACTCTGAATCGCTCCTATATAGATGTCGATTGCCAATGAACCGGCGAAGCTTCTATGATCACAAGTATCCGAGCCAGCTAAGGAATGCAAGATAAGGTTTTGACCATTAAAATCGAAATTTCTACCTTCCTTGTTCAAAGCATTTTTAACAACTTTTTCAGTGTCACTTTTTAACTGTTTTTTTAATCTATTTATAGCTCTACTACTTATCGATGTACCAGCGATCGACAGTTCATTGTCAAAGGCATTCAACAAGCTTAGCTCGGCATCCATTTTTTGTAGGCGTCGATCTATCCATATATCATCAAAGTTATAGTTAGTTAAATTTAGGAAGCGATTAATAAAGTCATCTTCAGAAATACCTTCCCAAGTAGCATCAAACTGAAAGCTCAAAACAGCAATCCCGTCTGCAAAAATTTTCACTGAGGGAAAAAGTTTCAACTCATACTCAAACAGTGCTAAGACAATAGGCGGTAAATTTGCGACTAGGTAGTGAGGTTGTGATTTTCCTGCTTTATTCTCAAAGAAAGCTATTTCTAAGGAGCTAAAAACTTTCTGAGCTACATTCTTAGGGATGTCTTCTTCAAGGGTTATGTCCCAGCGTCCATCTTTGTCATTTATTTCAGGCACACCAAGACTAATTTCACTTTCAGAATCTAAATACAGGAATTTAAAATCAGAAAAACATACAGCCTCAGTAAACCCCTCCTTAAGAAGCTTCCCCGCTAATTGGATCAGGTTAACATCAAAACTCTCGAAACAAATCGAATAGTTATAGAAAATGTTAGCTTGTTTAATACGAATTTTCTTATCTTCAACTCTTTTAAACTTATACATTTAATCCATCATAAAAAAAATTTACAAACGTAATTGAACTCCTTATTGAAAAGAGGTTCAGTTAAGATAGGTCGAGATAGTCATATCGCAAAACAACTACCTCGCGCACAAAAACTGTAGCTAGAATTTAACTGCTCTTCGTATTAACCGTCGGCACATTGTTATATGTCCCAGTTTTCACGTTCAAATGTGAGTGCAATATCTTCAAGCTCCTTATCTGTTAATTTGTCCTTAAGAGTCGTTCTCCATTCAGCGTTCTCTAAAACGTAAGCAATATTAACTGTTCCTTGAGTAACATGTTCTGTTGCTAATCCCCAATCCACGGGAACTTGTTTTATGTCAGCTGATTTGAATGCAGAATATTGCAGTGTATCTTCGTTGCTGGCAGCAAGTAACGTAATATCCGAGAACTTAGCGCAGAAAGCGGGTAAATCTAAATAGGCATTACACTGTAGTTTTGAACCCGTGGCTTTTGACTCAACAATCATTAATGGGTTCTGCACGTACAATACAAACTCGCGGTGTTCATTCAGAAACTTGTACCCAAGTCCATCGAAACCTTCGAGCTTTTTATCTGCTAATCCGAGTCTGTACATAAGGCCCTGAGTTTCTGACTTTGTATTACTAATAATTTCATTGCCTTTAGCGACAGTGAAACCTTCATCTATATATAAAGGGAGTTTGAATCTATCTGGCATCGAATGCGCTGCTCTAATCAGAGACTTTGTAGTGCAAAGAATAACATGGGGAAATTCTGATGCAGACGATATTTCCTTGATGATGTCTTCGATTGCTGACTTGTACTGCTTACGCCAATTCGACTGCTTCGGTGCAACTATTAGAGCACAGGGGACATTGAGCTTTTCAAAGCCTTCCTTTGTTTGCTCAAGTAATTTTTTGGTGTCGGTAACGTATAGAATGGTTTCCCAAGAAGCCACTCTAGCTGAGATTTTCTTAATAGCTGTCTGGGTTTTTCCGCTTCCACAGACTCCATCGACATAATTAACAGATTGAGCTACCATTTTATTTACTATATTAGGAGTGTTGTTTTTAAATTAAAGATAACACAGACTTTGTAAGGATACGTTGTGCTCATAAAAATCAAATTGATATTTACTTTACTTTTGCTGATTACAGGGTGTAGTTCTACCTCACCAACTATTAAAACAAGAAATCATGCTCAAACTAGTTTCGAACACTTTGTAAATGGCACAGCCATCTTACCGACCGGAAACCCAGAAACAATTGGAGTTTTGATTAAACCTTATGAATTAATTGAGCAAGAAAATTATGCTGCATCAGCACTCTACATTTTAGAATTGTTGCCAGGGAACAATGTTGTTTACCATACTTTAGGATATTCCGCAGAAAAGTTAGGATACTACGATGCAGCTATTAAATATTATGAAAAATCAAGAGATTGGTCACTTGATAATGTTTTTTGTTTGTGGAATCAGAAAATATCTTTTCCAAAATACTGTGATGTTTATGATCCAGACAAAAGTATAGATAGGGTAAAAGAACTAAAGTCCTCGACTGATGCAGTTAAAGTTATTTCTGAGCAAGATTACGAAACACAAGTTGCAATTGCCAATCGATATATTAAGAAAACGAAGAATAACGAATACGATAGCGCAGCTTTAAATAGACTTCGAGCTAATAGTGAGTCGAAACCATACAGGAGTACAAATAATGGTGAACCATTTTCGATAGCTGATATTTTCAAAGTAATCGCAGCTTTTGCGATAATCGCAGAAACAATCCCTTCTGATGAGGATTCATTAAATACTAGAGCTTTTAAAACTGGTTTTTGGAAGGGCGTTTTAAAAAATAAAAGTCCAAAGTATTCAACTCAGCCTCTCACAACCTATCAACAGAGAACATATGACAGAGCAAAACCTACAGAAGTCAAAGCTATTACTTCGTCATCTGCTGGTTTTTCTCTCCCAAGTCCAGATGGACAGAATACACTAAACAAGAATCAATCAACTAAAGTTCAAAGTGAAGTTCAATCGACATTGGGTACAGAGGCTGGGTGTAATAGTGATTTCAATTGTGGAATGGGAATGAAGTGCGTCAAAGCTCCATTATCATCAACTGGTGTATGTTTAAAAGAGGTAGATGAGTATGAGTACCCGACATTTCCTCAAAAGGATCCCTCAAGTATCTTGCCTAATATGAGCGTAAAGGGCCGATGTTCTTTCGATACTGATTGTTCTCTTGGATACTCTTGCGACAGTAAATTAAAAGTTTGTGTCAAATGACAATCTACCAGCAGGTAGCCAAGGATTTTTCCTAGGCAAGCACAGCAATTAGTAGGGTATTCTTGTTTATAAAACATGTAAGCAAGAACCCATCACTAATTTATCCATAGGTAACCCTTGATTATACTTATTGAAGCAGATAATTATTACTCATTCAGTTATTTCCTATTTTAAACAAATGGTTATGAGAAAGCTGTATTTTTCTTCTGCTACAACTATAAGGGGCTCCCCAGGTAATACATAGAGACTATTTCATCTGCCTATGGCGCTCATCCAAAGGGAAATTAGAGGTGCTCACCACGGATCTCATAGGGCTTTGTATGACCGTTTCTTGTGGATACCTCAGAACTGAAATTACAGCTAGTATCGACTGACGTAAACATTGGTACCCCCAGTGTCCCTTTTGACTCCACTGAATTTACATTTATGCTGCTATTAAACGCCTAGGGTTAACCAGATCCATTGCCCAATGTTCAGTTACTGCTCTATAAACCCAACGTAAAAATGCGGGTTCCAAGGGAGAGTGCAGCAATGATTCTGCTCTGCCCCTGGGCACCATCCCCGAGTAAACCCTTAGTATTCAAGCGATACAGAGGGATTTAATCCTCGATAGTATGCTTACGTAATCGCAGGATCTTATAAAAGCTATTAGTTATTTTAAAGTTTATTAGGCTTGTACCTTTCACTGCTATTTATCTTCAATCATTGTTTTTATACGGTATAGTTTTTCTGATACCTTGCTAAGTTGTTCAAAACTCTCTTTTTGTTTTTCGGTTAAATCTTTGTATTCAGCTTGAAGTTTTTGCAAATAATCAGAACTACCCTTAAATGATTCCCCTATTTGCGTCTTTATAGCGCTTGGGCTGACACTATCATTACTACTCATGCTTTCTACATGAAGCACATTTTGCAGTTCACTGAACATATTTATTTGTTTCTCTATTATAGTTGCTTGCTCTCCTAAAGCATCTATTCTGACATTAATCAAAGATATCTCGCTCTCTAGGTTTTCAATTTTTGCTCTCCTAATGCTTGCCCTTCTCTCAATATCAGCAAGTTCTGCGGCATTATCAGTAAGGTATTTAATATCTTGAGCTTGTTGCTTAATCATCTGCATTTCATAAAAAAGGTTCAGATGTGTATTAATTCTATGTATACGCTTGTGTGACTTCTCCAACTCAACGGATCCAGCGCCATATTTATCAAATACATCATTATGCTTTTCAGTTGCAACCTTGAGTTCCTCCAATAATACTCGCAGTTGATATTGGTCTGCTGTTTCAGCAGCTCTTTTTGTAATTAATTCAGGTGGCATCTCCGAAGTCGTTTTACAAGCATTTAAAAGCGTGATTATCACTGCGAACATCGCACAAGAATTAATTAATGACCTCTTCATAAAACTCTCACTTAAACATCTGTAATTTGGAAACTAAATTCAACACTTGCTACCACTTTATGTATTTTCTGCATTCTAATGATAAAAGGAACGTTTATACAGTAAGCCCATATTCTTGGAAATTTAATGCCTGAATGATTTGGTTAAGATCTTTAATATCAAACGACGAGCCATATACTCCTGATGTAATTTCATTGTCTGAGTGGCCTAGCAGAGCCTTAACAAGAGGGTTTCCTTGCAGCTTAAGCTTATTGTAGAGGTAGTCAACAAAGGTATGCCTGAATGAGTGGAATGATGTCCTATCGCTATCTGTCAAGACTCGGTTTTTGATGTTACTGAAAGCTGGGCTGGAACTTGTGTAAGGCAGCATGGACTATCTTAATTGCAACCTGTCTGTTGAGCGGATAAACCAAGGATAGAGTTGTATTGATATGCTCAACGACTCGAAGGGCTTCAAGTTTATCTTTTGTGAGCAAGGAGATTCTAATTGAACGGCCTTGAACAGTTCTTCTGTATGTGTAGACGCGGTTCTGATTTAAAACGAGATTATGCATTGTGGTCAACCTAAGTGGTCAACGTAAGCATACTATCGAGAATTAAATCCCTCTGTATCGCTTGAATACTAGGGGTTTACTAGGGGTTTACTCGGGGATGGTGCCCAGGGGCGGACTTGAACCGCCACGACCGTGAGGTCACTAGCACCTGAAGCTAGCGTGTCTACCAATTTCACCACCTGGGCATTGCGCTAAGCTGCTTGCTCAGCGCGGGCGTGAAGATACGCCCTTACGCTTTTTTTGTCAATCCTTATTGCGAAGTTTTTCCTAAATTCATGCAGCCTACAGCCTGCGTATGTGTAAGGTCTTGTAAACTCATCCGGCCCTTGGGATCCATCGAGTAGTACTGCGCAAACCACAGTTGCAGTGTTGCCACCGCATCATCGAGTGCATTATGGGCCGGCGCCAGGGGTAAATTCAGCCGCTGCCGACACACGGTCAGGGTTGCGCTGTTGGGCGGTAATACCTCGTGCTGTTTTTGGAGTTGATACACGGCCAGCTTTAATGTGTCGAGGGTAATGATTTGCGGCAGGAAAATATCATTGGCGGCCATCACTTTATTTAACACTGCCATATCCAGCCCGGCATTATGAAACACCCAAACATGCGTACTGGCGTACCGGGCTAAATCTGCCAACACTTCATTAATATGGCGGCCCTGAGCGAGTTCTTCAGCTGTTAGACCATGAATCACCGGACTCTGTGCCAGATCGCCCGAAGCGCGGATAACGGAGTAAAAGCACTGGCTCAGATCAATGCTGCCAGCCCGCCCCTCTACCCAGCCAATAGAGGTTACTTTGGCTTTTTGTGGGTCCAGCGATGTCAGCTCTAAGTCGACAGCCAGCAGCGGCGTATCAACAAGCAACTGGTTTTTACGTGAGTCGGGTAACGCAGTGCCACCACTTAACCATTGTCGAAACCGCTGCCAAAGCGTCACTTTGCGCTCAACAGTCATGTTATGACATCCCACCAGAAAACTTCATCACAGCCGCCTGCTGTGCGCGATCAATGGCTTTAAATGCGGCTTTTAACTGGTGTTTCTCTATCGACGACAAATCGCTGACAGACACCCGGTTATCGGTTGCTTTATTTTGCAACTGATGACGCCAGCGCAGGCGATTGAGAAACAACCAGATATCGCGAATATTGTCGGTGTCGCGGCTCGATAGCCCGGCGCCAGCCGGCAAACTGGCGATGCGCCCAAGCGTTGCCGGCATGGTTAAGCCGTTCGCCAATGCATACAGCCTGACCAGATTATTGATAATGGCTGTCGCCCGGGTTTTCAAATCAATGGTATCCTTTATCTTATGGCCTTTTTCGTAGCTGAATTTTTGGAACATGGTCAGCGGTACCGACGTTTCATTGGCCTGGCGGGCTAATGCCGCCAAAAACATTTTTTGCTTAAACAAGGGCGCGCGGGCTTTTTGCATTTTCTTAAACAACTCAACATCGCCAGCTGCCGCGCGGGCATCCAAAAAGATATTAAAATGCATTATCGCCGTGCTGGTGGGCTGTTTTACCCACTGTTGCGACTGCGCTAGCGCGGCATCCAGCGACAGCCGTAACTCAGGGTTACTGGCCATTATGTTACCCGGGCACAATTTAATGCCGCACTTACCCAGGCCATCGCACACGTATTCGGCCATACCGGCGAAGTACTCTGCCTGATGATTATCAGGCTCATGTTCCAATAGCAGACCGTTGTCCTGATCCGACCCCATGGTCTGATCTTCGCGCGCCTGGGAACCATAAACAATCCAGGCAAAATTCATCGGAGCCAGGCCATGTTGCTGTTGATAAAACCCAATCAGTTTGCGGGTCATAATGTCGGTGGCCTGCGCCAGCACTTTACCGGCGATATCAAAATCACCAAGGCGTTTAGCATGGGTGGCCAGATAGTGAGGGATCTGCCAGGACAGACGGGTTAGCTCATAGAGGTTTTCCGCTTTCGACAGCTCACCAATGATGTACAACACATTGCCCTTCTGGTGCCTGACAATGTCTGACGCCGTTAACATCCCCACGGGTTGTCGTGTGGAGCGGTCGATAACCGGCAAGTGGTGGATATTTCGCTCTGTCATCAATGCCATCGCATCGAACATGGTTCGGTTCTGTATAATCATTGCCGGTTTATCGGTCATGATGGCGCTCACCGGTAAGCTCATATCCAGGCCAGTTGCCACCACCCGGTTACGTAAATCACGGTCGGTCACAATGCCCGCGAGTTTGTCGTGTTCGGTTATCAACAATGACGACACATTATTTTGCGACATTTTTTCAGCCGCCTGTTGCACAGACAACGACACGTCGACTTTAACCGGCTGCCGCTCAATGACTTCTGATAATGCTTTGTACAGCCACATTGAGTTAGAGTCCAGTACCGCCTGGTTTTGTAATACCTCCGTTTTGGTGCTTTGAAAAAAGTTGGCCACGTCAGGCAACGTCAGCAATTTTTTAAACGCTTTTTCGCTAAAACTGTACACCAGTCCGGGACTGTCGATTTTTACCGTCAACGGATAGCTAACGCCGTCGATGGCGCTGTGAAAACCGAAGTAATCACCTTCACTTAAGTGGCGCTCGGGCGCGTTAGAGTCCGTCACAGAAAACTGCCCGCTGTGGATCAAAAATAACCGGTCCTGGTTTTCGGCCAGTAATTCTTGCTGATTCTCTTTCGCCAGATAAAGCAGCCGGGCTTGCCTGGCTAATTCATCCAATGCTTCGTCGTCGAGTTGGTCAAACGGCGCCGAGGTTTTTAAAAAGTCCATTACTTGCTGTGGCGTTGTACTCATGACTGGCCCCTGAAGATATTATCTGGCAACGCGTAACGCGCTTTTCCGACCGCTATATTTATAACGGTTAAATACTACTTATAGCGCTGTACTGAGTTTTTGTTTTATGGCGCAGTACAGCGCTATAAATAAAGAAGGCCCACCACGTGGGGTGAGCCTTCGCCATTATGATGTCATCGCAGTATTAGTGAGCTGACGCTTCGCCAGAACCTTTCGGGAAGCGGATGCTCTCAACCATATCCTGGATTTCCTGTGGCGCTTCATCAGTCATTTTAAAGACCGCGAAAGCCACCACGAAGTTAACCATCATACCCAGCGTACCAATTCCTTCTGGCGAGATACCAAACCACCAGTTGGCTGGCACGTTCGCCGCAGGGTTAACAAACTTAAAGTAGATGATATACGCTGCGGTAAACGCGATCCCTGAGACCATACCGGCAACCGCGCCTTTATCATTCATACGTTTGCTAAAGATGCCCATAATAATCGCCGGGAAGAAGCTCGACGCAGCCAGACCGAACGCGAAGGCGACCACCTGCGCCACAAATCCGGGTGGATTAATACCGAAGTACCCCGCTATCACAATTGCCACACCAGCTGCCAGTCGAGCGTAACCTAACTCTGCCTTATCGGTTATATTGGGCGCAAAGTTACGTTTTAGCAAATCGTGGGAAACCGATGTAGAAATAACCAGTAGCAAACCGGCTGACGTAGACAGTGCTGCTGCTACACCACCAGCTGCCACCAGCGCAATAACCCAGGCCGGCAGATTCGCAATTTCCGGGTTTGCCAGTACCATGATGTCACGGTCGACCATCACTTCGTTAGCACTCTCCGGATCGTTGATGCTACCTGCGGCGTAGTACATATTGCCGTCGCCATTCTTATCCTTAAATTCGATAAGACCGGTTTTTTCCCAGTTTTTGATCCAGGCCGGAGCGTCTGAATAAGGGGTTCCTGTCAGCTCAGGGCCATTGATAGTTTCAATCATGTTCAAACGACCAAATGACGCCAGTGCCGGTGCAGTGGTATACAGGATAGCGATGAACACCAACGCCCACCCTGCCGATTTACGCGCATCACGTACTTTTGGTACCGTAAAGAAACGTACGATTACGTGCGGCAGTCCTGCCGTACCGACCATCAGTGCAAAGGTGATAAAGAATACATCAATAGTACTTTTCGTACCCGAGGTATATTCATTAAAGCCCAGCGCCACCGATACACTGTCGAGTTTTTCGAGCATGTACATCCCCGACCCGTCGGCAAGCGTGGCACCAAAAGCGGTTTGCGGCAGGATGTGGCCTGTTACCATCACAGAGATAAATACCACCGGTACCAGATAAGCGAAAATCAGTACGCAATACTGAGCAACCTGCGTATAAGTAATCCCTTTCATACCACCGAGTACGGTGTAGAAAAACACAATGGCCATACCGATAATCACACCGGTAACAATGTCGACTTCCAGGAAGCGGCTAAATACAACACCCACACCACGCATTTGTCCGGCAACGTAGGTAAAGCTTACGAAGATGGCACAAAACACAGCCACCGTCCGGGCCGTTTGTGAGTAGTAGCGATCGCCAATAAAATCCGGTACAGTGAATTTACCGAATTTACGTAAATATGGTGCAAGACACAACGCCAGCAGTACATAACCGCCCGTCCAGCCCATCAGGTACACCGCGCCGTCGTACCCCATAAAGGAAATCAGACCGGCCATAGAAATAAATGATGCGGCAGACATCCAGTCCGCAGCGGTTGCCATGCCGTTAAGGACAGGCGGTACACCACCGCCGGCAACATAAAAGTCGTTGGTTGATCCCGCACGCGCCCAAATCGCAATTGCGATATACAGGGCAAACGAGGCACCAACGATGATAAAAGTTAATAATTGTACATCCATTGGATTACTCCTCGTCTACGCCGTATTTTTTGTCCAACGCATTCATCTTGGCCATATAAACAAAAATGAGCACAACGAACACATATATTGCACCTTGTTGTGCAAACCAGAATCCCAGCTTAAAGCCAAAGAACTGGATCTCGTTCAGCACGTCCACAAATAGAATGCCGGCGCCAAAAGACACGACAAACCAGACTACTAACAATTTGGCGAGGATAGAGAGGTTCTCTTTCCAATACGCCGTTTTGTCGTCATCATTTCTAAATGCCATCTTTCCGTCCTCATAAACAGGTTAACTCGATGTATTTTTTTTACATTTTCCTAACGACAAGCTTCACAGGCGACTTTAGCGATTCCAAACTTTTCTTCACAGCGCCAAAATCGCCTAAAAATCGCATAATTAGGAGCTTCCGGTATACTCTAGACGTGCCGATTCGATCAAGAAATGCGACCATGGTCGTAGGTCGGTGATGAGAGGGTTGCGTATAATGTCACCAGATATGTTAAAAACCTGTTAGGACAAGGCATGACGTTCGGTTGGGTTACGCTTGCACTGCTGTATTTATTTTTATTATTTTACATTGCCAGTTGGGGCGATAGAAATTCTCCGACGGCCAGATGGATAACTTCACATCCGGTAATCTACTCTCTGGCGTTAGCCATTTACTGTACAGCGTGGACGTTTTTTGGCGCGGTAGGCCAGGCCACCCGGGATACCTGGATTTACTTGCCGATACTTCTTGGTCCTGTACTGGTCTACATTATTGGCTACCGGTTTATCTTTAAACTGACGCTGGTCAGTAAAAAGCAGCATATCAATACCATTGCAGACTTTATTGCATCCCGGTACGGCAAACGTCAACCCGTGGCGTTGTTAGTCACCATTATCGCTTTAATGGCGACTATTCCTTACATTGCACTGCAATTAAAAGCCATCGGCGCTACCTTTAAACTGCTTACCCATCAACCCAACAGCCAGTTTATTATTGTGCTGGCAACAGCCTTCATTGCGCTGTTTGCGATTTATTTTGGCACCAAACAAACCGACGTAACCGAATATCGACGGGGCCTGATACTGGCAATATCTTTTGAATCCACAATCAAGTTGCTGGCGTTGGTACTGGTCGCAGTTGTCGGGTACCAGGCGTGGTATACCACCGAAACCACCCCCATTCTGGCCAAGTTTTATACTGATGAAGCCCTGTCGCAGTTTTCATCCTTTACCTTTTTTGCCCAAACCATCATGGCAGCTGCCGCTATAATCTGCCTGCCACGTCAGTTTCATGTCGCGATTGTGGATAATTTAAGCCTTAAACATTTGAAAACTGCACGCTGGCTATTTCCGCTTTATCTGGCAATTACTGCCGCGGTAATTCCGGTTATCGCCATGGCTGGCGAAGCGGTGTTTGCAAATAATGCCGTAGAACCTGACACCTATGTTTTATCGTTGGCCATGCATTCCGAATCGGTGTTGTTACAAATGCTTGTCTTTGTAGGTGGATTATCAGCTGCCACTGCCATGATCATTGTCGCCACACTAACGCTCAGTACTATGCTAACCAACGACGTGGTATTACCCCGGTTACTCGCCATTAAACAGCACTCTTCATCTTACGGTGATTACGGCAAACGTATTCGACTTATTCGGCGTGTCATTATAGGTATTATCCTGTTACTGGCGTTTTTATATCACCAACAAATGACCGGCAGCCGCTCTTTGCATTCTATTGGTTTGATTGCATTTTCTTTAGTAATTCAACTGTTACCAGCGGTACTTGGCGGACTTTACTGGAAACGCGGTCATGCGCATGGCGTATATGCAGGATTAATGGTTGGCCTGACCACCTGGATCATGTGGCTGGTGCTGCCCATTGTTAACGATGCGATGTCTGACTTTGAGCAAAGTGAACTGCTTAGCCAGGGGGCAATCATCAGCTTAATCACCAACGCCATTGCCTACTCAGTGTTCTCATGGTTTGCTCCGGCCCGCTTAATCGACCGTATTCAGGCTGAGGCATTCGTTTCCCCCGCCGAAGTTCGCAACACCCCGGGAAAAAACCAAACCATCAATATCACCATCGCCGACTTGATCACCTTACTCTCAACCTTCATGGGCACTGGCCGCTGTCAGCAACTGGTTAACGAATATCAACAGTTACATCACTGCAAACTAGAAACGTCTGATGCTCCCGATGAAGGGTTTATGGCTTTCTGCGAACGGGCACTCGGCGGTGTTATTGGCGCATCAAGTGCTAAAGCGCTCATCGACAGTGTTCTGCGCGGTAAAAAACTCGACTTTACCGAGGTCATCAATTTTTTTGATGACACGACACAGGCCATGCAATTTAACATGACTGCGCTGTTAACCTCGCTGGAAAATATGGATCAGGGTATCAGTGTGATTGATAAGCATCTTAATCTGGTGGCATGGAATAAACAGTACGCCTCGTTGTATTCCTACCCCGAAGACTTTTTATCGGTGGGTACACCTATCGAAAAGCTCATCCGTTACAACGCTGAACGCGGCGAGTTCGGGGTCAACGATATCGAAGAAGAAATCGAAAAACGCCTGGAACATTTACGTTCTGGCACCCCCCACCGTTTTACCCGGCAGCGCAGTGATGGCCGGGTAATAGAAATGGTCGGCAATCCGCTGCCTGGCGGTGGTTTTGTTACCAGTTTTAATGACATTACCGGCCACGTCGAAATTCAGCAAGCACTGGAGGAATCTAACGTAAACCTTGAGCTGCGCATTAAAAAACGTACCGAAGAAGTGCACTCGATAAACGCCGAACTACGCCTTGAGATAGAACGTCGTCGTGATGTCGAAAAAGAACTGATCCGCGCCCGCAAACAAGCTGAAGATGCTAACGCCAGCAAAACGCGCTTTCTGGCACTGGCCAGCCACGATGTGCTGCAGCCCCTGAATGCCGCGAAGCTGTATGTATCGGCCTTACAGGAAGCGCAGTTGCCGCCACCGGTGAGCAGTATAGTCACCAAGCTGAACCACTCCGTGACATCCAGTGAAGCACTTATTGCCACACTGCTGGACATCTCCCGGCTTGATCAGGGTGAACTTAAGCCCAACCCGGAAGTGGTGAACATACATGAAATTTGCGACCCCATTGTGGATGAGTTATCAATGCGGGCCAAAGAGAAGGGTTTGCAACTACGTACTCGCATGCCTGATTACTGGGTATTTGTAGATAAAACCTTCTTATACAGGATTATTCAAAACCTGTTATCCAACGCAGTGAAGTACACCGATCAGGGTAAAGTATTGATTTCTGCCAGACGCCGTGCCGACAAAATACTCATACAAGTACGCGATACCGGTATTGGTATTTCTGAGGAGCAACAGGCGCTTATTTTTAGCGACTTCTACCGCACCAACGAAAGTGCCGAGCACGGCATTGGCCTTGGCCTCGGCGTAGTGAGACGCCTGAGTCAGCAAATGCACTGCCAGGTAACTGTAGATTCAGAGGTCGGCCGGGGAAGCTGCTTTTCGGTCTGTGTGCCAATGGCTGAGCCACTACAAACAAAAAGTAGTACGCCAATAAACCCCACCGCTTCGTTCTCTGGTTTACGCGTATTATGTGTTGACGATCAGCAGGAAAACCTCGATGCCTTGCAAACCTTGTTGGAACGCTGGGGGATAAGCACGGTGCTGGCCGATAACTGGCATGACGCCATTGCCAAGGCGGAGCATTTTTCGCCGCAAATTTTATTGATGGATTATCAATTGGGGCCAGACATAAACGGCCTTGATCTGATAAATACCATTCGTCATCATCTGGATATTGTCATTCCCGCGTCGTTAGTGACAGCAACCCACGATGAAGCGCTTGTGGCGCGCTGCAAAGAACAGGGCGTAAATTACTTGAGTAAACCTCTGAAGCCCGCCAAGCTCAGAGCCCTGCTGAAAAGCATGACGCGTCATATCAAGCATATTGATTAAGCCGTTCATGTGCCGCCATCCAGATGGCGACACACACTACACATTGATGACCAGATTTATCCACAGTATGCACATGCATAATACCGAGCCTGCGAATGTATACATGCGGTGGCCCACGTGATTGTAGGTTATATGGATATAAGCCTGGGCATATCTGCACAGGACAAACAACCAAGCCGCTGTCAGTGCCAGCATGCTGTGGATCCCCAGGCTTACATACAAGGTACACACCACATAAAACAATACCGGGATCTCAAATAAGTTATTAAAGCACCGCGTGGTTTTAATAATGGCCTCTGGCGCCTTATCGCCCTGCATCAACTTAAAGTATCCAACCCTGAGCTGGCCACTTTTTACACTTTGAACTCTTACCTTAACCACTATCAGGCCAACCAAAATGGTTAACATGGCCATACTAAACATTGCATAAATCATCATTAAGCCCTTGCGTTGGTATATAAGCCTTGAGGTTATCAACAATCTATTTATGATAAAGAACATATTTAAATCCCGAGGCATCACCTTGCCATACTCAAAAGCACATAAACAACGAACCAGACAGATTATTCTCAAACATGCCTATACGTTATTTTCGTCCAGGGGATACAGTGCGGTAACCATTGATGAGGTAATGCGGGATAGCGGTTTAACCCGGGGCGCTTTTTACGCTCACTTTAAGAGTAAATCTGAGCTATACAAAGAAGCCCTGACATTCTCGGCATTTAATACCTCGCTGGCAGAACGAAAGCCTGCAGAGATATCAACAAGTGCGTGGCTGGGGCAATTGCTCGACCAGTATCTGAGCGTCGCCCATGTCAATGGCGAACGGCCCTGCCCGCTGGCATTTTTGGCCACTGATGTGGTTTCCCGTGATACAGCGGCGAAAACAGCCTATACCCATACCTATCAGAACATGAACAAATTGATTTGGCATTATGCACGTCAGAATGCGCCGTGCACCGAACAAGATATTCTGGGCTTAACCTCGATGATTATTGGCGCGGTGGCGGTGGCAAGAACTATCGAGGATCAAAGCCTGGTAGTCAGTATGTTAAGCGCCTGCCGCCAACAAGCCCGCTTAATACTGGGAGGCATATAACCCCCTGATGGAGCCGCCGTTGCCAATACCTACTTATGGCCCCTGCTCTGTGGTCAGCCAGTATGCTGTTTGTTTAGTTAACCAGGCCGCACTTTAACGACAACCTGACACTTTAAAGATGCGCAACTGATACGTTTTGTTTGCTAAAAGCAGGCTGTCGGGTTTAAGCCGCCATCGTCATTACAGATAATATGACTGGCGAACCAACACAAACCGCTGTCAGCACCATGGTTTTTTACGGCTGGTTTGTAATCTTTGTATTGTGGCTATCCAGTTTTGTGCAAATGAATTAAGCTGTATAAATACGAGGCATGCTTACCTGACTTACTCATTCCTCGATTAATCTATTGAAAGCGGGAATAATTCATACCGTGACGATAAAATTAATTCGTTTTACACTCCATTCATATAAGGCAAAGTATGCCGCTTTTGCCGTAACTATAATCAGGCTTTACAATGCGCATAGCGATATTATCCAGAAACTCAAAATTATACTCTACCCGTCGCCTTAAAGAGGCTGGCGAGGAACGAGGTCACACTGTCGACGTTATCGACACCATGCACTGCTACATGGATATCACCAGCAGTAACCCTTCAGTGCGCTATAATGGCAGAAAACTCCCACTCTACGACGCCGTTATTCCGCGTATTGGCGCATCAGTCAGCTTTTACGGCACATCGGTTGTTCGCCAGTTCGAAATGATGGGTACCTATAGTATCAATGAATCTGTTGCCATTAGCCGCTCTCGCGACAAGCTTCGCTCACTTCAGTTGCTATCCAGAAAAGGCATTGGCATGCCGCGTACCGGTTTTGCCCATCACCCCGATAAGGTCGACGACGTTATAAAAAACGTCGGTGGTGCGCCCGTGGTAATCAAACTGCTGGAAGGCACTCAGGGCATTGGTGTGGTATTGGCAGAAACACAAAAAACCGCCGAAGCGATGATCGAAGCTTTCATGGGCCTGAATGCCAGCATTCTGGTGCAGGAATACATTAAAGAAGCAGGTGGTGCTGATATTCGCTGCTTTGTTGTAGGCGGTAAAGTTATCGCCGCGATGAAACGCCAGGCAGCTCCCGGTGAGTTTCGCTCTAATTTACACCGTGGTGGCTCGGCCAGCCTCGTGCGGTTATCGCCGGCTGAGCGCAAAACGGCAGTTGATGCGGCAAAGACCATGGGACTTAACTGTTGCGGCGTCGATATTTTACGTTCAAGCCGCGGCCCGGTAGTTATGGAAGTTAACTCTTCACCCGGCCTTGAGGGAATTGAAAATGCAACCAAAAAAGATGTTGCCAGCATGATTATCGACTTCATCGAAAAGTCGGCAAAGCCACACAGCACTAAAACAAAAGGAAAAGGTTGATGGGAGCAGAGGAGTTGGTGATTGGTGGCGTCAGTATTGCCCCGGGTGAAACCAAAAAAATCGCCCTGGACATGCCTCCACTTTACACCGCCACCAGCATGAGTATTCCGGTGTTTGTCAGGCGCGGTAAGCGTCCTGGCCCTACGTTGTTTGTCAGTGCTGCGGTGCACGGGGATGAACTAAACGGTATCGAGATAATAGCGCGGCTTATTAAGTCACGCTCAATCGAAAGACTCAAAGGCACGCTCATTGCTGTGCCGACCGTGAACGTTTATGGCGTACTTAATCAATCCCGCTATCTGCCTGACCGCCGCGATCTGAATCGCAGCTTTCCTGGTAGTCGCAAAGGCAGCCTGGCCGGGCGCCTGGCGCATTTGTTTTTTAACGAAATTGTCAGCAAGTGCGACATTGGTATCGACCTCCACACCGGTGCAATTCACCGCAGTAATCTGCCGCAAATCCGCGCAGACTTAGACGATGAGGAAGTACTGGCTATGGCAAAAGCATTTGGTGTACCGGTATTACTGAATGCTGATATTCGTGATGGCTCATTACGCGCCACCGCCAGTGAGGCAGGCATTAAAATATTACTTTATGAAGCCGGTCAGGCCCTACGCTATGATGAGTTTTCTATTCGCGCCGGGGTCAGGGGCATTATTAACGTGATGCGACATTTGGGTATGCTGAACAAAAGTCGCAGCAAGGGCGTGCCAATAAAACCGTATATCGCCCGCGCCAGTGGCTGGGTTCGCGCGCCGGAGAGCGGCTTTATCAATCACCTGGCTCAGCTCGGTGACCACGTTGAGAAGGGCGATAAACTGGCGACTATCGCCGATTCCTACGGGCAGTTTCTGGGTACGTTAATCAGCCCTGCAGAGGGGGTTGTGATTGGCAAGCAAAACATTCCGCTGACCCAGGAAGGTGAAGCAATTTACCATATTGCTTATTTTAAAACCCCGGATACAGTGGCTGAACAAGTTGAACTGTTCCAGGACAACATTATTCCTGTGGATACCACGGTAGCGATTTAGTATGACTAGAAAATCAAAGCAACTCATCGGTGCATTAGAACTCGGTAATCTGCCTGAACTGGGTATTCATAACCTGGTGATGCGCATCGATACGGGCGCCGCCACATCCTCCTTGCATGTCGACAACATTCAGGAGTTTGATAAGAATGACGAACGTTGGATAGCCTTTGATATTCATCCGGATATTCATAACGTAAAAAAAACCATTCGCTGTGAGCACAAAGTGTTGTCGCAGAAAAAAATCAAAAGCTCCACGGCTACCCGCGAGCGCCGTTATGTGATTAAAACATTGCTGGAGCTCGGCAGCCGTAAATGGCGTATTAAGCTGACATTGACAGATCGCTCCGAAATGACGTACCTGATGTTAATGGGCCGTCAGGCGATGAACGGCAAGTTTTATGTTGATCCCGAGTATGACTTTGTGCTGACCAAGCCGGTAACCCCTCAGGGCGGTGAAGTGAAGTAGAGAACAGCGAATTTGTCTGCATTCACCTATAATAGCGTTTACGACGTTATTCTGATGAGTAGTACTTAATGTGAAAGCCGTATTGTTCGCGCTGCTCAGTTACATGCTGATAAGCAGCCATGCCAGGGCCACTGGCGAAGAACTGTTAATACCTTCTTTAACAGCCGGGCACCCGGTGAACAGCTTCCTGCAACAACAGCTCAATGATGTTCTGTCAGCAACCGAGGATGATTACCCCAGCGTTCGTACAATTCCGGTAAAAATTGACGTGGCAGAAGAACGCCACCTGCGTAATTTGAATTTAGGCATTACCGATGTAGTTTGGGCGCTGTGCAGCGAAGAACGTAACCGTGAGTACACACCCATCGCGGTTCCGTTGATGGCCGGGCTTTTTGGTTATCGTCTTAATGTAGTGCGTAACAACGATCCGCGTTTTGATGCCTTAAGCACCCTCGAACCGCTGCAAAACATGATTGCCGCGCAGGCAGGCAGATGGCTCGATGCCGGTATTTTAAGACATAACGGCATAACGGTTTTAGACACCGGCCGGTATGCCGGCTACCGGGCAATTCATCGGAGCTTAGCCGATTTTTACCCACGTTCAGTGACTGAGATTGAATATGAAATAGCTGGTGTTGGACTTGATTCGGTACAAATAGCACCACTACATGCGTTGCACTATCCTATGGTATATGTGCTGTATGTCAGTAAAACTAACCATCAATTAGCCAAACGGCTACGCTCCGGCTTTCAGCGTATTATCGACAGCGGCAGATATACCGAGCTTCTGCAGCAGCAGCCGTGGTATCAAAGTAGCCGGCAATTAATGGCGGGCAGAGCGCTTATCCGCTTAACAAACCCAAATAACATGGGCGAATGTGCGACAGCGCTGCGCGATTACTCACAAATCCTGTATACCCCCGCTCCTAACTAGCTGGCGCTTGTTCAACACCTGACCTGGTATTATTTGTTAGCGGTGGCAGGCGGTTCCAGCTCCAGTTGGGACGCAATAAGAACCGCCTGAGTGCGATTATTAATACCCAGCTTCCTGAATATAGCGGTCACATGGGCTTTAACGGTTGCTTCGGCGATATCGAGATTATACCCGATCTGCTTATTCAGCAGGCCATCACGCATATAGCAAAGCACTTTATATTGTGAAGGCGTAAGGCTGGCAACACTATCAGCCAGCGCAGAAAACTCTTCATCGATATCCTCAAGTTTTTCGCTGACCGACTCAGGTAACCAGATATCGCCATCAAGAATGACCTGTACGGCTTTGGCGATGTTCTCGGCGCTTGTGGTTTTGGCAATAAAGCCCAGCGCACCCACCGCAACAACTTTTGAAATAACGGTAGCGTCTTCTGTACCAGAGACGACGGCAACAGGTAAATCCGGGTAAAGCTTACGAATATGCAGTAAACCAAATAGGTCATTACTCCCCGGCATATGAAGGTCGAGGAGTAATAAATCGACATCCTGTTTTTCAAGGATGTCGGTGGTGGCGGTCAGATCACCCGCTTCCAGTATGGTCAGTTCGGGCAACGAAATAGATAACGCTCCCTTTAGCGCATCGCGGTATAAAGGGTGATCATCGGCAATCAGCAGCGTTATCATTCTGTCTCCGTTTACTTATTCAGTCGCTCCTCAATGAGTGTATCAACAACCGACGGATCCGCCAATGTTGACGTATCGCCTAATTGGTCGTGTTCGTTAGCGGCAATTTTACGCAATATCCGCCGCATAATTTTCCCCGAGCGGGTTTTAGGCAGACCACCGGACCACTGAATCATATCCGGGGTGGCTATTGGACTCAGCTCAGTACGTACCCAGGCACGGATTTCCTTGGTTAGCGCTTCGTCGGGAACCACGCCTTCATTAGGGGTGATATAGACATAGATACCCTGACCTTTAATATCATGGGGGTAACCTACCACGGCGGCCTCAGCGACCTTGGGATGCGCCACCAGCGCACTTTCTATTTCTGCAGTACCTAAGCGGTGACCTGAAACGTTCAGTACGTCATCGACACGACCGGTAATCCAGTAGTAACCATCTTCGTCACGGCGGGCACCGTCGCCGGTAAAGTACACCCCTTTATAAGCACTGAAATACGTATTTATAAAGCGCTCGTGATCGCCGTAAACCGTACGAGCCTGGCTCGGCCAGCTGTCTTTAATTACCAGGTTACCCTCTGCAGCGCCTTGTAGGTCGTTGCCTTCTGCGTCAAACAATGCCGGCTGAATACCAAACATTGGTCGCGAGGCTGAGCCGGGTTTAAGCGGCGTGGCACCGGGTAAAGGCGTAATCATCATGCCGCCGGTTTCGGTTTGCCACCAGGTATCCATGATGGGACAACGGCTCTCACCAATGACCCGATAGTACCATTCCCACGCTTCCGGATTAATCGGCTCGCCAACAGAGCCGAGCAGGCGCAGTGAAGATAAGTCGCAACCTTCAACCGGCGCTTCGCCGTGGGCCATGAGCGCCCGAATCGCCGTGGGGGCGGTGTACAAGGAGTTCACTTTATACTTTTCAACCACCTGAGCGATGCGGCGCACGTCAGGATAGGTAGGCACGCCTTCAAAAAAGACCTGAGTGGCGCCTGCAATCATGGGACCATACACCATATAGCTGTGACCTGTGATCCAGCCTACGTCAGCGGTACACCAGTAAATATCGTCATCGCGATAGTCGAAGGCGTATTTGAAGGTCATTGCAGTGTACAACAGATAACCGCCGGTGGTGTGCACAACACCTTTGGGCGTTCCGGTGGAACCTGATGTATATAGGATGAATAATGGATCTTCTGCATTCATCACTTCTGGCTCACATTGGGCTGAGCAATCTTCAACCAGGTCATCCCATACAACGTCGACACTGTCATTGTATGACACGTCGCCACCGGTAAGTTTATGTACTATCACATTAGTGATAGAGGGACATGCATCGTTGGCCAGCGCACGGTCAACGTTGGCTTTCAGTGGCACACTGCGCCCGGCCCGACGACCTTCGTCGCAGGTGATCACTATCTTAGCCGCACTGTCATTAATGCGATCGGCAATGGCGTTTGGCGAGAAGCCGCCAAAAATAACTGAATGCACTGCGCCAATTCGCGCACACGCTAACATTGCGTACGCAGCCTGAGGAACCATCGGCATATAAATAGCAACACGGTCGCCCTTTTCTACGCCGAGCTTCTTCAAACCGTTTGCCAGTTTGCAGACTTCGTAATGCAGTTCCTGATAACTGATTTCTTCGCTATCGTCAGGTGAATCACCTTCCCAGAACATAGCCGTTTTCTTGGCATTTTTTGCTAAGTGCCGGTCAATACAGTTGTAGCTGGCGTTAATCTCGCCATCCTCAAACCATTTGATGGAGACGTCATCTGGTCCGAACGTAGTATTTTTAATTTTGGTAGGTTTGGTGAACCAATCCAGCGTACTCGCATATTCCCCCCAGAACCCCTCCGGATCCTTCACCGAATGCTCGTACATTTCAAAATACTGCTCTTCTGTGAGGTGGGTCGATGATTTAATATTTTCTGGAACCGGATATATCTTGCTGGCAGTCATACAATGTGCCTCCAATTTCTACTATTTAGCGGTGATAATATTTAACTAACCAAATGTAACTTTTCCTGCCCAAAGAAAAATGAGACTTTGGTCTTAGCGGGCTGGATACCTTGTGCTGTTCGCTCACATTAGCAACAGTTACAGGATGGTGCCTCGGCGCATACCTGATTAGGGATACCCTGTCTTTGCGACAACATTAACTAAACGTTAACACATACTCTATCATTTTAATTTAAGCATGACTGACTACACTTCGTCAGTCATCATATGAGTGGCTACTGCCACAGTCCCGGTATAATGATACGCCATCCCAGACAGATGAGTTTACCCGGGATGGCGGTTTACGTGCGATTAGAATTTAAAGACGACCCCCGCCCGACCCACTACAGTAGAGAAACTATCAAAGTCTGCACCATATTCTGTATCAAAGTGCGTGAACTGAACAAAGGTAGTAACACCTTCCGCGGCCTGATACCCATAGTTGATGTAAGTCGTGGAATTTTCATGCAGCGCCGTTAAGCCCAGTCGCGCCCGGTCACCTGAGTCTACAGACGCACTGCCGTGGCCTACTTTTATATTATGACCGGGAGCGGGATTCCAGCTGGCAAATGCAAAGTAGCCGCTCTCACCATAGCTTTCTCTAACGGTTCCGCTACCATCAAGTCCGGAAGCCGGCGCAATCCCCAGGGCATTCTGATTGTTAAGCGATTCACCGGTATAGTATTCAGCATTCAGGCTCACCGTCCCAAAGTTAAGCGTTGTGTAAACCTTAAACAGGTTTGCGTCCTGATTACTGCCGCCGCTAAAGCCTGGTTCATCCTCGTAATTAAGTTCTGCAACATGTGCCGCAAAGCCCACTTTATGGCCGGAAAAACTGTAGTTCGCATCAACGGCGATGCCGGGCATGCTGCCGAGCTCATTGGCATTTACGCCACCGGCGCTATTGTTGCGCCCTTTACCAGTTAACGCACCGGTAAGTGTCAGGCTATCCACTTTATAGGTGGCCCCCACCTCCATCGCCAGGAAGCCGGTATTACCTGCGCGGTAACCGTTACCAACCCAGTTATAACTGCCACTGGATTTTATGCCTGACGCCGTTGACCATTTTTGTCCACCAAAGAAAGTCAGATTATCACTGTAGTCATAATAAAGTGTGGCTAAACGAAGTCTTGGCTCCTGTGCCTGAAGTGCTGTCTGGTTAGTAAAACCATCCTCACCATCAATAAAGTCCAGCTCCAGCACACCGCGCATTTTTTCATGGCTCATATTGAGTGAGAATCGTGTTTGCGATATCTGTAATGAGGTCGACTGAGAATTGAGGTAACTCATTTGCTGGTCTGTCGCGGGAGCCCCGCCATAGACATCCGTTCTTAAGGCATGGGTAGGAGCGACGTGACTGTAGGCGCTACCGAAACTGGCGACGCCTTCGGTGGAGGTCACTGCTTCGGCTTTAATCATGCCATGGAAGCTAAATTCAAATGCATCAACTGGGTTGACAGCAAAGACCAGTGCACACGATGCGGCAATTCGTTTATACATGTGTTTTCTCCCGATTCATCTCATTGTTGGTTCAGGTTATTTTGAATTGTGTTTTTTATCTGCGGATGAAAAGAACAAGTTTATGAAACCTGACCCTCAATCACACAACATATTATTAACATTAAAAATACAAATTCATTGTGAGACAAAATTAGCCTAATTACCCTATAAATCGATGGTTTTGCGACCAAAGTCTTAGCATTAGCACCCAAACTTGCGCGCTACAGGGGTCTTCATTTACGCACAGACCGCTCGACATTCGGGCTGAGCGGTAACATTACGAACCCTTATCCCGTAACAATACCTGTCGATTTCCACCTTTGTTACATAATAAAAGTTGTTCTTGTTTCCGTCTTTTTGCATGGGTTGCAAAGGGTTACCTACCAGACTTAAAAACAATTTCAATCATTCGATCGGACGCCAGGTGGTTCAGGCCCAGTGTTACAACTGCCTTTTCACCATTACTCCAAAAGCACGTAATTCCCATGACTTTTTGGGCAACAACCGCCTTTCGTGACTATACTGTTGATAGCAGCGTTTTGAGTGCTGCTGATTGTGTTGGACTGTTCCCACATTGGCCACAAGTTTTGTGGCCTTTTTTATTCCGGTGTGGACAACATCATCTTAGGACAAAAGCGGGTGACACCATAAAAAAGTGGGTGACGCAGTGGATAAGGTAACCGGCAAAAATACCGCACCCGATGTAGCTATATGCATGGCCAAAAGGTGCGCATCAGGTGTAACCCAAAGGCACGTTGTGAGGGCCAGATAAGACAGTCACCTGACCCTCAGGTTACCCATTAAAATGGCGCAGGGAAGTGTTTAATTACCTGATTAATTTGCTTTTTAGTGTCTTCGCCTAAACAAAGTTCAAAGGCAGAAACATTCTCTTTCAGTTGGTCCACAGTGGTGCCGCCGATAATGGTCGATGTGACACCCGGCACCTGTTTTACCCATGCCAGAGCCAGTTGCGCCGGGGTGATATTGGCTCGCGCCGCAATTTCCAGGTAACGCGCCGTCGCCTCATGCGCTTCGGCGGTGTTTCTGAACAGCCCCTGGCGCTGCACAAATGTCCAACGGCTACCTTTCGGCCGAGCATCATCGGCATATTTCCCCGTTAACAGGCCAGTCGCCAACGGTGACCATGGTAAGTAGGCTATATCCTCAAACACACAGCTTTCAATAAGATAGGGCCAGTCTTTAAGATGCAATAAGCTAAATTCGTTCTGAATAGAAACAGGTTTAGGCACTCCCATCTCGTTACACAGGTTTAAAAACGTATGGATACCCCAGGGCGTATCATCAGACAGTCCCCAGTGACGAATCTTACCGGCGTCAATGGCCGCACCAATTCCGGCCACAATATCACGCATACCATCGCGCTCTTTGGCTAAATCAGTCTCCAACGGATTGGTACGCCACGGCCAGTGCTTGGCAAAATGGGGCGATGTCCGGTTTGGCCAGTGTAATTGATAAACATCAATATAGTCAGTTTGTAAACGCTTCAGTGACTCATCGAGCGCCAGCGCAATGGTAGCACTGCTAATATTGCTCGCTTCACGAATGTATTTAAGCCCGCCACCGGCGATTTTGGTCATCAACACAAATTTGTCACGTTTATGCGGGTTTGCCGCAAGCCAGTTGCCAATAAACCTTTCTGTGTCACCGTATGTGGGTTCGTTCGGCGGAATGGGATACATTTCGGCGGTATCAACAAAATTAATCCCGCTGTCGATAGCATAATCGAGTTGCTCGCTGGCTTCTTGCTGTGTGTTCTGAATGCCAAAAGTCATGGTGCCCAGGCAAACTTCTGATACCTGTAGTTCACTGCTACCGAGTTTATTGTATTGCATTTAACTTCTCTCTTAGTCTGTGGTGATGGCCCCTTTAGCCTGACCTGTACCTGATTCCAGGTTTGCCAGCCGTCGCTCAATTTCACGGCGAGACTCAACCATTTCATTGGCTAATGCAGCCAATGAGCGAAATTCTGAAAACCCCAGTGAGCGGGGATCAATACGCTGATATTGTCGTTTACAGCGATAAAAAAACAATACGAAGTTAGCAAAAGACCGGTGAAAGGTCACAAAACTTTTGATTAATAATAAAATTAACGCGACAGAAGTTAACACAGCAATAGCTGTACTGTACCAGGTAGCCTGTTCGCGATGGGCCTGAAGGATCGGCTGCAGCGCATTATCAAGAGCCTCCAGGTCGGCCTCCACCTGGTGCGCTTTGTCACGAAACTCACCTCGAAGCCCTGACGACTCGGTAATGCCGATACGTTTTTTGATGCTGCCGTATCGGTGTATTCTGTCTTTAAAGCGTTCCAGCAACACGATCGTTTCAGTCGAAAGGCCCTTTGTACGGACCAAATCTTCAATCATTAACAACATTTCATCGGGGTATTGCGGATCGAGTGTAAGCTGGTAGTCAAGCACCAGGTATTTAAGACGTGTCAGCTTATCCGCGATGGCGGGATCAGCAGTGTCCATCGATTTTCCCAGTTGCGCTGATATGCTGTAAAGCTCACCGCTGATCCCGAGTCTTGATGACAGACCTGCCTCAGTAAGTTGCATCACCAACTGTTTAAAGCCCTGAGCATAGTGCTCCGTGTTGACGGCAATGTCGGAAATCAGACTCTGCGATAACTCGTACTGTTTAATAACGTCGTTAAGGGTTGAAATGGCAGCAACAAATTGTATCTTTTGCGCATCAAACAGCGCCAGATAATGTTCATCCCGACGCAACAGAAAGTCTTTTTCATGTCGGCGTAGCTGCAATAAATCACGTTGTAACTGATGCAGGGCAACATTGTGATCGTTTAACGCCCGTAGCTTCTTGCCGTAGTACTGTTGATTAATGGTCATTAATCCCATTCCCAGTACACACAGAGTGGTCATTACAAGTAAGCGGGACTTAATGGAATCCCATTTCATCGCTTCACCTCGCTGGCAAATAAAGCCAGACGCTACCCCATATTTATGACGTTTACATGACGTGGTAGTTTGCTGATAACTACACAGCTCTAAGTTCGTTACCAGAAAGAAAGGCCACGCTGACTCATTGCCTCTTGCTGGCGAAGAAACAGATTGCAAGCAGATAATATAAAGAAATAAGGCAATATGCTTGTGTCTGTAATCAGTTCAAACATCTGGTTTGTCATCCAATTAAGGATGTTGATGTAAACCATATAGATACCGAATGCCTGAAGTGCATGGCATGTAATTATTTTCAGCATAGTCTTACCTGGGTTTTCAGCGCCGTTTACAGGCAGAAGTTAAGATTAAATTACCTTTAGCCTGCCTTATTTCAGGCATATTTTAAGCTGTACCGACTACCAGAAAGATTGATACCGGTTGAAGACTTGAGCACCGCTCATTAGTTGCCCATATTTTTTGCAGACCATAATAAGGAGTATCTATGAGAAAGGTAACACTCGGTGTAGTAGTCGCGGCGGCTTTATTGCCGCCCCCGCCGAAGTAAGCGATGACTTGAGAGTCAGCCTGTTCAGGCGATCCCGGCTCGGAGGCCGGGATGGTCTTCAGCCGGTGCTTTTTGTTCGGACACAAAAAAGGCCGCTTTCGCGACCTTTTCATGGATTTGGTGTTTAAACCAATCGATTCCGGGAGTCCGGATTAATCGATGATTTTAGATACAACACCAGCACCTACAGTACGACCACCTTCACGGATTGCAAAGCGCAGACCTTCTTCCATGGCGATTGGTGCAATCAGGTCAACAACAAACTTCAGGTTGTCGCCTGGCATTACCATTTCTACGCCTTCTGGCAGCTCAACAGCACCAGTTACGTCAGTTGTACGGAAGTAGAACTGTGGACGGTAACCTTTAAAGAATGGCGTGTGACGGCCACCTTCGTCTTTAGACAGTACGTAAACTTCTGCTTCGAACTTAGTGTGTGGAGTGATTGAACCAGGCTTCGCCAGTACTTGGCCACGCTCTACGTCGTCACGCTTAGTACCACGTAACAGAACACCTACGTTCTCACCTGCACGACCTTCGTCAAGCAGCTTACGGAACATTTCAACACCGGTACAAGTTGTCTTGGTAGTATCTTTAATACCTACGATTTCAACTTCTTCACCTACTTTAACGATACCTTGCTCAACACGGCCTGTTACAACAGTACCACGACCTGAGATTGAGAATACGTCTTCGATTGGCAGGATGAACGGCTTATCGATGTCACGCTCTGGCTCTGGGATGTAGCTATCTAAAGCTTCGCCCAGCTCGATGATTTTCTTTTCCCATTCTGCGTCGCCTTCAAGCGCTTTCAGTGCAGAACCCTGGATTACCGGCAGGTCATCACCTGGGAAATCGTATTCTGATAACAGCTCACGAACTTCCATTTCTACCAGCTCAAGCAGCTCTTCGTCATCTACCATGTCACACTTGTTCATGAATACGATGATGTAAGGGATACCAACCTGACGACCAAGCAGGATGTGCTCACGAGTCTGAGGCATAGGGCCATCAGTCGCAGCAACTACCAGAATACCACCGTCCATCTGTGCAGCACCGGTGATCATGTTTTTAACATAGTCAGCGTGTCCAGGACAGTCTACGTGTGCGTAGTGACGAGTAGGCGTGTCATACTCTACGTGTGATGTAGAGATGGTGATACCACGGGCTTTTTCTTCTGGCGCGTTATCGATTTGATCGAACGCTTGAGCAGAACCACCATAAGTCTTTGAAAGGACAGTAGTGATTGCTGCAGTCAGAGTGGTTTTACCGTGGTCAACGTGGCCGATAGTACCCACGTTTACGTGGGGTTTCGAACGTTCAAACTTTTCTTTTGCCATTTTTCTAATATCCCAGCAAAGTACAATTTTAGGTGAATTTACGTATTATTACATGAGCTGGGGAGAAATGGTGCTGATAGGCAGATTTGAACTGCCGACCTCACCCTTACCAAGGGTGCGCTCTACCAACTGAGCTATATCAGCACGGGACTTGGAGCGGGCAGCGGGAATCGAACCCGCATCATCAGCTTGGAAGGCTGAGGTAATAGCCATTATACGATGCCCGCATTCCTAATTCTCTTGCCACACTCATAGAAAGTGGTGGAGGGGGCAGGATTCGAACCTGCGAAGGCTGAGCCGGCAGATTTACAGTCTGCTCCCGTTGACCGCTTGGGTACCCCTCCAGAGATTGATGAATGGTGCCGACTGCCGGAATCGAACTGGCGACCTACTGATTACAAGTCAGTTGCTCTACCAACTGAGCTAAGTCGGCTCCTCATCAAGTGGGTGCGAATTCTAGAGTAATGATTTGCTCTATGCAATAGGCTTTTGCGAAAAATTTTCTTTTTTTTGTTTAACTGGTCAATTAACTACCAACTGCACAATTTGCTCAGATTTCTCTTCGCTTCAAGAAGCTTTTTCAGCATAGCGGGCTAGGCCGTCTATCACCAAATTCGCGGCGGAGAGACTATCACCCTCACAAACACTTGTCAGCAGTTTTTTGTCTCCACCGGTAAAAATTATGACATTTTCTTTAAATTGCGCATTTAATGTGCGTTTTGCTGACCAATAAATGCCCTGCAAGCTTGCCAGGCATCCCATTGCCACACATTTTTCGGTATCGTTGGCCACATCGAGTTGGGCCGGAATGGTGTTATCTTCGAATACGCGCGTGGTATTTTCCAGCAACGCTTTTTTCATTGTATGAAAACCTGGCGCAATCCAACCGCCTAAATGTTGACCATTTGCCACAAAATCTACTGTCACTGCCGTGCCCGCATCAATCACAGCAAAAGGCTTATTGGTTAAATTTGCAGCACCCAGCATGGCAAGCCATCGATCGACGCCCATTTTTTGAGGATTGTGGTAACTATTTTTAATGCCGAAGGCGTCTTTTTCGGTTTTGATACTGTGAAATTCGATACCCTGCTGCTTACACAATAGCGATAATGTTTCTTCGACAGCCGGTTTACCGACATTGGCGATATAAATACTGTCTATTGCTGTTTGCTCGATGTGATCAATTAACGCAGCCAGGTCGTCAACGGTATTTACGTTTTCCGCTGCTGCTGTTAATTGTCTGTACTTAATACAGGTGTTGCCGATATCTACCAAGAGTTGGCGTTTAATTGGCACGTAAACTTACCTCCCCACCATGAAAACGTGTAATCCCGTCGCTGGTTTCCAGCAGCAGTGCGCCGCTGGCATCTATGCCCCGGTTAACTCCTTTTATGCGCTTGTCTCCTGATTTGATCACTACTGTGCGATCGGCAAACCAGTCTAACTGCTTCCACTCCTCCATAAAAGGTTCAAAGCCTCGCTGTGTAAAATCGGGTAATAAGGTCCACAGTTGATGAATGATTTGCGCCGCAATGATATTGCGGTTGGTTTCTGCTTCGGCTACCTGACTAAGATCGATGTGCGGCTGGCCCACGTCATATTCATGTTGCGGAACCCGTACATTTAAACCAATTCCAATAATGCAATCAGCGGGGGCACCAATCTGACCTTCTACTTCTATTAATACACCGGCCAGCTTTTTACCAAACAGGTAGACATCGTTTGGCCATTTCAAGCGGGCGTCATCAACACCGCAATCTTGTAGCGCCCGGCAAATTGCTATGCCAACCAATAACGAAAGGCCTGCCATACTCTGATAGCCGTCGTTAAAGCGCCAGTATAATGAAAACGTCAGACTACCGCCGACCGGCGCTAACCAATGACGGCCATGCCGGCCGCGACCGGCGGTTTGAATTTCTGCCAGCACGGTATCGCCATTGGCGCGAATTCGGTTGGCATTTTTAAGCTCGGTATTGGTCGACTCGATAACCTGCATAACGGTAATGTCTGCATTATTAGTGGTCGGTATCAGCGCCCTGATGCTGTCAGCATCGAGTAAAGTCATTGCTCTGCTTAATTTATAGCCTTTACCTTTGACCTTAAACACGTCCAGCCCCCAATCAATCATCTGATTAATATGGCCAGCAATAGCCGTTCTGGATAGGTGCAAAGTTCTGGCTAGCGTTTCGCCAGAGTGAAACTCGCCATCTGCCAGCATGCAGAGTAGTTGTTGGCGTACCTCCCGGGCTTTTAGTTTCATAATACGATACGTCCCTGTTTGCCAATTAAACGCACTTCCGGTGCGAGAGTCACCCCAAACTGACTTTTTACCGTGGCAATGATTTTCTTTGCCAGGGCAATAACCGCCTCGCCAGTAGCTTCACCCTGATTGACTAATACCAATGGTTGTTGCTGGTAGCTACAGGCGCCACCAATGCACACGCCTTTTAACCCTGCGTTATCAATTAGCCATGCTGCCGGTACCTTAACGGCGTCGGCACTAACGATGAACCCGGGGATCCCAGGATAGCTCGCTTGCAGATTTTGATAGTCGCGGCGGGTGATTGTCGGATTTTTAAAAAAGCTGCCCGCATTGCCCAATTGCTTCGGGTCGGGTAGCTTTCGCTGCCGTATTGCTATTACCTGATGGTAAATCTCCGCCGCGTCCGGATTCGATAAGGCGGCCAGCTCAGCATAGGTGGCAATGGGGGTCACGTCATCGGGTAACCAAAAATCGACCTTCACTACCACCCAGTTGCGTGCTTTGTCACGCTTAAAGATACTGTCGCGGTAGGCAAATTCACATTCGTCTTTGGTTAACTTAAACAGTCTGCCGCTGCTGACATCAACCACTTCAACGTCGAGAATGCGTTCTCCCACTTCCAATCCGTATGCACCAATATTCTGAATAGGCGCAGCACCCACCGAGCCGGGAATTAACGCCAGGTTTTCCAGCCCACCCCACCCCTGCTCAACAGTATATTGCACGAGTGCATGCCAGTTCTCACCTGCACCAACGCTCAGATGAATGCCCGATTGTCCGGCAATAGTCATAGGCGTTGCCGTCACGCCGGTGATCCTGTTTATTAATACCTGGCCATCAAAGTCTTCAACAAAAATAGTATTACTGCCCTCGCCCATTACGTAGCAGGGTGATAATTGCGGATACAATTCGAGTAATTGTTGAACTGAAGAAAACTCATAGAGCGTACGGCATTGGCTGGCAATACCAAAAGTGTGACGTTGTGATAAATCAGGCATGGCAACAGGGATTGAACTCAGAGATTTGCTAGTATGCCTTAAAAGTGTCACGGCTGGCTATGCCAGCGCATTATTTTGCGTGGTAGGCGCGCCTTACAATAGCAGCGCAGCGTTAACAGCTAACGGCGTGATCGCTACCATACTAAGAGCGAAACGGTAAAATCCCGGTTACCGCCTCCACTATTATATTGCACCACTATATAAGGTAGTTTGCTTTAGTGGCTGTTTGTTAGTTTCGCCTTCGCACAAAAACACACTATCTGAACTTACTATAAAAGGCCCTGGTATTCGCGACACGCTATAGCGGTAACAAGCTTGGTAGCACCTGTCCCGACGTATTCCTGCACTACGCTTTCTCAGTCCAGCCCTTTAATTTACATAACAAACACAGGTTTTATAAGACTTGATAACATGTTGTAAAGTTGTCATACCATGGTGAGTTCCAACTTACCTGTGCACCAAGGCGCAGGCTATTCCCGTTATTTAATGCGGGTATAATGAGCCCTTAATATTCGTCGCCTAATCAAAACTACTACAGACGAATCAACACTATTTTCGAACGACAGAATTTCAGATAATTATGAATAATACATCACACCGTGTTTACGAAGATGTCTTTGCATTGCTGTGCGCAGGCTTGTTTATTGCGTTTGGGATTTTCCTGTTCCAGTCTCAGGAGCTTATGGTAGGTGGTGCTGCCGGGCTGGCTTTGCTCACGACCTACATTGCACCGCTCGATTTTGGCTTGTTGTTTTTTCTTATCAATTTGCCGTTCTACTATCTTGCCTGGCGCCATATCAGCAAGCGTTTTATGATCAATACTTTCATCTCGGTCACAACAGTATCGTTGTTTTCCGAGTGGGTGCCTCACTTTGTCGATATTTCTCGCATCGACCCAATCTTTGCCGCGGTGTTTGGCGGCATCCTAATTGGCGTAGGCATGCTCATTATGTTTCGGCATAGCTCCAGCCTTGGCGGTTTGGGAATATTGGCGTTTTACCTGCAAAGCCGGTTTAATATTCGCGCGGGGACATTTCAACTGGCCGTCGATACCTGTATTTTAAGCTTATCGTTCCTTTATATAGACGCTGAATTGGTACTGATTTCTATTTTGGCGGCATTTTGTCTGAATATGGTGATCTCATTAAATCATCGCCCGGAGCGCTACACGTTGCCCTCCGTAAAAAAGTCCGCCGCAGATGATGACGCTGATCATCTGCACCCACAAAATGGTTAACCAACGGTTATTACGCCGGGCAACTCTGTCCTCGTCGGCAAAAATAAACAGCGCCCCACTCCGCGCTATATTGGGCGGGTCTGATATGGGCCCTGATCGCAGCATCCAGGTAAGGTAGCCACAGCGCGGCGAGCCCACCGTTAAATACCAGTGGCATCGATGAATCAGCCAATGCGCGCATCACCAGCGTATTGAGATAATCAGCCCCCTGTTGAATAAGTTGCTGTGCGCACTCATCTGCCTGGCTGGCGAGGGTAAATACCTGCGGTGCGAAGCGGGCAAATTCCGCTGACGAGGCGCCATTCAGCAGGTCGACTATTTGTGCTGGTGTATTGCATCCGTAAACCTCTTTGGCGGCATGCCACAATCCCTCAGCACTGGTTATTCCATCGGCGTGCAATAGTGCCAGTTGTATTGCTTGCTGTCCCAGCCATGCACCACTGCCCTGATCACCAAGTTGGAAACCAAAACCACCAAACTGGGTGATTTGGCCATTTACCAGTGACGCCGCACACGAACCGGTACCGGTAATTAACACCGCTCCGTCGCCACCACCATGCGCTCCCAGCAGCGCTGTATGCAAATCAGACGTGAACGTAAAATCGCCAAAGGGATGTTGCCAGCGTTCAAGCAACGCAACCGAAGAGTCAAGACACGCCCCCGCCAATCCGGCACTCACCGATAATTCACTCTTTATCGAATCAAAGGATAAACCGCTGTTTGCCACGGCTTGTTCAACCGAACCGAGAATGGCGTTAAGCGCCTGTTTGCCATGTCTGGCGATATTCGCCGGGCCACTGCGTCCCTCGCCAAGAACCTGGTACTGCGCATCAAATAGCACGGCATGACTTTTAGTGCCGCCGCCGTCAATCCCCACCCAGTAGGTTCGGTTATCCTTAGCTGTACTCATCGCCTATCCTAATACCACATCCAGTATCATCATCAACACAAAGCCGACTAACAAACAAAAGGTCGCCACATTCTGATTGCCGTTTTGGTGCGTTTCCGGAATAATTTCATCAGAAATAATGAATAACATCGCCCCTGCCGAAAACGCTAACGCCCAGGGCATAAAGGCCTCCGCGGTAGATATTGCCAACGCTCCAATCAAACCACCGAGCGGTTCTACCAGTCCGCTACCAATTCCAATTAAGGCAGCTCGCCATTGCGAAAATCCGACCGACAATAACGCGACGGATACGGCAAGACCTTCTGGTATATTTTGAATGCCAATGCCGATTGCCAACGTTACGCCATTGGCCACTTCACCACCGGCAAAGCCGACACCCACCGCCAGCCCCTCCGGAAAATTATGCAACGTGATGGCCAGCACAAACAGCCATATTCTGGCGATATCGGTTTTCGATGCGCCCTCACGACCGGTCACGAAATGTTCGTGAGGCACTGACTGGTGTATAAAAAAGAGTAAAAAAGCCCCGGCCAGCAACCCTGTCGACGCCACCAGCGCACCGGCAACATTGCTACCGTAATAACCACTGCCGTATTCAATTGAGGGGAGCAACAAAGAAAAAAACGTGGCGGCGAGCATAATACCGGCAGCTAAACTCAACAAGCCATCTTGTAATCGACGCGATAAGCGTTTAATCAGTAACACGCCAAGGCTGCCTGCGGCGGTTCCCAGGCTGGCGCAGCCACTCGCCAAAAAACCGGCCCAGACTATTTGCGACGTATCCATATAAGGTTCTCGTGTGATCAGATTACGTTAACGACTATCCCTTGGTACTCGCGACGATACACGACTGATCAACTCGTAGCTAATAGTTCCGGCCCAGCCAGCCACCTCATCCACGGGTAACCGCGCTCCCCACAACTCCACATCATCCTGCAGGGCGACACCTTCTATACCGGTGACATCGATAGTAATCATATCCATGGAAACACGCCCAACCAGCGGTGCACGTTGGCCGCGAATGATGACCGGCGTACCACTGGGACAGTGGCGCGGATACCCGTCAGCATAACCAATACCAACGGTAGCGATAACACTGTCCCGCGGGGCAACCCAGTCGCGGCCGTATCCCACTGACTCTCCCCTGGCGACATTGTGCAGTGCGATAACCTGTGCCTTAAGCTGCATCGCCGCCACCAGCCCGTACTCTTCGGCACTGACGCCATTCACCGGACTGGCACCATATAAGCCGATACCCAGACGACACCACATGCCCTGGCTCATCGGCTGGGTCAGTGTGGCGGCAGAATTGGCCATGCAAATTGGCAGGCCCAGCGTTTCAGCCACTTCATTAAACCGTGCAAACTGGTGCGTGTTAAAGTCGTCCTGCGGCTCGTCTGCGCAGGCAAAATGTGACGCTAAAACACACTCTGTACGCTTCAGCCACTGATATTCTTCGAACAATGTCGCAATTTCATCCGGCGCAAAACCGAGCCGGTGCATGCCGGTATCGACTTTCAACCAAACCCGTGGACGTTTGGTATCGCTTAGTTTACTCAGCCAATTTAACTGGTAACGATTATGTACCATTAAAATGAAGTTTTCGCGGGCCGCGATATTGCAGTCTTCTGCATCATGCGGCCCTTCCAGAATCAGCACCGGGTGTACTATGCCAGCGGCGCGAAGAGGGACAGCTTCCTCGCAAATCGCAACCGCGAAACAATCACACTCTGCGCCTAGGGCGCGGGCGACAAACACGGCCCCGTGTCCGTATGCATCTGCTTTGATAACCGCAATTGCACCGGCGCCATTGGCTGGTTTAAGCTGGCGGTAGTTAGTGCGCAGGGCGTCAGGGTCAATGATAGCGCGTGTTGATCTGCTCAAGCGAATGACTCTTCAGGTTACAGGTTTAATCGGGGACAACATTTACCATACACGCTCATATAAAATTAATAAATTCTTAATTTGAATTTATCGTAGAATAATATATTCTAAAGGTACACCATGCTTGTCGAAACCGCCACGATGTATGGTTAATGGTCATCGTAAATGAGCATCATAACCCAGCTTTCACACAGTGAGAACGACAATACATGCTAGCCCACTATACACTGATTGACGTACTTCTCTTTGCCTCTTACGGCGTATTGCTGCTCGTCTCGGGTTGGTATTTTAACCGTAAAGCCAATAATACCAGTGACTACTTTCTGGGGAGTCAGTCAATGCCGGTATGGATGGTGGCGATGTCGGTGCTGGCCACGTCGCAATCTGCAGCCACTTTTTTAGGCGGCCCTGATCAAGGTTATCGCGGCAACCTGTCTTATCTGGCAACCAATCTTGGGGCGTTTATTGCGGCATTCTTCGTGGCACGTTTTCTTATTCCACGCTTTTATAGCATGAAAGTGTATACCGTTTATGAATTGCTTGAGTCTCGCTTTGGTGCCAACGCTAAACGCCAGGCAGGTTTAATGTACTTATTCGGCCGTGTGTTCGCCAGCGGTGCCCGTCTGTATATGGCTGCCCTGGCCGTCGCCATGATCCTGTATGGCGATATTGCATCATCCAGCGTCATTACGGCGACTGTCATTATCACTGTGGTGGGGCTTGTATATAGTATTTATGGCGGTATAAGAACAGTAATATACAGCGATGTTATGCAGGCGTTCACCTATATCGGCGCGGCGGTGGCCGTGATTATTGCCCTGCTATCAGCCATACCGGCCGATATTCCCAGCATGTTGGATGCGTTACAAAATCCCGGAGACGGACAGTTGTCCAAACTGACCCTGTTTGATACCCGGGTCGATTTTAGCCCTGGCGGTGTATTTACCCTGGCGTCGGTTTTTACCGGATTTGTATTACTCAATATTGCCGCGTTTGGTCTGGATCAGGACATGACACAACGGGTTCTCACGTGTAAAAATGCCAGTGAGGGCGCTCGTGCGATGCTGTGGTCGGTAGTCATGGTAATCCCGGTGATGCTGTTGTTCATTACGATTGGCCTATTACTGTATATCTACTACCAGCAGCCTTCACTTATGGCGGCCAGAGCGGGGGCACCCACGCCGGAGTTTGCTGGCGAAGCCGTGACAATATTTATGTACTATGTGCTTACCGACTTACCAGCCGGCCTTAAAGGACTGGTCACTATCGGCATTCTTGCCGCCGCATTATCGACACTTAATTCTGGTCTTAATTCTATGTCGAGCGTATTGATACAGGATTTATACCGGCCCTGGAAGCTAAAACGAAATCAACATGTGGATGAGCAACACTTTGTCAATGCAGGCCGTACTGCGATGGCAGGAGTCGCATTGGCATTAGCCTCGATGGCCTGTTTATGCTATTACTGGCAACAATACTCCGACACACCGTTGCTGCAGTTTGCACTGGGAGTCATGGTATTTTCATATAGTGGTCTACTTGGGGTGTACTTTGTTACACTATTTACTCAGCGTGGCAGCCCTGCGTCTGTCGCCGCTGCATTGTTGTGTGGTTTTATTGTCCCCTTACTGTTACAACCCTATGTAATGGGAATCTATTTACCTGAAACCTGGCAATTTAGCCTGGGTTTTACCTGGCAACTCGTGATTGGAACACTGGTTGCGTCGCTGGTGTGTGCATGGGGCCAACAAGCCCATCACAACCCTGTATTAGAGGCGAAAGCAAAATGAAAGGAATGAAGCACTTAACGTGGGTTTTGTTTAACCCTAGGGTTGGCATTTAATTATGCAGACAACAGACAAACACTCGGCAACACTGCTCGAACAACTCAACAGAATCATCTCTGAAGGTCGCAACCCGGGAACGATGGATATCGACGTTTTACCGACCATCGAGATACTCGAAAAAATAAACCAGGAAGATGCCGGTGTTGCTGATGCGGTGCGCAAAACTATTCCGCATATTGCCAAGGCTGTCGACGCAATTGTGCCACGCTTACAAAAAGGTGGGCGTCTTGTGTATATGGGAGCGGGTACCAGCGGCCGTTTGGGGATCCTTGACGCAGTTGAGTGTAAACCCACCTTCAGTGTATCAGATAAAATGGTCGTCGGTATTATTGCCGGCGGCGATCATGCCATTAAACATGCCGTTGAAGGGGCCGAAGACGATACAGCTAAAGGCATTGAAGATCTTAAAGCTATCGACTTTTCCGCTAACGATGTGCTTATTGGTTTGTCGGCCAGCGGCCGCACGCCCTACGTTACTGCTGCCATGGAATATGCCAACAGTCTTGCGGCTGTCTCGGTGGCCGTTACCTGTAACCCGGACTCACCTATGATGGCTTGCGCTGGCATCGGCATTTGTGCGGTAGTGGGTGCAGAATGTCTGACCGGCTCAACGCGTATGAAGTCAGGCACGGCCCAAAAGCTCATACTCAACATGATCAGCACCGCCAGCATGATTAGACTGGGTAAGACCTACGAAAATCTCATGGTCGATGTTAACGCCAGCAATCAAAAACTCAAAGCTCGCGCTACCCGCATAGTGATGCAGGCAACAGACTGCACAGAAGACGTCGCCGACCAGGCGCTTAAAGATGCTAATAACAGTGCAAAACTGGCTATTTTGATGATTTTAACCGGTCAAAATGCCGAGGATGCCGAATCGTTACTGGCGCAACATGGTGGCTTTTTGCGACGCGCCGTTGACTCTGGTTTAAAGTAAAAGGCGGTCAAATGATTAGCCGAATCTGCCTAACCGTTTTCATACTGTTTGTTAGCGCCCTGCAAACGGTGCAGGCAACTATCACGGTAGCAGCCGAACAACCTGAACGCTACCTGCCGTTGCTGCAAGGGCAACGGGTTGGCCTGGTCGTCAACCAGACCAGCCGTGCTCACAGCCTGCATCTGGTTGACTTTTTAATAAGTAAACATATCGCGGTACAGGCAGTATTTGCCCCGGAGCATGGCTTCAGAGGTAAACTCGGCGCCGGCGAAAAAGTCACCGATGGTAAAGATCCTAAGACCGGCCTGCCGATCCGTTCATTGTATGGTAAGCATAAAAAGCCCAGCCCCGACATGCTCGCTGATATCGATGTTCTGGTGTTTGACATACAGGATGTGGGCGCGCGCTTTTATACCTATATCAGTACGCTGCACTATGTAATGGAGGCCGCTGCGGAACAACACATACCGCTTATCGTGCTCGACCGCCCTAATCCCAATGGCCGTTTTGTTGATGGCCCCGTGCGCGATCCAGAGTTTGCGTCTTTTGTGGGCTTGGATCCAATCCCCTTGCTGCATGGTATGACCGTGGCCGAACTGGCCCGGATGATTAAGGGGGAAGGCTGGATAAACGCGGCACAGGATTTATCCCTGACGGTTATTCCTGTCGCACAGTATAACCGGTCAATGCACTACCCATTACCCATAGCGCCCAGTCCGAATTTACCCAATCATCATGCCGTCAGACTGTACCCGTCGTTATGTCTGTTTGAAGCAACGGTGGTGAGTGTTGGCCGCGGCACACCATGGCCCTTTCAGGTCATTGGCTTCGACGAGTTACCACTGGGTGAGTTTCACTTTACGCCGCGTCCGATGCCCGAAAGTGCCCCCAATCCAAAGCTTGAGGGAGAACTGTTGTATGGTGCGTTATTGCAGGACAGCGACATAGAAGGATTTGATATTACGCTGCTTCACCGCGTCTTTACGCAGTTCAGGCAAGCTGGTATACCGCTTATTGACCGGCCGGATTTCTTTGATCTGCTGAGCGGTACCGACCGTCTTCGCCAACAGTTAGAGAGCGGTATGAGCGCCGCCGATATTCGCGCGAGCTGGCAGGCTGACCTCACGGCTTTTAAAACGCGCCGCCAGCCTTATTTGCTTTACCCCTGATTATTCTGCGTAGTACCGCTGCCGCGTCTGAACTGTGAAACCACTTCGTTGGTTTTTTCCAGCAGCTTGCGGCCAGGGCGGGAAGCCTGTGTTAAGGCAATGAACAACATATCAATAATCAGCTCCTGCGCTGTGCGGGCCAGAATTGACGACAGTCGCGCCGATGCCTCTTCAGCCACCGAATAGAGTTTCACGTCGGCAGGTTCTGATACCGGGGTAGTGCCATATTTGGTAATGGAAATAACGCTGGCGTGATTTTCTTTTGCCTGGTTCACCACATTAATAATTTCCCGCGTTGCACCAGACTCCGATATAGCAATGACAACATCGCCCTCATTGAACGTCGCTGCCAGCGCCAACTGTATATGACCATCGGCCTCTGCGATGGCCATCATGCCTAACTTTTGTAGCTTAAAAGAAAAATCTTTGCTGACCAGCGCCGAGCCGCCAACACCGCAAATCATGATGCGTCTGGCGTTTTTGATGATCTCGACGGCTTTCTCAAACTCAACCAATTCGTTAAGGCTACGGGTTTCATTGAGCACACTGATCTTACTGCTCAGGAGCTTATCGGCCATTTGTTCAAAACCGTCATTCAGCGTAATTTTGCCGTGCAGCTGGGTATTGGGAGTCTCACGGTTCAGCGCATCAATCACTGCAAGTTTAAATGCCGGATAGCCTTTGTAACCCAGTTTCTGGGCAAACTTAACCACGCTTGACTGACTGACCCCCACCACATTTGCCAATTCCTGTGATGACAAATCGCGCACTGCATTGGGCGAATCCAGCGTAAAGGTGGCCAGCTTCGACTCACTGCTGGACAACGAATGTTTTATGGCTTTTATCTTAACAAAGGCAGACATAAGTATTAGGTTCCTGATTGATTGCCGAGATCCTTGCACAGCGGCAAACTAAGTCTCTGTTGCTTAAGAAATACGATCATGAATTTTTTATTCAAATATAAACTAGTTGATAAGAATATCAAAATCTCTTTTAATGGATCCTTTGGCGCTGTCGGCGTTGCAACTGTCGCTGTAAGGTTAATGTAAATTATGAAAAATGCCCATCCGCATACCACCGTTCAGGTGGCTGAGACGCTCTGGCAAACGCACAATTACCGGCAACTGGATAAGCCGCATCTGCGCTTTAACGACATCGAACCCATCATTAAAGCCCTGGCCGAACGTGCGGACATCACGTTAACCACACTGGGCCACACTTGTGCCCAACGGCCGATTTATCGGTTAACCACCGGTCATGGTCCGATGGTGATTCTGGCCTGGACGCAAATGCATGGTGACGAACCGACGGCAACGGCGGCGGTACTCGACTGGCTGCGTATTTTGCCCGACCTGGCGGCCACGTCTTTGCCCTCAGACTGGCAATCCCTGGTCACTATTCATGTTATTCCAATGCTAAACCCGGACGGGGCCGAGCGTTGTACACGGGTCAATGAACAGGGTATCGATATTAACCGGGATGCGCGCCAATTGCAGACGCCGGAAGGCAATATTCTGTGGCAACAGGTGAATGAACTACACCCGGATGTCGCGTTTAATCTGCATGATCAAAATCCCTATTACACCGCCGGGAACAGCGCCTACCCGTCAACCATTGCCTTTTTGGCGCCCGCTTTCCACCCCGATAAACATGTTGATGCGCCGCGCTTGCGAGCCAAACAATTAATCGCGTGTATGGCAGAAACACTGAGCCATTGGTTACCCTGCCATATTGGCCGATACGACGACACCTACTCCTTGCGTTCTTTTGGCGATAATATTGCTGGCACCGGCGCAAGTACAATCCTGATCGAATCTGGCGCGCATCCGCAGGATCCGCACCGCCAGGTGGCCAGAAAAATGAATGTCATAGCGCTGCACAGCGCCCTGGATGCTTTGCTGTGTAACCGTTATCAGGAAAAGTCCCTGGCCGATTATTACGCTATCCCGGACAACGTTGAGGATGGTTTGACCGATGTAAAGTTCGGCCAGGTTAAACAAACCATTCACCATACCACTTACACCTGTGATATCAGCGTTAATATCGACGCCGGAGGTAATGGAAGCATCAGCCATATTGGCGATCTCTCAACGCAGTCAGCATTTAAAACCGTGGGTGCCTATGACGCAGTGGTATTACCGCTAAAAGCCAAACACTTCAGCGAGCCCTTTACGTTAACTAAAGCAAACTATCTCGACTTATTAGCGGCCGGCGTATGCTACTTTGTGGGCGATAGCAGTACGCTCAACAACGAAACTGGTATGCCGGTACTTTGTTTGGCGCAGCCGCTTGATACCCCTGCGTTATTTCCCGGAGCGCCAGCCTACTGGCTGATGACTGATGCTGATAATACCCAATGGGCGGTATTAAACGGTCAGGTGATAGAGCTATAAACGGTTAAGTGGCGGGCGTAATTAAGGCTGCTAAGGACTGATTAAACTGCTGCACAAAAGCGGCAGTCACCTGCTTGTGACCAAACATAAAATGGACATCGGTTTGATGGATGGGTATTTCTGACACTGCAAAATCGTCGATACCTAACTCCAGCGCCCCGGCCATAAGCACATCTACGTCACCCACCACTGCATCAACCCGATCAAGCATGAGCAGTTGCAAGCGCCGTTGAGTACCTTCTGCATGGACAATATTATTGTTATAACGGGTCAACAGCTGGTCGCTCAGCACTTCGCCGAACCAGCCACTCCTGTTCAGGGCAACCAGTTTATCTGCGGCCAATACGTCGGTAATGCTCGCCTTGCTGTAGGCGCTGTGACGCGATCGTCTGAAGCCTAAAACGATCGTTTCCCGGCGATAGGGGATTGAGAAGTAATTATGCTTGTGCCTGTCAGTGGTGAACGCCGCGCCGAGAATAACACCAACAGAGCCTTCTTCGATCAGCTTTGCCAGGCGTTGTTCAGGCAGGTTCTCTGTACGCAGCGTGACATCTGATTGCTGCAACGTCTTGCGGAGTAAATCATAGTCAGTCCCGGCCACCTTGCCCTGCGCGTTGACATAGATATAGGGTTTCCAGTCTTTCGCCGAGGCAAGCGTAATTGTCTTGTTTAGCGGCTGGTTTGATAAAGCCGGCAAAGCGGCAAACATTGCACAGAACAATACAATCAGTCTCACAATAATCCCTTATCACGTTATCCCTGTCACTCCGCCCGACAGTATATACCCCATATCATGCAAGCTAAACTCAAATTCGCCAAAAGATCTTGTGACTGTACATGTATCTGATTGGCACATAACAAATCAATGTAAAGACCAGCGCGACAATTAAGGAGGCTAACTCCGGCCAACCGATGAAAGCCTCTGCAACGCCATAAAACCAGGCCTTAACAGAGCTGCCATTAACCTGAATCATGGAAACCAGTCTGGCCAGCACGCCGGATAACATATAAAAAGCAATGCTATTGGTTCCCGCTACGAGCAACGGATGGCCGTCGGCGAGTGAGCCGTATTTATTTTCATGCCATAAAAACAACAACAAAATAATCGTCAACATGCCGCTGCTCACTAACACAAACGTCGGTGTCCACAGTGCTTTATTCACCGGTACCCAGGCCGCTAACCCATAGCCTGCCACAATCGCCAGCGCAGCTACCATAAATAGCTTAGCTTTTGACGCCCGGCGCAGCAGTAAATACTGGCCCACCCATACACCGCTCAGGCAGGTTGCCACGGCAGGTATCGTCGACAATACGCCTTCCGGATCGAAAGCAAAGGGACTGGCATTGCTGTAATACAAATGCTGTGCACCAAGAAGGTGATGATCAAGGTAGGCCGCAAAGCTATTGCCAAATGCCCACATTCCCCGGTACAACTCGCCACTGGCATCACTGTAAGGGATAAAGGTCATGGCCGCCCAGTACCCGGCGAGCAAAGCCAGCGCGGCAACCCCCAGTCGTTTGCCATGCAGCGCCGATACCACGGCTACCGTTAACACATACACCAATCCCAGACGCGGTAATACACCAAGGTAACGCAGGTTGAGCAACCGATCTTCCACCCAGTTAAAGTCGGGCTCGCCACTGTACCAAAATAAATAAAGCCCCCAGCCCAGTAAGATAAGGATCAGCGCCCGCTTCGCCGCCGTTGCCAACACTGTCAGGCGGTTGCCAAGGCGCTCGGCTTCGCGAGGCAAATGAATAGCAATGGTCACCCCCATAATAAATATAAAACCGGGGAAGATCAGGTCGGTAGGCGTTAAACCATGCCAACTGGCATGCTTGAGTGGCGCGAAAATAGCGCCCCAGGTGCCCGGGTTATTGACCAACACCATGGCAAATATTGCCAACCCCCGAAAGGCATCCAGTGCCCGAATTCGCTGCGTCATGCTACCTGCCTATTGGATGGTTACCGGTGACTGCCCGGGCATGGGAGCAAGCCCCAACAACCCATCGGCAAGTGCCTCAAATACCGCCCCGTTAACCTCCGGATTTCCACCGTTTTGCGATGCTGAGCTAACAGTCACGTTATAACCAAAGGTGGCCACAGCGGCGTCGGCTGACTCGCGGTAGTCACTAATAATGTAGGGGGCTCTTAATGCTACAAAAACACTCTTCACCCCCTCGACTCTGGCCTGCGAAAACAAACGACGCAGCCATTGAGATTGGGTGGTTTTGTCTGGCCGGTTGCGCCAGGTCGATAAGTCGGCCATACCGCCCATTTCAACCAGGCTATGCTGGGGCGTGATATCGCCGACGATCAGCGCACTGCTATTGGTTAAGTCAGGTAATTGCGGTCGGCTGGTAATGTCGGTTAAGGCAATACACTGTAATTGCAACGCCTCCTGACGGTGCATCAACGCTGCGGACATGGCCTGACAACGGGCTTCGTCAGGCATTACCAGCGTCATCACCGGCCCTTTGAGCGGCAGCACGCCGTGATCGTACACCTTTGTGAGTGCGGCTGCGGCAAGCGCCCGTTCGGTTTGCTGGTTTTCTGCATAGGGTAGTGTCGCCTGTGCCTGCGCAAGCCTTTCACTGAATGGCTTGGCGATATAGTCATCAATACTGAAGGCGCGTTTGGCCGCCACTATGCGCTGCACAGAGGCGACCATCTCATCGCTATTAAGCTCGTCATTGTCGATAGCATCCAGCCACTGCTGGTAAAGCTGCCAAAACTGTTTCACTGTTGCTGGATTGCGAATAGCATAGGGCATCAACGCAATGTCGGCGCCGGCATTAAATGTGCGTATCACGGCATCGCGATGGTCAACATAATGAGCGATACCCGCCATATCCAGGGCGTCCGTTACAATAATGCCCTGGTAACCAAGTTTGTCGCGCAGCAGCCCGGTGAGAATTTTGTGTGACAACGTGGCAGGCACCAGCGTAGGCAGACCATCTTTACCGGTAAACTCAGTGTTATCAAGTAACGGATACTGGATATGGGCCGTCATGATCATTGCCGGCGGCTGCGGTTGGCCGATAGCATAACTAAAGGGTAAAAGATCCACCTCTTCGATGGTACTTATATCATGTTCCACGCGGGGCAACCCTGTGTGGCTATCGACATGGGTATCACCATGTCCGGGGAAATGTTTAAGCGCACTGAGGATATTTTCACTCTGTAGTGCTGCTACAGCTGCCGCCCCAAGCTCGGCAACCAGCGGCGCAGACTCACCATAGGAGCGCACGTTAATGACCGGATTATCGGCATTCACATTGACATCGACGGTGGGCGCAAAATTAACGTTAAAGCCTAACTGGCCAATACTTTTGGCGATACCTTTATTCACCCTTTTGGCAAACTCAGTTTGATGCACCGGGTAGGTGGCGCCGATCGCCATATTGCCAACAAATCGGGTGGCGACATTATCCGGCAGGCGCGCTACCCGGCCACCTTCCTGATCAATTGCAATAAAAAGGGGGGGCAGGCCAGCATCCTTTGCGACTTTTTGTAAGGCATAGGTCAATTCCACTATTTGCGCAGTATTTTGCAGATTTTCAGCAAACAGTATGACGCCGCCGATCCGGCCTTCACGGATAATGTCGGCAATTTCAGGTAACAGTGTGGTTACCGGCGTTTTACACGCTTCGGCAGGGGTACCATCTGCACAGTAATAGCGTATATCCAACATTAATTTCTGACCCAGCATATCACTGCTGTGTTCCTTGGTTGAACAGCCGGCAGCAATTAAGGCTGACAGGCATAACAATGTCGCCCTAAGGCACAGATATTTCATAAACAGTTCCGCAAAAACAAACGTGTGAAGGCTAGCTTAACCCAGTAGCCGGTAAAAATAAATTATTCCTGAACGTTATTAATACGCGTCGGAGTTACTGGTTGGCATACAGCTTCTACGTCACGTCAATCTTCAGCATTAATGGCCATATGAGGCTAACACCCTTAATAATATTGTTTTTCGCAGCACTTCGATAATTCACCCACATACAAAACGACAGGAATATTTTATTATTTACTTTATTAAGCAGTATGGTAATTTGGCACTATGCTGGTGTGGAGGTGGCTTGTAGCGCCGCTGTCGACAAGCGTCTGTTTAACCGAAATTTCGAGGATTCACCGTGACCATCCAAGGTTTTCGCTCTGCATTTTTATGGGCTATTTGTACACTGTTGTTACTGAGCTGTAGTAGCCGTCAGGTTATCGATATGCCCTCCGCTAACTACGGCGAACGGGTAAAATCACTGGTCATCCACTATACCGCCATTGATTACGCCCGCTCCGTCGATGCACTGGTGAACGAAGGGGGCCTTAGCGCTCACTACCTGGTACCCGAGTCCAATGATCCCAGCGATCCGGATGGCAAACCAAGAATTATTCAACTGGTCGATGAATCCAAGCGAGCCTGGCATGCCGGCAAAAGTTACTGGCAGGGTCGAACCGGTCTCAACGATCATTCCATAGGCATCGAAATTGTTAACGTCCCGGAGTGTCAGCGAGATACCCAAATGGCGGCATCGCAGGCTGAACATGGCGATAGCCGGCTATGCTTTTTCCCCGATTATGATCCGGCCCAAATTGCAGTTGTCATTGAGTTAGCTAAAGATATCATCGCCCGCAATCCGGACATTGCCCCCACCTCAGTAGTGGGTCACTCAGACATCGCTTTTACACGCAAAAATGATCCCGGTCCGCGTTTTCCCTGGTTTGAGCTTTATCAGGCTGGTATAGGCGCCTGGTACGACAACGACACCATGGCGGGCTACTGGAAAACCTTTAGTGAGCAAACACCCAGCATTGGTTTACTGCAATCGGCGATGCGTCGTTATGGTTATGGCATCATTGAAACGGGCATTGCCGACAGCCAGACACTCAATGCAATTGCCGCGTTTCAAATGCACTTTTTGCCCTGGCACGTTACCGGCCAGCCCGACAGCAGAACAGCGGCGGCGGTTTTTGCACTCCTTGATAAGTATTTTCCGGCGCACAAAGACAAACTGCTGGCACGTTACCACACCGAGCGCGACATTCTCGATGCACAGGCCAAAAACGCCGTACCCGCCACGCCTCGACGGGGCCAGATTGACACCTGGTTACCCGCTGAATCGCCCTCAAAACGCCAGTACGTAAACGACCGCTTTGCCTTTAAAAGTTATGCCGGACGAGGAAAGCTGCTCATTGAAACCGATCAACCCGCACAAGCCACGCTCAGTGTGAACGGTCAGACACTCAACCTCGCAGACACCTTTAACGCCAGAGAGCTTTATCGTTATTCCCTGCACAGACGAACCCATAATGGTATCAATACCCTGGCCGTCACCGATATCACACCGCCGGATGCCAAAATACACCTACAGGTGCCCTACCCTGAACTCATTGACAATACCGACGCCTATAAGCAGGCTTTTAGCGCGGTTGATGCATTAATCAACCGGGAGGTAGCAGAGGGTTTTCCCGGCGCTGTATTGCTGGTGGTAAAAGACGGCGAGATCATTAAACGTTCTGCTTATGGTTACCAAAAACGTTACGACGAAAATCAACAGCCCCTGGCATCACCGCAACCTATGCGGACAGACACCTTGTTTGATCTGGCCTCAAATACAAAAATGTTCGCCACCACCTTTGCCCTGATGCACCTGGTAGAAACCGGCCAACTCGATGTCAATCAGCCTATCCAGTATTATTTACCGGAATACCGGGGAGACGGGCGGGAGGCGCGCCGGGTAAGTGATTTGCTGTCACATCAATCAGGCTATGCGCCAAGCATTGCCTTTTACACCCCCGACAACACACTCGGCGAGCTGTTTTATTCACAAAACAAACAGCGAACAAGTGAGCTGCTGATTACCCGTGCGCCTTTTGTTACCGGCAACGGTTTACAGGCAGCCTATAGCGATACGAACTTTATGCTGCTGGGACTTATTGTAGAGCGTATTACCGGGATGCCGCTGGACCGCTATACCGAAAACTACCTTTACCAGCCTTTAGGGCTGAGTAACACCTTGTTTAACCCACTGTACAAAGGCCATCATAAAGATGAGTTTGCGGCCACCGAATTAAACGGCAATACCCGCGGCGGACGCATCGAGTTTCCGAATATCCGCCAGTACACGTTACAAGGAGAGGTGCACGACGAAAAAGCCTTTTACGCCATGCAGGGCGTAGCAGGCCATGCTGGTTTGTTTGCCACCGCTGATGACCTGGCCGTGTTAGCACAAACTTTATTAAACGGTGGCGGATACGGTGAAACCCACCTGTTCGACAGCAATGTGATCAACGCCTTTATTAAGCCCGACAATCGCTTTTGGCAATACGGGTTAGGCTGGCGACGCGCCGCCAATGGCATTAATCGCTGGCACTTTGGCCCCTATGCCAGTGATCAGGCTTATGGTCATACCGGCTGGACCGGCACGGCGACAGTTATCGACCCAGCTCTGGATTTGGCCGTCATTCTCTTGACCAATTCACGTCATTCGCCCATTGTGGAAGAGCAACAAGACAGGCCGATTTTTACCGGCAAACAGTTTGAAACCGGAAAATATGGCAGTATTGTGTCTCTGGTGTATGAGGCGGTATTAAACCGCACTGCTGCACCGTAGCAGATAACCTGCTGCGACTTTACAATAACAACAACAGGGTTCTCCGTTATGGATTGGGTTTCCATTATTCCGCCAGTCGTGGCCATTGTGATCGTCTTTTGGAAAAAAGAAGTCATCATGGCACTATTAATGGCTGTACTCAGTGCTGAAGCACTGATCCTATTCACTGCAACACCAGACAGTATTTTACTGGCACCGCTTACCTCTATTGAACGGGTGGTTGAAGTCGCTACCAGTGCTGGCAATACACGCATATTGCTATTCAGTGTGTTAGTTGGCGCATTGCTCGCTTATATTCGCGATTCTGGCGGGGTAACTGCCACCGTAGACTGGTTAACGCGCCGCGGCGTGGCAAAAAATCGTCGCCAGGTCGGCGGCCTGACCATGTTAACCGGCATCGTAGTATTTATTGAGTCGAACCTGAGCGTTTTAACAGCGGGGATTTTTGCCCGCGGATTGTTTGATAAGTTTGGTATGAGCCGGGCACGACTGGCCTATCTTATTGACAGCACCAGCGCGCCGATTTGTATTCTGATCCTGCTCAACGGCTGGGGTGCATTTGTGCTTGGCCTGCTGGATAACTACGAGCTGCCCGCCTCGTCCGCAAGTATTTTGTGGGGCTCGGTATTCTTTAACTTTTACGCCATTATTGCGCTGCTCATAGCCGGATACACGGTATTTGCCGACAAAGTGCACGGTCCGCTGGCCAAAGCAGAAAAAAGCCTGAGCAGTAATCAGCAGGAATTATCAGCAGCGCCCGCGACCAGCCCCGCCTATATGGTTGTGCCCATTTTAACCATGGTATTGAGCATGGTGGGCTTTATGTTATGGACCGGCAACGGCGTGCTGTCGCAAGGCAGTGGTAGTAAATCGGTCCTTTACGCGACTATTTTAGCCACCGCTGTCGCTTACCTGATGTTAGTACTGAATAAGCGGTTCACCCACCATCAGGCCGTCGACACGGGGTTTAAAGGGATGGGCGAATTACTCCCATTGGTAACCATTGTATTGTTATCACTCACCCTTGGCAGTAGCTTAAAGGTTCTGGGCACCGGTTTATTCGTGGCCGGAATAGTTGGTGAGTACTTACCATTATTTATGATTGTACCCATGTTGTTCCTTGCCGGGGCAATCATGTCGTTTACCACCGGTACCTCCTGGGGAACATTTGCCATATTAATTCCCATTGGTGTGCCGCTTATTCAGCAGCTTGGTCTGCCACCCTCGTTGGTTATCGCCGCGATACTTGGCGGCGGCGTGTTTGGCGATCATTGTTCGCCCATATCCGATACCACCGCGGTGTCTTCCATAGCCTCCGGCTGCGATTTACTTGAGCATGTGCGCACGCAAATGCCCTACGCCCTGGTCGGTGGTGGTTTAACCCTGATTGCTTATGTGATCACTAGCTTAATTATGATTGGATAACATTATGCGTAATGTGATTTTGAGTTGTTTTATCGTAACTTTGTTTGGCTGTTCATCAGCAGGCCCGACTCAGCCAGAGGCTGAATATGCGGTCGCCATGCCAGACCAATTTGCCGCGCAGGTCGCCCTTAATGTCATGGCAGAAGGCGGTAATGCCGTTGATGCAGCCATCGCAGCCCAGTTTGCTCTCGCCGTAACCTACCCCGAAGCGGGCAACATTGGTGGCGGTGGATTTATGACTATCTACATGGATGATGCCACTGACTTTCTTGATTACCGGGAAATGGCCCCTGCTGCTGCCTCCCGTGATATGTACCTGGACGAGAACGGTGATGTGCATCCGAGTGACTCGCTCTTTGGCGCTAAAGCATCGGGCATTCCCGGCACCGTTGCAGGGATGTGGCAAGCACACCAGAAATACGCAAAATTACCCTGGCAAAGATTAGTGCAACCTGCCGTAACGCTGGCTCAGGACGGCTTTTACGTTCCCGAAAAGCTCGCCGGCAGAGTGAGCCGGTATATTCAGCGGCTTGAACAACGTGGCCGCGAAAGCAACTTTGCCGACTATTTCGGTGCCGCTGCTACGCCTGGTGCGCTGTTTAAGCAACCGGAGTTGGCGGCAACATTAACGCGTATTCGTGATCGTGGCCAGGCGGGCTTTTACAGCGGTGAGACTGCCGCCCACATCGTTAACTTTATGCAAGCCAACGGCGGATTAATCAGCCGTGAGGATCTGCACAATTATACCGCTAAATGGCGCACTCCTATTACCTTTGCATGGCGTGGTTATGAGATCATTACCTCACCGCCGCCAAGCTCGGGTGGTATTGCCGTCGCTCAGTGGTTGGGTATGGTAGACAACGTGGTAAGCGACAACGCGTTGCCAGCGCACAACTCAGCTGAGTATTTGCACCTGGTCAGTGAAGCCGGTAAACGGGTATTTGCGGACCGCGCGGAGTACCTTGGTGACCCCGATTTCTTTGCTGTGCCGCAGTCACAACTGGTTGACCCTGCTTACATCGCCAAACGCGCCGCGGCGATAAACCTTAGCGCTATTTCAGCCACCCCGGACATCCAGCCCGGTTTGTATGAAAGCGAGGATACCACCCACTTTTCGATAGTGGATAAATGGGGAAATGCGGTCGCCAATACCACAACGATAAACCTTAGCTTTGGTGCCGGCGTAGTCGCAGAGGGCGCAGGCTTTTTGCTTAACGACGAGATGGACGATTTCAGTGCCAAACCGGGCGTTCCCAATTTCTTTGGTGCTGTGGGCGGCGAAGCTAACGCCATCGAACCCTATAAGCGCATGCTGTCTTCGATGACCCCCACCATAGTACTGGATAATGACGAGGTAAAACTGGTGACCGGATCGCCGGGTGGTACCACCATAATATCGTCAGTTACTCTGTCAATTTTAAATACACTGCTGTTTGATTTAAGCGCAGAGGATGCTGTTAACAGTCCGCGTTTTCATCATCAGTTGCTGCCCAAAGATACCATTCGCATGCATCCTGGCTTCGCGGCGACCACCAGGCAGGCGTTAACGGACATGGGGTATACCCTCGATGAACGACGGTTCGGTGATTTACATTTGATATTACAGCAAGATGGCAGGCTTTCCGCCGCATCAGAGGCCAGTGGCCGCGGTCGGGCTGTCGTCGAAAAAGCGCAATAAATGACGGTACGCGGCAGGCTTTTACCCTTACCGGGTTAAAAGGTCTGCCGTCACATACCAGGGGGTAAACTTGATGGCCAGTAGCCCGACAACATTAACACCGCGGCGATTAATGCAAGTAAGCCAATCGCAGCGCAGGTAAATCCGGTATGGGCGTTTTCGGAGCGGAAGATGGCCCGCTCTCTGACAACGCGACGCGGATAGCGTCCCAGGGTGAGAATTTTGCACAGCGGCCACCCCAACGCATAACATAATCGCCAAAAAAACACTTCGGCAATCAGGTAGCCAACACCTCTGAAAACACCTTTGCCTGTCTCGGTTACTATTTCTCCTATCACGTTGGGTCCCGTCGTTTGGTTATTATTATTGTTACCTAAGACCTGTGATCAGTCGCACAGGTTCCCACTCAGTACAAATTAGCGCTACTGAACTGCAGTGAAAAGGCTCTAGATTATGCTAAGTTATTAGAAAAAAAGGCTTAACAATAGCTTACATCGCTGGACAACATTTTAATCCACAGCAAAAAGCTGGTTGATATCAGCAAACGCCTTAAACTCCAGCGCATTGCCGGCAGGGTCCATGAAAAACATTGTCGCCTGCTCGCCAGGCTCGCCTTTGAACCTGACGTAGGGCTTGATAACAAATTCCATCCCTGCTGATTCAAGCGTCTCTGCCAGTGCCTGCCAATCGTCCATCGTCATTACCACGCCAAAATGCGGCACCGGCACTGCATGGCCATCCACCGCGTTATATTCTGGCTTTGAAGGCATAGCCTTAACCAAATGAGTCACCAACTGGTGGCCAAAAAAATCCCAGTCAATCCAATGACTATCACTACGCCCCTGGCGACACCCTAACAACGTGCCATAAAACTGCCTGGCTTTATCGAGATCATCAACCGGAATTGCTAAATGAAAGGGCTGGGGCATAACAGGCGTACTCCGTGGATAGTCGAAATCAAATCACAGCAACTTTTTTAATATAAAGCGTTTTCTGGCGCTTGATGGGGCATAGCGCACGGCAACATCAAACCAAAAACTGCGTTTCATCACACTCTTGTGATGACTGAAGGTATTAAAACCAAAACGCCCATGATAGCGCCCCATACCGCTATGCCCTACACCACCAAAAGGCAGCGCAGGGTTTGCCATAAACATCATAGTATCATTAATACAGACGCTACCTGCGCTAATTTCGTCAATCATTTTTTGCTGTACATCAGGCTTCTCACTAAACAGGTAGGCAGCCAGCGGTTTAGCCCGGCGTTTAATAAAATCGAATGCCTCAGATATGCTACTGACTTCTATCACTGGTAAAACAGGGCCAAAAATTTCTTCCTGCATCACCGTGCTTTCGATATCCGGGTTGAGAATAACAGTGGGTGCCATGCGCAGCGATTGAGCATCACTTTCGCCCCCCATAATCACGTCCTGCCCTTGCAAATATCCCTGCAAACGCTCAAGGTGCCCGGCGTTAATAATCTTGCCGTAATCGTCACTGGCAATAGGCTGCGCGCCAAACTGACGGTGAATTTCATGCTCCAGCCTGGCAAGAAAGTTACTGGTGCAACTGCGCTCCACCAGCACATAGTCAGGGGCGATGCAGGTTTGTCCGGCATTCGTCCACTTGCCCCATACCACGCGCCTCGCAGTGGTGGCCATATCGGTATTCGCATCAACCACACAGGGGCTTTTGCCGCCTAATTCCAGCGTGACCGGGGTCAGGTGTTTGGCTGCCGCTTGCATCACAATTTTACCTACGTTCTCGCCACCGGTATAAAATATATGGTCAAAAGGCATGGCGAGCAGCCGGGTGGCAACATCTTTATCGCCTTCAATGACGCTCACAGCATCACCGTCTAAATACCTGGGGATCAGCCTGCCCATTATCGCGGCACTGGCGGGGGCCAGCTCCGAAGGCTTTAATATAACGCAGTTACCCGCTGCCAACGCGGCGGTGTAGGGGGCGAGGGTTAGCTGCAGCGGGTAATTCCAGGCACCGAGGATCAATACTGTCCCCAGGGGCTCCGGCTGTATCATGCTACGGCCCGGTTGCGCGATGAGCGGCGTACTCACTTTTTCCGCTTTCATCCATTTTCGCAGATGTTTTTTGGTATGGCGGATATCACTGAGCAAAAAGCCGATTTCGGTGGTATAGGCTTCACTGGCACTTTTACCCAGGTCCTCGTTTAATGCACTGAGTAATGCCGTTTTATTTTCGGTTAACAATCGTTGTAAGGCATCGAGCTGGGCCTTGCGCCACTCATAGGTACGCGTTTTACCTAATGAAAAAGACTGTTGTAACCGTTCGAAGGTTCCCTCAATAGTGCCTGAATTGATACTCACCGATACGTGCTCCTGTGGGGTATAGAGCATCATAGTAGCATTATCGCAGCGCAATAAAAAAGCCGGCAAATTGCCCATCGTCGGGCACAAAAAAGCCCCGTTTAACGAGGCTCTTTGAGAGTATTTAGGTGTCTGATTTATTTAATCAGGCATCGTAAGGATGGCGCATCACAATGGTTTCATTGCGGTCCGGTCCGGTCGAAATGATATCAACCGGCACACCTGTGATGGCCTCTAAACGGGCAATGTAGTTTTTGGCTGGCTGCGGCAGCTTATCATACTCGGTCACCCCAAACGTGTTGTCATGCCAGCCCGGCATTTCTTCGTACACTGGCGTTACCAAATCGTACCCGTCAGCAGCCATCGGTGGTACGTCTTTAACGTTGCCGTCTTTGTCTTTATAGCCGATACAAATTTGCAGCGTATCCAAACCATCCAGCACGTCGAGTTTGGTTAAACAAAAACCGGTAATAGAATTAATTTGTACAGCACGCTTCATCGCTACGGCGTCAAACCAGCCAGTACGACGCTTACGACCAGTGGTTGCACCAAACTCATGCCCCTTCACGCCGAGGTGCTGGCCAACATCGTCATCCAATTCGGTCGGAAAAGGGCCCGAGCCAACACGCGTGGTGTAAGCTTTAACAATACCCAGCACGTAGTCGAGGTTCAACGGGCCAAATCCGGCACCGGTAGCAACGCCACCCACAGTGGTGTTCGACGACGTCACGTAAGGATAAGTACCGTGGTCAATATCGAGCAGCGTGCCCTGCGCGCCTTCAAACATAATAGGCAGACCGGCCTTTTGCGCCTTGTCCAGTTCGTCTGTTACATCGACCACCATCGCGCGTAAAATATCGGCAACTGCCAGCGCGTCGGCCAGGGTTTTATCATAATCGACCGGTTCTTCGCCGTAGTATTGGGTAAGCGTGAAGTTATGCACATCCAGTACTTCTTTCAGCTTGGCAGCGAAATCCTTGGCATTGAATAAGTCACCTACCCGCAGGCCACGGCGCGCTACTTTGTCTTCGTAGGCAGGGCCAATGCCGCGCCCGGTCGTACCGATAGCCTTAGTGCCGCGTGCTTTCTCACGCGCAACATCAAGGGCCACATGGTAAGGCAAAATAAGCGGGCAAGCCTCGCTGATTTTCAGGCGCTCACGTACGGGCACACCACGCTCTTCAAGCATCGCGACTTCTGTCATCAGCGCTTCCGGGCTCAATACCACGCCGTTACCTATGATGCAGGTCACGTTGTCACGCAGAATGCCAGAGGGAATTAAATGCAGAACGGTTTTTTCACCGTCGATTACCAGTGTGTGACCAGCATTGTGTCCGCCCTGATAGCGCACAACATACTTTGCCCGGTCAGTAAGCAGATCTACTACTTTACCTTTACCTTCGTCACCCCATTGGGTGCCAAGGACCACAATATTTTTAGCCATGAGTCGAGTATGTTAAAAAATTAGGCGTGGATTCTATCAAAAATCCGTATACAGGATCATCTGTTTTATGCACAAATATTCAGCTGGGGGCCGATTAAACCCTATTTACCGGTTTACATAGCCGTGAAATACAAACAAATAAGCCCGGTTATCACCAATGCTCCGCCTATCCGGCGTATCTGATTAGGGTTCGTTTGTGCCAGCTGCGTTAAATACCGTTGCCAGCGATTGGGCATCAGCAGCGGACCAGCGCCTTCGATAATCAGCACAATAGCGAGGGAGACCCATAACCAGTCAGGCATATTACTCTCAATGGTTGGTGGGTATCGCCCTGCTATAACAACAACCAGGACGACCCGTTAAGGATTACAACTTGCGTGACCTGGCACAGCCCGACAACAACGGGCCGCAGCAGTACGCCATTAGTACATCAGGCTGTACAACTTGCGCCGGTACTTCGATTTAAGCGAGTCACCATCAGGTAGTGCATTAATGACATCCAGCATGAACTTTTTGGCGTCGCCAAAAGCGAAGTCCTTCAACAACACGGCGTATAATAACGCCAGTGCTTCTTCCGAACGTTGCACCTGATACAACGCTACAGCGAGGTCCACCTGCACCTGCAGATCGTCCGGGTTGGCAGCAGCCTGCTCCTGCAATGACCGGATCTCCGGGGTATCGGCGGCCTGCTCAGCCAGCTCAACTTTCCCTTGCAGAGCCTGATACCGATGATCCTGATCGACCATCTTAATCTCTTCCAGCAGGGTTTTTGCAACTGGCACCGCGCCGGTCTCAATCAGACAATCGATATACATATATTTAGCGTCAATATTGTCGCCATTCAGCTCATAGGCCTGTTTGGCCAGAGGGAAGGCACCGGTATAGTCGCCGCCGGCGACCAACTCAGAAGCCTTGGCTAAATACTCGTCTTCCGGCTTGGGTAAATATTTACCCAGCATGGCGCGGATTTCGGCTTCGGGCTGAACGCCGGCAAAGCCATCAATGGGCTGTGCATCTTTGACAACCATGACGGTGGGTAAATTGCGAATGCCAAACTGCGCGGCGACTTCCTGCTGTTTTTCGCAATCAACTTTAGCTAACAGCAGGGTATCGGGATACTCGCCGGCGATTTTTTCCAATACCGGCATTAAGTCTTTGCAGGGCTCACACCACTCTGCCCAAAAGTCGATAAGTACGAGTTTTTCTTTGGATACTTCCAGAATAACCTGTTGGAAATTCTCCACGGTTAAATCTACGATGTTGTTTGACATCAGTTCCTGCATGGTAATTCGCCTGTCATAATTCGTTTTTAAAGCCATATCTATTAGGCATATATGGGCACATTGTACTTAATTACAAGTGACAGGCTACACTATCTACTGCATACCCATAAACGATGTAGGAATTATGACCAATGAACAACGCTTTGCCTCGTTCAGCGAGTTTTACCCGTATTACCTTGCTGAACACCAACACCCGATGTGTCGGCGCTTACATTTTATCGGCTCTGCACTGGTAATCAGCTTACTGATATTGTGTTTGGTGACGCAAACGTGGATGCTGTTATGGTTATTGCCAGTGGCAGGCTATGGATTTGCCTGGCTTGGTCACTTTAAGTTTGAACATAATAAACCTGCAACCTTTCGCTATCCACTGTATAGCTTTATTGGCGACTGGGTTATGTTCACCCATATATTGCAGGGCAAAATCAGTTTATCGACGACAGAATCGAAGGAACAACAATAATGAAGCATTTCACCATCAAAGCGCTGTTTGCCAGTGCCGTGCTGGCAGCATCACTGCCGGGACACAGCGCAGAAGGGCCGGTCACAACGTTCGACTATCAACATATTTTTGAGCTTGAATATGCGTCTTCGCCCTTGTTCACGCCCGATGATAAACACATTATTTACGAACGCCGTAGTAATGACATTATGCATGACCGCATGCACACCAGCTTATGGCGGATTGACGTAAAAACCGGGGCCCACCGCCCCCTCATTGCTGAACAGGCGAATGTACGCAGCCCGGTATTATCGCCGGATGGTAATAAGCTTGCTTATTTGTCAGACCGGGGCGGTTCACAACAACTGTATGTGCGTTACCTGGACAGCGGCGAAGATGCACTGCTTACCAACACCAGTTATTCACCGGGTAACGTGACATGGTCGCCGGATAGCAAAACACTGGCGTTCACCATGTTTACCCCGGCGCCTAATAAGCCTCTGTTTACCGGTATGCCCGGAAAACCGGATAATGCCCAGTGGGCTGAGTCGGGAATTTTTATTGAAGACATTAATTACCGTTCTGACGGTGCGGGCTACGTCCCTGGCGGCTTTGCGCAGATTTATATACTGCCACTCGACGGCGGAACCCCGCGCCAGCTCACCTTTAGTGATGTGCCCATCAATGGTGACCTGGACTGGTCGCATGATGGCAAGAGTCTGCTATTTTCAACTAACCCCAGCGCTAATTACGCCATGGAAGTGATGACCAGCGATATCTATCGGCTGGCAATTAACAGTGGCGAGTTGTCGCAGGTTACCAGTTTAGAAGGCCCGGAAGGTAGCCCTAAAGTCAGCCCCAACGGCAAATACCTGGCATTTAGTCATGTGACCGACCGCAAGCTGAGCTTCCAAAGTAACGACCTGTGGGTGATGCGTTTAGATAACGGCAAACTCACCAACCTGACTGAGTCCCTGGACCGCTCGGTAGGTCAGTTCGAATGGGCCCATGGCAGTGATGAGCTGTACATCAGCTATGACGATGCAGGCCAGACCAGAGTAGCGCGCATCGAATTAGACGGCGATACCGACAGGCTCAGTATTGCATTAGGCGGCCAGTCCATGGGCAGGCCATACACTTCCGGCGAGTTTGCGCTGTCAGGCAGCGGTGCGCTGGTATTTACCTCATCCGATGGTACCTCACCGGCCGATCTGTTTATGCACGACAAGCGCGGCCAGGTTAAACAATTAACCACGCTCAACAATGACGTGCTTGGCCACCTCAAGCTGTCAGCGATTGAACCACTAACCGTTGCCTCATCGGTCGATGATCGCCCCATTCAAGCCTGGATGCTGACGCCGCCCGACTTTGATGCCAGCAAAAAGTATCCGCTGATTCTCGAGATCCACGGTGGCCCCCACGCGGCCTACGGCCCTAATTTTAGCGCTGAGATCCAGTTGATGGCGGCCAAAGGGTATGTGGTGGTTTGGGCCAACCCTCGCGGCAGTACCTCTTATGGCGAAGACTTCGCAAACCTCATTCATCACAATTACCCTTCACAGGACTACAATGATCTGATGGATGTTGTCGATGGCGTCATAGCCAAAGGCTCTATCGATACTGACAACTTGTTCATCACCGGCGGCTCAGGCGGCGGTGTATTAACTGCCTGGTCAATCGGCAAAACCGATCGCTTTGCCGCAGCGGTGGTCGCCAAGCCGGTAATTAACTGGATGAGCTTTGCGTTAACTGCTGATGCGTATCCTTATTTCAGTCAGTACTGGATGCCGGGGATGCCCTGGGAAATTCCTGATCACCTGTGGCAGCACTCGCCGCTCTCACTGGTAGGTAATGTCACCACCCCCACCATGCTGCTGACCGGCGAAGCCGACTACAGAACACCTATTAGTGAGTCAGAGCAATACTATCAGGCACTCAAACTACAGGGCGTTGACGCCGCCATGCTCCGCTTGCCCGGCGCATCCCATGGTATCGCTGGCAAACCATCGCGCTTAGCGCAAAAGGTCGGCAACATTCTGGCCTGGTTTGAACGTTACAGAACAACACCGGATGGCAACTAGCGAATCGCCACTGTGTAACGAAAACAAAAAAGGCGGCCATTGGCCGCCTTTTTGACAAGTGATGTTGGCTTAACGTTATTTAGCCGCCGGCAGCAGCTGCAATAATTTACCGTTATCTTCGTCAGTTAACACGTAAATCATGCCGTTTGGTCCTACCTCAACATCCCGTATCCGCTCTCCGCGATCGCGTAAATACTCAGTCTGACTGACTGGTTCGCCCGCGTCGTTAAAGGTAATACGGCGTAGGTGACGAAACTTTAACGCGCCCACTAGCAAGTCACCCTGCCAGTCTTTAAAGACATTGCCGTTATAGAAGGTCATGCCACTGGGGGCAATGGAAGGATCCCAGTAAAGCACAGGTTGCTCCATGCCTGGCTGGGCCGTTTTGTCAGAAATAATATCACCGTCGTAATCAATACCGTAGGTGATAAGCGGCCAGCCATAATTATTGCCCGCTTTGATCAAATTAACCTCATCACCGCCTTTCGGGCCGTGTTCCATGGCCCACAACGCACCGGTTTGCGGGTGAACGGTCAGGCCCTGTATATTGCGGTGACCATAGCTAAACACCTCGGGCGCATCGCCATCAATAAACGGGTTGTCTGCCAACGGCTCACCGTCACGGGTAATACGCACTATTTTACCAAAATGGTTATCGGTGTTTTGCGCTTCATCCATGTATTTATAACGATCGCCCATGGCGACGTATAAGTTCTCAGCGCTATCAAAACTCAGCCGACAACCAAAATGAAAACCGTTATCTACGACTGAATCGGCGATAAAAATGTCGCTGACCGCGGTCAGAGCGTTGCCGGCCAGAGTGGCCCGCGCGACGCTGGAACTGCTGCCGCCGTCTGTCGGCCTTGAGTAGCAAAAATAGATCTGCTGATTGGTCGTAAAATCCGGATCAACAATGATATCGAGCAGGCCGCCCTGGCCATTTGCAGCCACTTTTGGCACACCCGATAAGGGCTTACTGAGGCCCGAGCCAAAATTATAGCGGCGAACCTGGCCACTGCGTTCAGTTATCAGCACATCGCCTGTGGGCAGAAAAGTCATTCCCCACGGGTGATCCAGGCCACTGGCTAATTCGTTTACGGTAACATCGGTTGTTGCCTGACTACTAAACGCAACAGCACCGGCGAAGGCCAGTGCTGTGAGTTTAGCAACCTTATTTTGTGGTCGCTTCATTGTCGTCTCTTGTTGTTTTTAGGTTAAAGCCTGCTGATGCCGGCACATCGCGTTGTCGGTTATGGTTCAGCAGGCCGCTTTATTGCAGTAAATTTTACTGGAGCATTGCCCGCAACATCCAGGCGGTCTTCTCGTGCACGCGCATCCGATCGGAGACCAGCGCGGCCGTTGACTCATCGTCTGCATTTTGCGCAATACTTAACACTGCGCGACAGGTTTTGACTACCTGCTCATGACCGTGGGTAAGTAAGCTTACCATTTCAGTGGCTTCCGGCACGCCTTCGACTTCTTCAATCGCGCTTAATTCAGCAAAGCCTTTATAGGTTCCCGGGGCGGCGACGCCAAGCGTGCGAATACGTTCTGCAATGTCATCTACCGCTGTTGCCAGCTCAGTATAATGCTCCTCGAACATCAGGTGCAGTTCTCTGAACTGAGGCCCTGTTACGTTCCAGTGAAAATTATGGGTCTGTAAATACAAGGTATAGGAATCTGCCAACACCTTCTTCAGACCTGCGGCGATCGCTTCGCGATCCGCTTCGTCGATGCCTATATCAATTACGCTCATACTAACTCCTTGGCTTAAAACTTCTGCTAGTCATTAATAGCAGTCAATCACGGATTCAGATTACTTTATTAGCAACCTGTGCTTAATGGTGTAAATGTGTACCCGCTTTGGCCGCGTCTCCCACCGTCACCAACACCGTTTTATCGGCCTGATTATCAAAATGCAGTGTGAGGTTAAACGTATTGCCAGTTTCAAGCGGCTTAACCAATCCCATAAGCATAATATGGTAGCTACCGGGCTTCAATTCAACCATCGCATCCGGTGCGATACCAATACCATCGGTAACTTGTCGCATTTTCATCATATCACCTTCCATGAAAGTGGTATGAATTTGCGCTTCGGCGGCAATATCACTTGAAACACTGACACCTTCGAGCACGATGGGCGAGTCATGATGATTCATAACGGTCAAATAGACCGCTGCAGTGGAGGCTAACGCAAAGGTGGCCCGGGCATTGGCGTTATGCACCATAATTGAGTCCATGGCCAACACCGCTGGCGCTGCCCAAAACAGGTGAGTGGCAAGCACTAAAGTTATCACTGCCGATTTGACGCTCATTTTCACTCCATTCTTTTTTGTTTATTAGCCTTTTCACTGTAACCTAATTTTGCGATTGCTCAATATTGAAAAAGGCATGTGTTGCGTAAGTATAACACGCACTTCAGCGTAAAATTTAACACTGGTCGCGCCAATGACATGCAGCACTGCAAACAAAAAGACCCCGCGTTTGGCGAGGTCCTTATTATCAGTTCATTCAGTTTATACAGATGGACGCGCTAACGAATATTAGCCAGGCGCTGACTTTCATCCGGCAAACAGGGGAAATGGGTGGTCGACAGATAACCGCTTAAGCGCTGCAGTTTATTGCCCAGCGCCTGATAGCTCTCTGCTGTTACATTGATATGACCCATTTTACGTTTATGCCTGACCGATTTACCGTACCAGTTTAAATGCACGCCAGGGATGCTCAGCAACGCCAACTGATGATCATCGCAGCCAATGATATTAACCATAGCACTGACTGCCGCGTCACCACCGATGTTGCCTGTCGCGCCCAGCGATAAACCTAACACAGCACGCAGATGATTCTCGAACTGACTGGTATGGGCGCCAGCCTGGGTCCAGTGGCCTGAGTTATGAACACGCGGCGCCAGCTCATTGACCAGCAGTGTCTCACCACATTGAAACAACTCAACAGCCAGCACACCCACGTAATCCATACCTTCAACCAAGCGGGTAAATATCTCTTGCGCCCTGGCAGTGAGGGCCTCATTACTTGCAGTTGCCGGTGCCACAGAAACGTGCAATTGCCCCTGGTGGTGTAAGTTTTCGGCCAGCGGATAAACCATGACTTCGCCGTTGCGGCTGCGGGCGCCAATCAGCGACAGTTCGCGGTCAAAGTTGAGCATCTTTTCAACTACCAGCGGCACCTTTTCAAGATCGAGCCCGGCGAGCTGTTGTTGCAGCTGCGGTAATTCCTCTGCTTTATTTAAACGCCATTGACCATAACCGTCATAACCATCGCGACTGGCCTTAATGATTAAGCGTTCGCCGAGCTGCTGAACACAGTCTGGCAACTGATCAACGTTGGTGACAATCTGATAAGGACAGTTGGGAATATCTAACCGGCTCAGCAATTGTTTTTCGCGCACGCGGTCTGCACCAATTAACACCGAGGCCATTCCCGGCAGCAGTTTGCCAGACGCTTCGGCTTGCTCAAGGAGGTCTTCGGGTACGTGCTCAAACTCCACGGTCAGCGCGTCGGCCCAGTCAATAGCCTGCGCAATAGTGCCATCCAGGCGTGCTTTACTGACCGGGTGAACCACGGTATTACTGTTTACATCGACCGCCCTGACGTCAATGCCCAGCGCCGCTCCATCCAGATACATCATTTGCGCCAGTTGACCGGCGCCATACACCAGCACCTGCATGACTATAACTCCAGCTTACCATTGGCTAACACGGTTTCGGTTTGACTTTCACGAAACTCGATAATCGCTTTACGCACTTCGGGCTCCTGTAAGGCCACAACCTGCGCAGCCAGCAATCCGGCATTCGCAGCACCAGCCTCACCTATCGCCAGCGTACCCACTGCCACGCCCTTGGGCATTTGCACAATTGACAACAATGAGTCCAGACCATTTAGCGCCTTAGACTTAACCGGGCAGCCAAAGACAGGTAAATGGGTATGGGCGGCAATCATACCGGGTAAATGGGCAGCGCCGCCGGCCCCGGCAATAATGGCACTAAAACCACTGTTTTCGGCCTGTTCAGCAAACTCTACCAGCAGATTTGGAGTGCGGTGCGCAGAGACAACCTGCGCCTCAAAATCAACGCCAAACTGCTTTAACATTATTGCTGCATGTTGCATTGTTGGCCAATCAGAGGTTGACCCCATTACTATTGCGATTTTTGCCATTGTTCAGCCCTCACAGACTTTTGCGTTCAACAATCAACGGTCTGAATCTCTCGACCTGTGTTTGAAAAGCGGCCGATATTAGCCTATTTTGCTGCATTTGCCCATAGTCTGCCGAGGGATTGCCGCGCAATTATGGCGGTACAAATGCTGTACAACCGTTTTTTTTATTGCACACAAAGACTTGCTTATTATTTATAGATAGAAATAAATTCAATTCTGGTTTATTTTTATAGCAACATATTGCAGCGCGGATCTACGAACATGTTAACTTTCAGGCTTCTTGAAGTATTTCAACAGGTGGTTGATTGCGGCTCTGTGACCGCAGCTTCGAATGCGTTACAGTTATCTCAACCTACTGTGTCACTGCAGTTAAAAAAGCTCAATAGTATCGTCGGCATGCCGTTACTGGAGCATTTTCAGGGCAGCCAGCACTTAACCGAAGCCGGCATTGCCGTGTACCGCTGCGCCCAGGAAATTTTAAGCTCAAAAGAAAAGCTCGAAAGCCAGCTTAGCGCATTACGTGGTGTTGAAATCGGTTCCCTGAAACTCGCCGTCGTCACCACGGCCAAGTATATTATACCGCCGTTGCTCAGCCCGTTTTGCAAAGAACACCCGAATATTGACGTGCGCTTTACCGTGGGTAACCGGGCCCAGATAGCCGAAAGGCTCATGCAAAACCGTGACGATTTGTACATTTTTACCTATCCACCGCAGGATGAAGAACTCATATGTGAGCCATTTTTAGCCAATCCACTGGTTGTTATAGCGCCCCCTGACTATGACGGCCCGGATAACTGCGCGCTGAGTGAATTAACCGAACGTAAGTTTCTGTTGCGCGAGTATGGTAGCGGCACTCGCCGTACGCTCGATGAATACTGCGATAAACGCGATATTACATTCACCAACACTATGGTTATAGAAAGTAATGAGGCGATTCGTTTAGCGGTATCAGCAGGGCTGGGCTTAGCGGTGCTGTCAAAGCACACCCTGGCGCAATCTTCAGACGATCAGGTCAGAATCCTGAATATCACCGACTTCCCGATTGTCAGCACCTGGCAGGTAGTTACCAATAGACGCAGGCCAATTAGCGTAGCTGCCCAGGCGTTTCGTCAGTCTATTCTGAATAAACCACGTACTTAGCAATGGTTTGGTAAAGCTTATTGCGGCGCACGGGTTTACTCAAATAATCGGTCATGCCTGCATTTAAGCAGGCCTGTCGGTCATCCTCAAACGCATTGGCCGTTAACGCAATAATCGGAATTGTCGATTTATCAGATGGCAACTGACGTATTGCCATGGTGGCTGAAAACCCATCCATGACCGGCATCTGACAATCCATTAAAATAACGTCAAAGGGTACTTTAGGTAGTATCTCCAGCGCTTCACGACCATTTTTAGCGCGGATACAGCGGGCACCACAATCTTTCATCATATCCAGAACAATTTCGGCATTAATATCATTGTCTTCAACCAGCAAGACTTTTAATCCGGAAGGCAGTTCGAATTTACCCTCAACGCTGGGCTCTTTTTGCTGAGTGGTCTGTGGAAGCGGCAAACTAATAATAAACTCACTGCCAGCACCGGCTTCGCTATTAAGCGCTAAGGTACCGTTCATAAGGTCGACCAGCTTGCTGGTGATTGAGAGCCCCAGTCCGGTACCATTAAATTGCCGGGAACTGGAGACATCGGCCTGAATAAACTGCTCGAAGATTCGAGTTTGCTCCTCTGGTGCAATGCCAATACCACTGTCTTTTACCGAAAGCGTAAGCCACTGTTTTCGGTATTCAACCCGCACCAACACGCCACCCTTATTAGTAAATTTAACCGCGTTGCTCATTAAGTTATTCAATATCTGACTAATTTTCCCTGCATCCCCGAGCAACATCGCAGGCACATCGGTTATCCATTCAATATCAAGGGAAATCTGTTTACGGCTGGCGGCCTGGCGATGTATTTCGGCGCAGCCTTCGAGTACGTCGACGGGTGAAAACGGCAATTGATTTACGGTCATTTTACCCGCTTCTATCTTTGACCAGTCCAGAATACTATCGAGGATTAACAGCAAGTTATTTGCTGACTGCATGATCACCTGAATCCGTTTTCGCACGTCCGTTGCGAGCGGCTGCTCTAACAAATTCTCACAGGTACCTAAAATACCATTCATTGGCGTGCGTATTTCGTGTGACATATTGGCCAGAAAGTTAGACTTTGACACACTGGCACTCTCTGCCTGCTCCAGCGCTTTTATCAGTGACGCGGTTTTTTCTTCGACACGTTCACTTAAGGTCAGATTAAGCTGCTCCAGCTCTTCGTTTAACCGGCTCTGACGTTCCCTCGATTCATTGAGTTCGTTGAAAGCGCTGACCAGTCGCTCGCCCAGTTGATCAAATTCCAGCGCTAAGCCAGTAATTTCTTTAAGCTGTATGCGGTCGTTGCGAAGCGACTGAACCGATATGGGGTTTTCGGGGGTGTAGCCGGCAAAGGTTTTCATCAGTGCGGCTATAGGACGGGCAAAAATCTGCGCAACGTGGCCACCAATAAAGATCCCCACCAATCCCAGACACACCAGTAAAATTAGCGCCCAGCCCAAGTAGCTGGCACTTAATGTCATGTAATTGCTGTACTCGAAAAGTACCGTGACTGTCCAGCCATGCTGCGGTTCGCGCGAGTGTGCTACAAACCATTGATGCGTTAAAAACTCATCGCGCTTAAAACAGTTTTCTCGTCCACAATCATCCAATGCCGGTTGTTCCAGTGGGTTTAAACGTAGCTCAGGGGAGGCGTACACAACCTTGCCATTGTTATCGCGATACAGGGACCAGAACCGCGGTAGATTGCGACTATCGTATTCTACAAAACTGCTTAAATTGAGCGAGCCCTCTAAAATACCTGTCATCTGGCCTTGCTCGTCGTACAAAGGGCTGGCGATAGCGACGATAGGATCGTTGCCAAACCCGCGGCCCTGGAACGCCGGTGAGATATAACGGCGACCGGTTGCCATCACCTGCTTAAAGTAATCTCGCTGTGCCACGTTCGCCTGATTCAGGCGCCTTGCCCGGCTCAGCAGATTAGTCGGATAAGCATGGGTAATATCACCGTCCCGATCAGTAATCAAAAAGGTGAGGTATTCAGGATATTCGCGCGCCAGATTAGCCAGTACATCCGGTGCCATATCGCTGATGCTGGCACCAAATTTACTGGCCATCGATAACGTATTGGCAGTATTGCTAATGGCGCCGGCATGGTTATCTAAAAATTGACTCAACTCAGTCACCATCACTTGTGCGCGCTGCGACATATAGCTGGCTAGCTGACCTGCCTGCTGACGCTGCAGCTGGCTTACATGAACATAGGTCATAATGAAAATAGCGAAGAAAAACAGCGCCGAAAACATGTACCGAAATAGCGTTTCAGCCTCGGCTTGCAACGAAAAATCAAGTTTCAGTCGGCGTAATAAAGCCAGGTAAAAAAGGTGACCGAATAAGCCGGAGAATATGCCACTTAACCAGGTAACCGAAAAGTCAGTATAGGTCAGCGATAAATGCGTGCTCTCTGTTAAGAAGAAAATCACAACATAGAGCGGAATGGCGATAATACTCCACCCACCCAGTCCCACTTTTATTGGGCTTAACAGTTCAGTTTTGCTGGATAAGCCGTTAACCAGTAATGGCTGAAAGGCCAGTGAGGTAACGAGTAGTGGATCGTTACCTTTGAGCAACAGGACGCCATAAATGATGGCAGTGACAATAAATGTCGCTCTGAAAGACAATAGCAAGGCTGCAGTAATGGCAAAGCCGCCACCAAAAAATATTACCCCGCCACTTTGCAAGGGAGAGGGTAAAAAATTCATTGCAGCGCCAACAACAGCCAGCGCCAATGCTTGCAGCGTCCTGTTCAACATGGCAGGTTACTGCGCGTTCGAGGAATGCGTATCCATGTAGTCCAGCGTTAAATTAGTCAGTACCCGAACGCCCAGTTTCATACCGCTGTCATCCACATAAAACTCCGGCGTATGGTGTGCGGGCGAATCTTCGGCTGGTACATCAAGCGGTTTACCACCGAGCCACATGAACAGACCCGGAACTTTCTCCTGATAAAATGAAAAGTCCTCTGCCCCTGTCACAGGCTTGGCCAGAATCGTGTTTTCTTTACCGGCAACACGTTCCACAGTTGGCAGCATTTCGGCGGTTAACGATGGATCGTTGTAAGTGATAGGGTAATTGTAATCAAGCGGCAAGGTCAGCTCAGCGGTAGCGCCCATGCTATCGGCGATACCTTTTACCTTGCGCGCCATTGCCTCGTAGACATGTTCACGGGCTTTATGATTAAGCGTACGAATGGTACCGACCAATTCCACCTCGTTAGGGATAATATTAGAGCGATTACCACCGTGAATTGAACCTACCGTGACCACGGCAGCATCATCAATGATTTTCAGTTCACGACTAACGATGGTTTGCAACGACATGATCATTTGCGCCGCGGTGGTAATAGGGTCAACACTTTTCCACGGATAGGCACCGTGTGCTTGCTTGCCATGGATAACAATTTTAAACGGGTCAACCGCGGCCATGGTGCCACCGGGATTATAACTTACCGTACCCACGTCGTTATTGGCACTGATGTGCAAACCAAAAATCACATCAACCTTGGGGTTTTCAAGCACCCCTTCCTTGACCATGATTTCGGCGCCGCCTTTTTCACCCGGAGGTGCGCCCTCTTCGGCCGGCTGAAAGATAAACTTTACCTTACCGGATAGCTTGTCTTTCATGTCGGTGAGTATGCCGGCGGCTCCCATTAACATCGCCATGTGCGTATCGTGTCCGCAGGCGTGCATAACAGGCACCTCGTTACCGTTATACTCACCCACCTCTTCAGAGCGCCAGGGTAAGTCATTTTCTTCGGGCACAGGCAGACCATCCATATCGGCGCGCAACGCGACAACAGGACCTGGACGACCGCTGTCAAGCACCGCGACGACGCCGGTTTTGGCAACACCGGTTTGTACCTCCAGACCAAGCGAACGCAAATACGTAGCAATATATTCGGCGGTCTTAAATTCACGGTTAGATAATTCGGGATATTGATGAAGATGATGACGCCAGCTAATCACATCACTTTCAATTTTGTCAGCGAGGGTATCTACCTGACTATTCTGGGCCAGTACAGCACAAGACGAGAAAGTAACAAAAGCGGCCAAAGCAATCCTGAACATAGGGTGTTCCTTCATTGTAATTAGTAAAGGTAACAGTACTCTGTCTGTGCAAAAAGCACAAAAAAAACCGCTTTAAAAGCGGTTTTTTCGTAGTGATGGGCTGACTAGCTGCGTTGCCGTTTCATGGCATTAAAGAACTCGTCATTGGTTTTGGTCATCGACAGCTTGTTGATAAGAAACTCCATCGCATCGATCTCTGACATCTCATGCACTATCTTGCGCAAGATCCACATTTTCTGAAGCTCATCCTGAGTGGTCAGCAACTCTTCGCGACGGGTACCAGAACGGTTAAAGTCAATGGCAGGGAAAACACGTTTCTCTGCAATCTTACGGTGCAAATGTAACTCCATGTTACCCGTACCCTTAAACTCTTCGTAGATAACTTCATCCATCTTAGAGCCGGTATCAATCAGCGCAGTGGCAATAATGGTTAAACTACCGCCTTCTTCAACGTTACGGGCGGCACCGAAGAAGCGTTTAGGCTTGTGCAGTGCGTTGGCATCAACACCACCGGTCAATACTTTACCTGACGAGGGAATTACGGTGTTGTAGGCGCGCGCCAGACGGGTAATCGAGTCAAGCAAAATGACCACGTCTTTTTTGTGCTCTACCAAACGCTTGGCTTTTTCAATTACCATTTCCGCTACCTGAACGTGGCGGCTGGCAGGTTCATCAAAGGTAGAAGCTACCACCTCGCCACGCACCAAACGGTGCATTTCGGTGACTTCTTCCGGGCGTTCGTCGATGAGCAACACCATGAGTTCACACTCCGGATGATTAGCCGCAATCGACTGCGCAATGTTTTGTAGTAATAATGTCTTACCCGCTTTGGGTGGCGCAACAATTAAGCCACGCTGACCGCGACCGATTGGCGATGCCAAATCCAGTACCCGTGCCGTAATATCCTCAGATGAGCCGTTGCCACGCTCCATCCGCAGACGGTCATTGGCATGCAGTGGGGTAAGGTTTTCAAAAAGGATCTTGTTCCGTGAATTCTCCGGTTTATCGAAGTTTACTTCACGAATTTTAAGCAGGGCAAAGTAACGTTCACTGTCTTTAGGCGGGCGAATTTTCCCGGCTATAGTGTCACCCGTGCGTAAGTTAAATCGTCTGATTTGGCTCGGTGAGACATAAATATCATCAGGCCCGGCCAGATAAGATGAGTCTGCAGAGCGCAAAAAGCCGAAGCCGTCCTGGAGGATTTCCAGTACGCCATCACCAAAAATGTCTTCACCGCTTTTTGCATGGGATTTGAGAATCGAGAAAATGATATCTTGTTTTCTCGCCCGGGCCATATTGTCTAGGCCCATTTCGTCGGCAAGGGCTACCAATTCGCTAATTGGCTTATTCTTAAGTTCCGTTAGATTCATACTGGTGGGTCTTTGTATTTGAACGTCTTTTAGGGAAATTCGTTAATTAATAGAATTCGAGCTTGCGCCCAGATGCGGGCAGTAAGGATGCTAGGTTTGCCTAGACTCAGTAAAGGTAGCACCATATCTTATTACCGTCCAGACTAAATCGGCCAAATGTTAAAAAAATTTACCTTCTGGTTTTCTGATTGCTTGATTCGAACAGCTGCCGATGCCTGCGGCCCCCTCACAACAGACCACAAAAAACCGGCCTTAGCCGGTTTTTACTATCTGTACAAGGAAGCTTTAAAAGCTAGATATTTTCGTTCAGAAACTCAGTCAATTGCGCTTTTGACAAGGCGCCGACTTTAGTCGCTGCAACATTTCCGCCCTTAAACAGCAACAGTGTGGGAATGCCACGAATGCCGTATTTTGGCGGAGTTTCATTATTTTCATCGACATTCAGCTTACCAACTGTTAACTTTCCTTCAAAGTCGGTTGCTACCTCTTCGAGAATTGGGGCAATCATTTTACAGGGGCCACACCATTCGGCCCAGAAGTCAACCAGCACAGGACCTTCAGCATTGATAACATCTGCTTCGAACTTATCGTCAGTCAACTGGATAATTTTGTCGCTCATTCTTTTCTCCGTAATTGGTCTGTTGCTGATTTGTTTCAGCTCTACCATAAGTGTTATATAGAAACTGTTTTTTAATGCAAGCACTGATAAGCTATAAGCTATGCAAACAACTCATTTAACCGAAACACATTTTTCCGATTTACCCATCAATAGCAATGTTATTGATGCCTTAAATGCCGCAAATTTTTCGCATTGTACACCAATTCAAGCGTTAAGCTTACCTCCTTTACTAGAAGGTAACGATATTGCTGGCCAGGCTCAAACCGGAACAGGTAAAACCATTGCATTTCTGGTTGCAACTTTCCACCATATTTTAAGCCAACCGGCCAAAACTGATGGTACAAAAAGTGGTCCAAGGGCCATTATTATGGCACCTACCAGAGAACTTGCCGTACAAATTTATAATGATGCCGAGCTGCTGAGTAAGCACACGGGATTATCACTTGGTCTCATATATGGGGGCGAGGGATATGAAAGTCAACGCGAAACGCTACAAGATGGTGTTGATATCATCATTGGTACCACGGGCAGAATTCTCGACTATTATAAGCAAGGGGTGTTTACACTCGATAATATTCAGGTCGCCGTGCTTGATGAAGCCGACCGTATGTTCGACCTCGGTTTTATTAAAGATATTCGCTATTTGTTCCGCCGTATGCCGCCTGCAACCGAACGCCTGAGTATGTTGTTTTCAGCAACACTAAGCTACCGGGTTCAGGAGTTGGCTTACGAACACATGGACAATCCGACTCACGTGCAGGTAGAAGCCAAGCAAATGACCGCAAGTCGTGTATCAGCAGAACTGTTTTACCCTTCTGATGACGACAAAATGCGTTTATTGTTAACCTTAATGGAAGAAGAATGGCCTGAGAAAGCCATTGTTTTTGCCAATACCAAGCACAGCTGTGAGCGAGTGGCCGACTGGCTGGAGGCCGATGGCCATCGGGTGGGATTACTAAGTGGTGATGTACCGCAAAAGAAACGGCTTGGCATTCTTGAAGGCTTTACCGGCGGTAAACTGGACATACTCGTGGCAACCGACGTCGCCGCTCGGGGCCTCCATGTTGAAGATGTATCGCATGTATTTAATTATGACTTGCCCGACGACCCGGAAGATTACGTACACCGAATTGGCCGCACCGGGCGCGCTGGCCGAAGTGGCGTCGCCATAAGCTTTGCCTGTGAAAAGTACGCGTTAAACTTACCGGCAATAGAGGAGTATATTCAGCACCCGATTCCGGTGACTGATTATGTTCAGGATGCGCTGTTGGACGACATTACGCCACCGAAACCGCGTCAACGCCGGCAAAACAGACGACCAACTTCACGTCGTGGTGGATCAGGGAAACGCCCACAACATAAGAAAAACTCATAATACAGAAGACGTATGCAGCCACAAACCCAATTTGACGCCGAAACACTCGGTGAATATTATGCCGCGGTAGACCTTGGGTCGAATAGTTTTCATATGGTTGTAGTGCACGTTGTTAATGGCAGCGTGCAGATAATGGGTAAAATAAAGCAAAAAGTCCGTCTCGCTGCTGGTCTTAACGAAGATATGGTGCTCAGCCAAGAGAGCATGCAGCGCGGCTGGGACTGTCTGCAAACATTCGCCGAACGACTTCAGGATATTCCGCCGTCTAATATTCGGGTGGTGGCAACGGCGACTCTTCGACTTGCCGCCAACGCACAACAGTTCATCGACACTGCAGAGTCCATCTTAAAGCATCATCTTGAGGTGATATCCGGCGAGGAAGAAGCCCGTCAGATATACCTGGGCGTTGCCTATACCTCAGCCAATCAGGGCAATTCTCTGGTCATTGATATCGGCGGCGCGAGTACCGAAATAATTATCGGCAATGATATGCAGCCTATCCATATGGTGAGCCTCGATATGGGGTGTGTCACTTTTATGGACCGTTTCTTTGCCGGTGGTGAGCTATCTGAAGCCAATTTTCAGCGCGCTCAGGCCGCGGCGTATGAACGTTTAGACCCGGTAGCAGACGCCTTTCTCTGCTTTGACTGGCGCAACTGCCTGGGCGCATCAGGCACTCCCCAGGCAATTACCGAGATCCTGGTAAAGCAAGGCATCAGCGACGCCATCCGGCTGGACTACCTGTATAATTTAAAGCAGCAATGTATCGACTGCGGCAATATTAACAATTTGGTTATTGATGGCCTGGATGCCAGCCGACAGCCTATATTCCCAAGCGGCCTGACTATCTTACTGGCGTTGTTTGAACGACTGAAGATTAGCACAATGAATATCTCCGGCGGCGCACTTCGTGAAGGCTTGATTTACGGTATGCTCGATAACTTAAAGCACAATGACAGACGCATACAAACCATTAATAACACGCTGCGCCGCTATCATATCGACAAACCTCACGCCCTGAACGTGAAAGACGTGGCTCTGACGCTGTGTCGCCAATTGTGCCAGCAAACCTCCTTTTGTCACCTGGATACCGAAACCGTGCTTGATGCCGCAGCTATGCTGCACGAAATTGGTTTGCACATCGAATACAAAAAGCACCACGAGCATGGCGCTTACATACTGAACTTTATCGATTTGCCGGGCTATACCCGTTTACAGCGCGCCGCCGTGCGTGACCTGGTAGGCGCTCACCGACAAACTATCGACCTGGCGCCTTTTGCCCTTTATCACAACGAGGTAAGGCCCATGTTGCTGGGCTTACTGCGGGTATTACGTATTGCCGTAGTGGTATGCTTAAGACGTCATCAGCAGCATATTCCTGCTATTTCCCTAAGCATTAACGACAGTGAGTGGACACTCTCATTCCCCGAGAAGTGGCTGAAAGAACATCCCCTGATTAATGCTGAGTTAGTCAATGAGGCATGGCTGCAACATAAAGCCGGCTGGCGACTGGTCTGCCAGTAAGCCAATACCTCAATGTCTATCGCGTTGTCTATCCTTTCAGTAACCTGGCAGCTGCCGGCGCAAAGTAGGTTAAAATACCATCGGCGCCAGCCCGCTTAAATGCCAGCAACGACTCCAGTATCACTTCGTCTTGCTTTAACCAGCCTTTTTCAAACGCCGCCATATGCATGGCATATTCACCGCTTACCTGGTAAGCAAAAGTGGGTACCGCAAGCTCAGACTTACAACGCCGTACAATATCCAGATACGGCATGCCCGGCTTAACCATTACCATATCCGCCCCTTCTTCCAGATCCAGCGCAATTTCGGCGATTGCCTCGTCACTATTAGCCGGATCCATTTGATAGGTTTTTTTATTACCGCCTTTAATATTGGCTGCTGATCCGACAGCGTCCCGGAAAGGTCCGTAGTAACTTGATGCATACTTAGCCGAATACGCCATAATGCAGGTATGCACAAACCCGGCATCTTCCAGCGCATCCCGAATAGCACCAATACGCCCGTCCATCATATCTGATGGCGCAACAATATCGACGCCGGCTTCGGCGTGGGATAGGGCCTGCTTAATGAGCACTTCGACAGTTGCATCATTAATCACGTAACCGTCGTCATCTATCAGGCCATCCTGACCGTGTGAGGTAAAAGGATCTAATGCCACATCGGCTATCAGCATCATCTCTGGCAGGGCTTGCTTGAGCGCCCGAATCGCGGTCTGTGCGATACCATCAGGGTTGAATGCCTCACTGGCGCACAGAGATTTTTTTTCCATCGGGGTGACCGGAAACAGCGCCATACTACGGATGCCTAGCTCATAAGCTGCACGGGCCTCCTCTATTAATAAATCTACCGACAAGCGCTCGACACCCGGCATGGAAGGCACGGCTTCACGCTGATTGCTGCCAGGCAATACAAATACCGGGTAAATCAGGTCTGCGGCGTGTAACTGATGCTCAGCCACCATGGCCCGCAAGCCTTCTGTACGGCGTAAGCGACGCGGGCGGCGGGGTAAATATTGTGAATAGCTCATAAATTAACTCTATTTGGGTTTAGGATTGGCAACCACACGGTTTCTGCCTGCTTGCTTGGCCATGTAAAGGCGCTCGTCAGCAAGCTTTAACAGGCGGGCGTGCCCTTCATCCCGACTAATGACCGCACTGGCAACACCACCGCTCAGGGTAAGAGGAACGGTATGACCGTCACAGTGGCAGGGGCTTTGTTCAACGACCTGGCGCATACTTTCAATCAACTGGTAGGCACCTTCTATATCGGTGTTGGGTAAAATAATCACAAACTCTTCGCCACCATAACGACAAACATCGTCGCTGGGACGCTTTAACATTTCCTGTAAAAGAGAGGCGACATGGGTGATACAGGCGTCACCCACACTGTGACCATATTGGTCGTTCACCTGTTTAAAGTGATCAATATCGAGCATCGCCAGCGCCAACGGGGTTTGTTCCCGTCGACTACGGCGACCCTCGGCAATCACCCGTTTATCGAAATGACGGCGATTACGTATGCCGGTAAGCGGATCGATGGTATTGAGCTTCTCCAGCTCGCGGTTGGCTTCAGAAAGCTCCCTTAAGGCGATTTCAAGTTCAAGGGTCCGTTCCTGTACATTGTACTCAAGTTCGTTTTGAGAACGCATCTGAACGTCAATTAACGCCTGTTTAGCCTCCAGTGCACTGCGCTCTTGCTCTAGTGCATCTTCCTGAGCCTTAAACATCTGCTCGCGCTGACGGCTATAGCCAATGGCCAGAATAAGGGCCAGCATAAGCGCTTCGATCGTCGCCCCATATACCAGTAAAACATGGGAAGGAACGTTCACCGATATGATACCCAGGTTGTCCAGGCTGGCGGAAAAAGCGCTAATCAATAACGCGCCCCACGCTAAGGTGTAATAGCGGGCGATAATGATTTTACGGTAGCTAAGCCAAATTACTACGCCCATAATTAAAAACACGACGATAGTTAACAAAACTAAGAACAGCTTTATGGAAATGGCATAGTCAATGACTAAGGAACTCACCGTTAATCCGGCAAACGCCAGCATCAGCGCTTTCAAATACTTATCGGCGCGCATACTATGGCGACGCACCTCTAACAGCGCCGAGGAAAAAATCACTGCAAACATTAGTGTTGCACTGGCTAAAAAGCTGACGGCTTTAGCCTGAAACCATACCTGCTCGGGCCATAAATACTTGTAGCTGTAGCCGTGCAGGGTCGCCAGTGTCAAACCAAGACAAACGACATAGCCGCTGTAATATAAAAACGTGAAGTTTTTAGTGGTAAAGAAAAAGAACAGATTGCTCAGCCCCATGGCCAGCAGTAATCCGAAAAAGAGCCCCATGACCAGATTCACACTGCTGACATGCTGACCAAAGGCCACGCGCTGCCAAATTGTCACCGGTACTTTTATGACGCTGGTTGAGCTGACCCTGATATAAACGCGAACCGGTTGCTCACTATCAGGCAGCGGGATCAAAAAGCCGTGATACTGTCGGGGCCGCTGCGAGAACGGACGAGCGTCACCACCAGAAAAAATTTGCTGCTGCTCACCCGCCTGCTCAATCCATACGTCAATGTTATCGAGCAGAGGATAATCCATCTCAATATAAGATGTGTTTTTAGCCGTATTGGCTGACGCCAAGTCAAATCGTAACCAGTGCACTTGTTCACTGAAACCAAAAGACGCCGGATTATCGACTTCTGCCCAGCTGTCTTCTGAAAGGGCACGGATCTGGTCGAACTCCACCCCGGTTTGGCTTTGGTAACTGTAAAGTGTTGGCCGGTAGTTGCCCCCGTGATTTTTGCTGGTAACCTGCGCGATAACAATGAGTATAGCAATGACCATAACGCTGGTGATACTGAACAGCCATTTTTCTGTTGCGCGTGTCGTGGACGCAAAAAGTTGCATAGCAAATACTCAATTATTTGAATAACAAACAGCTATTTCGAAAAGTAGCCGCTTCTACCTGGGCAACATCGAGGCCTTTTAATACTGCCACTTCCAGGCCTACATGGGGTAAATATGCCGGTGAGTTATCACGTTTTCTGGGTTTCAGTGTTTTAGGATACAAGTAGGGCGCATCGGTTTCCAGAACTAAACGCTCTAAGGGGAGTTCGGTCACAGCTTGTTGCAACATCGCCCCTCGTTTTGGGTCGCAAACCCAGCCAGTCACGCCGATATATAAGCCAAACGAGAGGTAGTGATGCATCTGTTCGGGAGTGCCGGTAAAACAGTGTGCAATGCCGCCCGATAATGATGCTAAATAGGGTTGCAAGCAGGCACATTGCTCATCGAACGCATCACGCTCATGCAAATACAGGGGTTTGTTAAGTTCACAGGCAAGCTCTATTTGCATTTTGAACACCGCTTGCTGAACATCCCGCGGTGAAAAGTCACGATTATAATCCAGACCACACTCACCAATAGCAACAACCCCGGGACGACTGACGCGGCGGCGCAATTCCGCCCAATGCGACGACCTGACATCTTTCGCATGATGCGGATGCACCCCGAGGGTATAACACAATGTATGGGGATATTGTTGGTAAAGAGATTCCGCAACGGCCCATTCGTCAGGATGCGTCGTAATCAGACACATACGCGTAACATTGGCCTGTGCGGCAGCGGCCAGTGTCGCTTCAGCAGGTAAACGTTGGTCAAAGACGTTTACCCCCGCATCAAACCAGGCCACGTTACTGTATCCGCTTAACTTTTATGCGACGGTTTACATTCTCACGACTCAGGTAAAACGCCCCCAAAGCACCGCGCTCAACATATACCTCCTGCCCCTCTTTTAGGCGCATACGGGTGCTATCGGTTTGTTTCCACACTGAGCCATCCTGCAAATGAACGTAGCGCGTGTCACGCGGTCCATCCTCAATGCTGGCGATAACCGAGGCGATACGTTCTATCTGATCAACCGGCTTTTTAGGGGCCAACCCGAATTCAGAGACCTTATCAGACTGCGCCGGGGTATTCTGTGTAACGGCCTCGCGGCTTTGTGCGGGCGGTGCAGCGCGACGGTTACTGTTATTCTGTGGGGTTGGTGCAGAGACCGGCGTGCGGCTGGCCGCAACATCGGCTGCTGCGCTCTTTTCTGACCGCTGTCGGACCAATGGCGGCGCCTCGACTGCAGCCTGCTTCTTTACAGACTGCTCGCCAGAAATCACCAGCGCATCAAAACAATTCAGACGCTGGCTATCATTGGCAATGCGCTTGCACGCTGCAATGGCTTGTTGCAGGGTTTCAGCCTGTGCATTAGATGCTGACAACACCACCAAACTGACTACGATAAGCAAAGCAGACTTGTTCATAAACTGCGTCCTATTGTTATGATAATCGGATGATAATCGGATTAAATTCGGGCCTGTAAGCCCTTACTCGCCTGACTTATCACTCTCTGGCTGCTCATCCTCTTCGTCATCTTCTTTATGAGAATAAAAAGAACCGACAACAATCCCACACTCGTACAATATCCACATGGGGATGGCGAGTAATGACTGTGAAATGATATCCGGCGGCGTTAACAGCATTCCCACGACAAAGGCACCCACAATCACATAAGGCCGCTTTTGACGAAGACTGGCAGCATCAGTCATACCGGTCCAGCACATTAGTACAATGGCAACCGGTATTTCAAAAGACACGCCGAAGGCAAAAAACAATTTTAAGACAAAGTTCAGGTAGCTGTTGATGTCTGTGGCAACCGTCACGCCTTCCGGTGCGACCGACGTAAAAAACGCAAAGACCACCGGAAACACCACGAAATACGCAAAGGCCATTCCTGTATAAAATAACAATGTACTGGAAAACAGTAATGGCCCAACGAGCTTTTTCTCGTTGCGGTACAGACCCGGCGCAACAAAGCCCCACACCTGATACAGCACGTACGGAATGGCCAAAAAGAATGACAACACCATGGTGAGTTTGAACGGCGCAAAGAATGGCGATGCAACATCAGTGGCTATCATCGACGAATTAACCGGTAAGGTTTTCAATAATGGCTGCGCCAGTAGTTGGTATAAATCGTTAGAAAAATACGCTAAACAAGCAAATACCAGCAGCACACTGAGTACGGCACGCAACAACCTTGAGCGCAGCTCAATCAGGTGCGAAATAAGACTATTTTCTTCGGTCATTTACGGCTTTTTATACGGTTCTTGAACAGATTCGGCGGACTTTTTAAGTTCGTCGACACTGCTCTGTAATTCCGGTGAAAGGTCTTTTAGGCCTTGTTGTTCGGCTTTTTTCAGATTCTCGTGTAACTCGTGCACCCGCAATTGATGTTCAACCTCTTCTTTAAAGCCAGAGGCAACATTACGTACGCTGCGCACCGTTTTTAGTGTCGAGCGCAAAGCACCAGGCAAACGTTCCGGCCCCAGTACCAGGAGCGCCATCACGCCAATCAGCAAAAGTTCCCAAAACCCGATATCGAACATTAGCGTTTATCTTTCGCTTCGCTTTCTGTTTTAAGCGGCTCGCCTTCAGCCTGAGGCTTATCTTCAACCTTGGCTTGCTTATCTTTAAAGTCAGCGTCTTCGTCAGACACCGCCTTTTTAAACCCTTTAATAGCACCGCCCAGATCTGAACCAATGCCTTTTAACTTTTTGGTGCCAAATAACAACACAACTATTACCAGTACAATCAGTAATTGTACCCAACCAATATTACCCATAAAAACCTCTAACTTACATCTGTTGGTACAGTATGCCACTGACTGTCGTCTTCGCCAGCATTTTTATCGTTTAATCACTATATTCTACCGAGCAATTGCCTGTAACACAGCAACTGTATGTTAGCTTACGCCACAACTGAAGTCTGCATCGACCACTAACCTGCGCTGTTTACATCACTCGCCGAGACGAAAAATAATTTGCAGGGACTGTATTTATCACGCAAGCTTAAATGAGTGTTCAGGCACCATTATTTGGCCGAACATTGTGGTTTGTTGACCGGTTATCAATATCAAAGTTCAACAAAGCTCAAGGCAAACATCTTTAACTTAACCAGAGCTTAATCGTATTTCAGGCTTTTGATGGGAATGATATATCGTGTTTGTTAGTACCAGGAGTTTAGCGGGTTGGCTATGCAGAATCAGTGTAGTTTGCTGCCTGGGTAATAACGCCTGGTGCGCCGAACAATCGGCCACAGCTGAGTCTGCACCACCTTCCTCCCCTGCTATTTCCCATAGCTGGCTTGATCGATGGCACAGTAACTTCAGTGAGTCAATGGATTACACAGCCCGCCAGCTGGATGAGTTTTTTGCCCTTGAGACCAGCAATAAACACCATGATGCCCGCGCAGAAGGACGGGTCAGGTTTGGCTGGGAGCCACGCACTACCTCACTGGCTGAGCAGGATTTTCGATTTCGCATTAGAGTAACGTTACCCGCCCTCGAAGACCGCGTGGATTTATTACTATCGGATGATGACAGTTTCAATCAGGACGACTCAATCCGCGCAGCCCGCGACTCGGTGGACGATGCACAAAACTCAGCGACACTCGCTTTGCGCTACCAGGAGCAGAAGGACTCTCCGCTGTCATACCGGATAGGCGCCGGCCGACGCGGCCAGTTATTCGTAAAAAGTGAGTATGAGCAACGTTATGCATTCACTGATACAGTAAGTATCGACTATGACGCCGAATTGTATTATTACACACGCGACGAACTGGGCGCGGAGCTGGGCCTTAACTTTGCATTTTCGTTGGCTGACGATAATTATCTGCGCTTCAAAAACCGCTATTTTTACCGCGATCGTTTTAATGACTGGTTCTGGCGTCATGAGGTTCAGTTGTTGCGTCCGGTATCGCCAGACAGCGCCGTATTATTCAGGCTCGTAACCAACGGTGTGTCGCGCCCAAACCACCAGCTTGGCGAAGTGTATACCAGCGCGCGCTGGCGCACGAACTATCTTCGCTCCTGGCTCTTCTTTGAGCTCGAACCTTTCGTCATTTGGTTGCGCGAGGAGGATTTTAACCCTTCATTTGGTGTTGCCCTGCGCTTTGAGTTTTATTATGGCAAAACCTGACCATACTGCCGCCAGCCGCCCCTCCCGGCTTTACGCCGTAACAAAGCCAAATAAGCTGCCGACAATGTTGCCGAGGCCTTCTCCTTTGCTGACACTCGGGTTTCAATACAAAAAAGCCAGCAGTAATTGCTGGCTTTAGACAATGGATATACGGATCGGCGGCAAGGCTAAGGACGCAGCGCTCGTTCTCCTCGGGCTAAACCACACACGCCGGTTCTTGATGATTCGATTATTTCAGTGCACTGCGCCATAGTCGTGGCAAACGCGTCGAGCTTGTCTGTTGTGCCGGTTACTTCCATGGTGTAGTTACTCACTGACACATCCAGAATATTGGCGCGAAAAATATCCGCGTTACGCTTAACTTCAGCTCTGACAGATTCACTGCGGGTGGCCACTTTGATTAACATCATTTCACGCTCTATGTGCGTGTTCTCTGATAAATCGACCACCTTGAGCACGTCGATGAGTTTATTCACCTGCTTGGTAATTTGCTCAATCACCTTGTCATCACCATGGGTAATAATGGTCAGGCGTGACAAACTTGCATCTTCAGTAGGGGCAACGCAAAGTGAATCGACGTTATAACCGCGTTGCGAGAACGCGCCGACAATACGAGACAGCGCACCCGGGGCATTTTCCATTAATACAGAAATAATTCTTCTCATCAGGTTCTCTCCGTCTTACTTAAACGCATGTCATCCATTGCGCCATATTTGATCTGCATAGGGTATACGTGTTCATTCTGATCAACCAGAATATCCATAAATACTAAGCGGTCTTTCATTGCAAAGCATTTCTCCATGGCATCATCTAACTGATCGAGAGAATCAACTTTAATCCCTACATGACCATAGGCTTCAACCAGCTTCACAAAATCTGGCAATGACTCCATGTAAGAATGCGAATGACGGCCTTTATAAATCATGTCCTGCCACTGACGAACCATGCCTAAGGCGCGGTTATTCAGAGAAATAATTTTAATCGGCAAATTGTACTGCAAACAGGTGGCCAGTTCCTGGATATTCATTTGGATACTACCATCACCGGTCACCACCACTGACGTGGATTTAGGATGCGCAAACTGCACGCCCATTGCCGCGGGTAAACCGAATCCCATGGTGCCCAGGCCACCCGAATTAATCCACTGGCGCGGCTTTTTGTACGGATAATACAGCGCGGCAAACATTTGATGCTGCCCCACGTCCGAGCTGACATAAGCATCACCATTGGTATGCTTGTACAGCGATTCGATAACGCGCTGGGGCTTGATGACGGTATCACCCTGGACGTAATTTAAACATTGACGTGTGCGCCACTGATTAATTTGCTGCCACCAATCCGCCAGCTTATCGCTTTGCCCGGTTAATTCTTCAGGCTTGAGCAATTCCAGTATTTGCTCAAGCACGACATCAACAGAACCCACTACCGGAATGTGTGCGTTAATGGTTTTAGAAATAGACGCGGGATCGATATCCACATGGATAATCTCAGCATGCGGACAGAATTTTTCGACATTATTGGTCACCCGATCGTCAAAACGAGCGCCCAGTGCGATAATACAATCAGCATTGTGCATGGTCTTATTGGCTTCAAGCGTACCATGCATGCCCAGCATCCCGACAAACTGGTCGTGCGTGCCTGAAAACGCACCAAGGCCCATCAGCGTACAGGTAACGGGGGCATGCAGGAGTTCCGCCAGCTGTGTTACCAACCCGGAAGCCTCGGCCGCAACCGCACCGCCGCCTACGTATAAAACCGGCCGTTCAGCTTTTTGCATCGACGCAACGGCTTTTTTAACCTGCTTCATATGCCCACGTACGGTCGGGTTATATGAACGCATGGTGACATCCGTCGGGAACTCATAGGGATGCTCTTCCTGAACGTTAACGATGTCTTTAGGTAAATCAACCACTACCGGCCCCGGTCGTCCGGTATTGGCAATGTAATACGCCTTGGCAATCGCATTGGGAATATCTTCCGCGCGTTTTACCAAAAAGCTATGCTTTACCACGGGTCGGGAACACCCCACCATATCGGTTTCCTGAAAGGCATCCTCACCGATGTGCATCGACGGTACCTGACCTGACAACACCACCATAGGAATAGAATCCATATACGCCGTTGCAATACCAGTTAACGTATTGGTTGCGCCCGGACCCGATGTGACCAGCACTGTACCGGTTTTGCCTGTCGAACGCGCGTAACCATCTGCCATATGAGCAGCTGCCTGTTCGTGACGTACGAGCACATGTTTGACATCATCCTGTGCAAATAATGCATCATAAATGTCTAATACGGCACCACCCGGGTAACCGAACACATGGGTAACTCCTACATCTTTTAGCGCTTCCACCACCATGGCGGCGCCCGACATCATCTTCACGGTATTATCTCCTACTGGATATTTTAACAATCACAGACGTTACTGTGTTTTTGTTCGCCCTGCCTACGTGTTAGCACGACAAAGTAAAATGTACCGGCGACAGCCACTCAGCCTGTTTATGCGCTAAGCCCATCGCGATAGGCGGACTATATCTAAGGCATGGGTAAGATCAAACTGTTTTTTGAATAATAGTGAGAGACATTTTCTCAAAACATCAATTTTTAGGATATATATTTCAATTTTATAAAATTAACGTCGAAATTTAGGATTATTCTATTTACATCAAATTAACAGCCATGACGTTATACGCTGCAATCTAAACATTAATAAATAAAGCATTATTTTATTAAACAGCAAAAAATAAACGTTTTAATTGCCACCGCTATATTAGGATAAAGCTTTCGACTTGGGCAAATTAGTAACAATCGCTTATATCCAATATCAATAGGGTGTATGACGCCCTCGTTGCATCAACACTCTCATCCGCTTCAACGTTGCGGACACCGCATTTAAAAGTGTCCGGCCGCGGACAGTCTCAGTGTCCGCGTCACCGTGATCGGACACCAACAACAAAGAAACCCCATATTTAACAAAGGGTTAAATTTTGGCACGTAACTGGTATTAAGAAAGGAGTTCATTTTTTAATTTTTAACGGGGTATACGCCATGTTACTTGCACATTTTCTTTTGCTGCCTATCACTTTGCTGTTGCTCGGCCTGTCAATTGGGATGGTTGAATCACACCGGAGCATTCGATAAATGATTAAAGATACCAGTGCCCAGGACACCGCTGTAAAGACTAAGCGCAACTGGCTCAAACCGATTTTGATTGGACTGACAGCGTGTATCGCCATCGTGTTGTCAGCCCAGGCAATTTTAACTACCGGCTCGGCCAGCGAGTCAGTCCGTCGTGCCACGGTTCAGATCGCCACGGTAGAACAAGGGGATTTGGTGCGCGACATCGCAGCGACGGGACGCATAGTTGCTGCCAACGCACCACAGGTATACAGCCCTGAGGAAGGCATCGCAACACTGCAGGTACGGGCCGGTGACAGCGTGGTGAAGGGTCAAGTCATCGCCGCGGTAGACAGCCCCGAGCTACAAAACAAATTGCAGCAGGAGCGCTCCGAACTTGCCCGGCTTGAAGGGGAGCTGTCACGCAAAGAACTCGACGCCAGACGGCAAACACTGCTATTAACCAAACAACTGGATATGGCAAAAGTAGAACTGAAAGCGGCCGAACGCGAGAGCCGGCGTGCCAACAAGTCTATCAAGAGCAACATTATCAGCCAAATTGACTTTGAGAAAGCCGAAGATGACTTAGCCAGGGCCGTCCTGACCGTCACCCATGCAGAACATGAAGTCGCCCTGGCAAAGGATACTCTTGCATTCGAAGTGGACTCAGCGCGAAATACGCTTGAACGCCAGCAATTTGTGGTTGATGAGTTAGAAAGAAAAGTCAATAACCTCAGCATTGTTGCCAGTGTTGACGGGGTGGTAGGTAATTTATTTGTGAGCCGCCGTTCATTAGTTACTCAAAACCAGTCTTTGATGACCCTGGTCGATTTAACCGCCTATGAAGCCGAGCTCAATGTTGCAGAAAGTTTTGCCAACGAGTTAGGTCTGGGCATGGACGTTGAATTAAAAATTGGCCGCCAGACGGTGATGGGCACGCTCTCAGCGATCTCTCCGGAAGTGACCGAACGGGAGGTAACAACCCGGGTGAGATTCGACCAAAACGCCGTTGAGCAAATTCGCCAGAACCAGCAAATCACCGCGCGTATTTTGCTTGAAAATAAAAGCAATGTGGTAAAAGTTCGCCGCGGCAGCTTTATGCAATCGGGCGGCTTTGTGGCCTACAAAGTCGATGATGACATCGCCACCCGTATTCAGATTGAAACCGGCGCCACCAGCATGCGCGAAGTCGAGATTCTCGACGGTGTGGTACCGGGCGACCAGATTATTATTTCCAGTTACCAGGCATTTGAACAAGCGCCGTCAGTATTACTGCGCTAAATAAAGGAATAAATTTATGTTAAGTATGAAAAAAGTCAGCAAAGTTTATCAAACAGAAATGATTCAGACTCACGCGCTACGTGATTTTGATCTGCAGGTGAACGAAGGTGAATTTATCGCCGTTACCGGCCCGTCGGGCTCAGGAAAAACCACCTTTTTGAATATTGCCGGTATGCTCGAACCCTTTACCGGTGGCCAGTACATGCTCGACGATGTCGACGTGGGTAGCTTGTCGGATAATCAGCGCGCTGATTTACGTAACCAAAAAATAGGGTTTATTTTTCAGGGCTTTAACCTCATACCTGACCTCAACTTATACGAAAATGTGGAAGTACCGCTGCGCTATCGGGGCGTCAAAGCGGCTGAACGCAAAAAACGTATCGAGACCTGTCTGGAGCAGGTTGGCCTGGGCAGCCGTGCCAAACACCTGCCCCAACAACTCTCGGGTGGTCAGCAACAACGGGTTGCCATAGCCCGTGCGCTGGCAGGTGAACCGCGCTTCTTACTTGCCGATGAACCTACCGGTAACCTCGACAGTCTGATGGCGCGTCAGGTAATGGAACTGCTGGAAGAAATCAATGCCGCTGGCGCCACCATTGTGATGGTCACCCACGACCCGGAACTGGCTCGCCGGGCGCCACGCAATATTCAGATTGTCGATGGTCAAATGGCAGATTTCACGCTCTATCAGGGCGCTACTGACATTGAAACCCGTCAGCCCGCGGAGGTGTAATATGTTTACCCATTATCTTGATCTGGGCTGGCGCAGTCTGCGTCGTACACCACTGGTAAGTATCTTGATGGTGCTGGCTATTGCGATGGGTATTGGCATTACCATGACCAGCCTGTCGGTCTACCATATGATGTCAATGGACCCCATCCCGCAAAAAAGTACCCGTTTGTTTCATCCGCAGTTACAAACCATGGATGATGGCAACGATAGCTGGTCAGAAGATAACCTGCCTTACCAGCTGACTTACCAGGATGCCAAAAATCTGGCCGAGGCGCCCTTTCCGAAATATAAAGCGGCAATGCTGCGCTCCGGTTTTACCGTGCATATGAATTCTCCGGAGGTACGGCCATTTATAGAGAATGCCCGGGTGACTCACCGCGACTTTTTTACCCTGTTTGATACTAAGTTTCAGTACGGTGGCCCCTGGACTGCAGAGCAATCGGCGGCGGCCAGTCCGGTGGTGGTGATCAGTGCTGAGGTCAACGAGAAACTGTTCGGCGGCAGCAATTCTGTAGGTCAACAAATTTACCTGGACGACACCAGTTTTCAAATTGTCGGGGTAACTCAACCCTGGGATGCGCATCTGAAATTTTACGATGTCAATAACGGCGCGTTTAACACTCATGAGGATATCTATATTCCGTTTAGCTTACTTGCCGCAATGGATTTGGACACCTGGGGAAATACCAACGGTTGGAAGTTTGAAAATATCAACAGTATGAAAGAGAAACGCCAGGGCGAGCAATTCTGGCTGCAGTTTTGGGTGCAACTCGACAACGATGCAGAGGTTCAACGTTACGGCGAATACCTGATGAATTACATGGCGCAGCAACAGGAAACCGGCCGTTTTAACCGCGAACAATTGGAGTATGGCTTGCGCAATGTGAATGAGTGGATGGACTATCGCAACGTGGTGTCCGAAGAAAACGAAGTATTAGTTGCCCTCAGTTTCATGTTTTTAGCGGTATGCCTGGCCAACATCTTGGGCTTGCTACTGGCGAAATTTATGCGCCGTGCACCAGAAGTAGGTGTACGACGCGCCTTGGGCGCCAGCAAAAGACAAGTGTTTTTGCAGCATATCGTAGAAGTATCCATGCTGGGTTTAGTGGGCGGTTTGCTCGGTATTGGCATCGCTCAGTTGGGCTTGTGGGGCGTGCGCGTAACGCAACAGTATTATTCGCCACTGGCCACAATGGACTGGAGTATGCTGTTGGCTGCACCGGTGATTGCGATTTCAGCCTGCATTATTGCCGGTATTTACCCAGCCTGGTTGGTGTGTCGCACAGCACCGGCTACTTACCTTAAAACCCAATAGGAACAAGACCATGTTAGAACTTAAACCTATTCTAAATGCCTTGCGCCGCTCTAAGGTTGGCGCCATTTTATTGTTGATCCAAATTGCTATTACTACTGCCATTGTGAGTAATGCGGCGTTTATTATTCAGGACCGACTCAGCTATTTACAACAAGAGACCGGTTACCCTGAACAGGATATCTTCTCGCTGACGATTTTAACCTTTGGCAAGGATCGCGACTTATCTCAACAATTTGAGGAAGATGAAGCCATGATCCGAGCATTGCCTGGCGTCGTGGATGCGTCTCTCACCAATGCTGTACCGCTAAGTGGTTCCGGCAGTGCCACAGGAATTGGTTTGCAACCTGAGCCGGAACCCGTCCGTAATATAAGGACAGGCTATCTCTCCGGGGATGAGCATATGCTAACGACCCTCGGTGTTGAGGTCAGCGAGGGGCGTAACTTTTACCCCGATGAAGTGGTCGTCACTCAGGACCGCACCAAAGTACCTAATGTCGCCATTGCCTCAAAAGCCTTTCTTGAGGAAGCGTATCCCGACGAATCAGGCCTTGGCAAAGTCATGTATATGGGCGACCGGCCATTTAAAATTATTGGCATTGTCGATAGCATGAAAGGCCCATGGTTAAAGGACAGCCGCCCGGATAACGTGGTGATCTTTCCCTACACGCGCGCCGAAACTTATCAGAAAATTATGGTGCGCACTGAGCCTGGCCAACGCGATGCCGTAATGCGTATCATTGAAGAGAAAATGCTCGACGCCTATGACAAACGCGTTATTTCTAATGTCATCGCACTGGATGAAAACAAGCGCCAGTACAATGCATCCGATACCTTAATGATGCGGATGTTAATCGTTTTGATAGTAGTATTAGTCGGCGTTACGGCGCTGGGCATTTTTGGCCTGACCCTGTTTAATATCAGCAAGCGTACCCGCCAGATTGGTACACGCCGCGCACTCGGCGCCCGTAAGTCTGACATTATCCGCTACTTTCTGGTAGAAAATGCCGTGATATGCCTGGGAGGGTTGCTCGTTGGTTGCATAGGGGCTATCGCTATGGGACAGCAGCTACTGGCCCAGTTTTCGTTACCGGCCCTTGATATGTGGTACGTTGCAGGTACCGCGATCATGGTCCTGGCAATGACATTATTAGCGGTTATTTCGCCCGCTCGCCGGGCCGCCAGGATCTCGCCCAGTGTTGCGACGCGCAGCATTTAATCGTGCCTGTCGCTCAGGGTTATCGTATAGTAACGCACTTCCTGAGCGACACTTCATACTCACGCACAGATAGTTAGGGTTATATGGATAAAATTCTGCTTGTAGATGACAACGTGGCCGTATTGGATGCACTGTCGTTGTTGTTTGAGATTCACGGCTATGAGGTAGTCACGGCCAGCACACCAGCGCAAGCATGCCAGGCGGTCAATTACCAGGCGATCGCGCTGGTGATCCAGGATATGAACTTCACCGCTGATACGACTTCCGGAGAGGAAGGCAAAGTGTTGTTTGATGAACTACGCAAACTCAACCCTCATTTACCGATCATTCTAATGACGGCATGGACGGAGTTAGAGCATGCTGTTGAATTGGTTAAGGCCGGGGCTGCCGACTACGTCGCCAAACCCTGGGATGACCAAAAACTACTGAATACCGTGGCCAACCTGATTGATTTGGGTAAAGCCAGAGTGCAAAGCGAACAGCTAACCCGCCAGCAACATGCCTGCCTCGATGCCAAAGACGCCGCTGCCAGGGTAGGACTGGTATATCAAAGTGCCGCGATGCAACGTTTAATCGACATGGCAATACAAGTGGCCAAATCGGATATCAGCGTACTGATTACCGGCCCGAATGGTAGCGGCAAAGAGAAAATCGCTCAACTCATTCAGGCCAGTTCTGCGTTAGCCAATAAGCCATTTATTAGCATTAATGCTGGCGCCTTGCCGCCAGACCTGATGGAAGCAGAACTCTTTGGCGCAGAAGCAGGGGCTTACACCGGTGCGCAAAAAGCCCGGGTTGGCCGTTTTGAAGCTGCCGACGGCGGTACGTTGTTTTTAGATGAGATTGGCAACCTGTCGCCGGCCGGCCAAATGAAGTTGTTACGCGTGTTACAAACCGGTGAATTCGAACGACTGGGCTCTGTTAAGACCCAAAAAGTGAATGTGCGGGTTATTTCTGCTACCAACGCTGACCTGCTAAACGATATCCGGCAAGGCCGTTTCAGGGAAGACCTGTATTATCGCCTCAACGCCATCGAACTCAGGCTGCCGCCATTAAAGGAACGGCCTGAGGATATTGCGCCGCTTGTTGCGCACTTTTTACCGCGCCGGGATATCAGTTTAACCGCACTCAAAGGTCTCGCCGAATACGCCTGGCCGGGCAATGTGCGCGAATTAGAAAACGCCTGTAAACGGGTAAATGTACTAAAACCTGATGGTGTTATAGAACTGACTGACTTTCGTTTAGCGCCGGCTGTGCAAAGCAATACTGCGCCGACAGTTGCGCAGAGTAACCATGACGTCTCCCGTGAAGTGTTACAGCACGCCATGGATAAGCACGAAGGGGTTATTGCGCGGGTCGCCAAGGAGTTAGGATTAAGTCGCCAGTCGCTGTATCGCAGGCTAAAGAAATTCGGAATTGAATATTGAAACCCCAATGGCCCCCTTTCACCATCGTGTACCTGACTGTCACCATAGCGATCACGGCAGGCTTTGCCCCCTTGTTTTGGCTTCACCTTTGGCCATGGCATCAATCTCTTGGCTTATACGGCATAACGTTAGTGACCTGCCTGTTGTTGACTCACAAGGGCTTAACCCCCCTGGCTGCCGCCATTGAGTCACTTAAAATTGGTTTGCTCAACTTTAAAGATGGCGATTTTGCCAACCAGCTAGTATACCGCCGCAACGATGCGCTGAGCGAACTGAGCCAGTTATACAATGAGTCGGCCGAACAGCTCAGGCACGAAAAACGTTGGCTTCACCAGCGCGAACTCATGCTCGACAAAGTACTGCAAAGTTCACCGGAGATTTTGCTCCTGACCAACGACAACGATGTGGTGGTATTCAGCAATTACGCTGCGCGTAAATTCTTTCATTCGCGCAGCAGGCTGGAAGGGTGCGCATTACCCAATCTGCTCAAACACATACCCTTTGGCGTAACCGAAGCAATGCGGACCGGCCGCGAAGGTCTGTTTACGATTAGTTATGATGGCAAAGAAGTCGAAACCTGGCACTTGGCGACAGGCCGTTTTTTGCTTAATAACCAGCACCATACCCTGTATATTCTTAAACCCATGACCCGCGAATTAAGCCGCCAGGAAGTAGCGGTATGGAAAAAAGTCATTCGTATTATCAGTCACGAGCTGAATAACTCGATTGGACCGATATCGTCGATGTTGCACAGCGGCAAGCTATTAAGTGAAAACCTCGGTGAGCCGCGGTTAAGCCGCGTGTTTGCCACCATTTCGGACCGTATTGAACACTTAACTGAGTTTGTTCAGGGTTATGGTAAGTTCGCCAAGTTGCCAGAGCCAAAATTACAACGCATCGATTTGGTAGCGTTTATATCGCAGCTACAGCAACAATGGCCGTTTAATTATGTGCAAAACGGCGACAGCAGTCTGATTGCCGATCCCACTCAATTAGAGCAACTACTGATCAACTTACTCAAAAATGCGCACGAGTCAGACTCACCGGACGCAGAGATCACCCTCGCCATCACCTTACGTAAAAAAGAAGCCATCATCGAGGTTACCGATAAGGGCCAGGGCATGAGCGAACAAGTACTGTCCCAGGCACTGATCCCGTTTTACTCAACCAAAAGTAACGGCAGTGGTTTGGGTCTGGCGTTATGCCGCGAAATAGCCGAAGCTCATCACGGCCAGATAGCTTTACAAAACCGTTCTGAAGGCGGCCTGCGGGTGCGGGTGATACTGCCATCAGCCCTGCCGGCACATCCTGACTGATACCTTGACGCAGCAAATGTAATCTCTGGATTACCCATGGTGCCATTAGGTGACATCTTGTCAAGCTTGCGACAACAGGCTGGAATATTCATGCAATAGCACAAGCAGGCCATGACGGAATATAACTTCATATCTGAACCAAAACAGCATCACGCATTGCTCCCCCGCCAACACTGATTTAGCGTATAAACGAAGCAGTTGAATGGATAATGAGCAACGAATGCCGGTATTAAGAACGTTTATTGTAGTGTTGACTTTTATTGCTGGCAGTATCCTGCTTCCGGTACAGGCCGGGTCATTTACCCTCCATTCTGAATCTTCGATAGCCGTTGAAGTGAAGACTGACGACCCATTAATACAATGGGCTGCCAACGATGTAACCCGTGATTTGAGTCGCATTACCGGCACGACCTTTTCATTTTCTCCGCAGCGTGATGACGCGACCTCACCGCGCCTGATCATTGCGGTAGACCCAACCTTAGCTTTGTTTGAGCCCTTAGAAAACAGCCCACACGGCAAATGGGAGGCCTTTGTCATTTACCAGCAGAACGGCAACCTGCATATTACTGGCGCCGACACACGCGGGGCGGTCTTTGGCTTATTTACCTTAGCTGAAAAAGCCGGAATATCCCCATGGCAGTGGTGGGCCGACGTGCCAATACCGTCTTCAAATAAAACCGCCGTTAAATTCAGTGAACTCCCCATTGTAGACAGTCCAAAGGTTAAATTTCGCGGTATTTTTATCAACGATGAAGACTGGGGGTTACTGCCCTGGGCGGCCAATACCTTCGAACCAATAGTAGCCAATATTGGTCCGCAGACCTACGAAAAGGTATTTCAGCTGCTGTTGCGTCTCAAAGCTAACACCCTGTGGCCAGCCATGCATCCTGGTACCCGGGCCTTTTTTGCCATCAAGGGCAATAAGGCAATGGCCGAAAAGTACCATATAAATATTGGCTCATCCCATGCAGAGCCAATGTTGCGCAACAATGTTGATGAGTGGAAAGCCAGCTCAATGGGCGATTTCAACTATGTTGCTAACACCAGCAACGTTGAGCGTTATTGGCAAGAGCGGGTGCAGCAGGTAAGCAGTATGCCGGCACTGGCAATGTTTACCCTGGGTATGCGTGGCGTTCACGACAGCCATATGCAGGGCACCGGATCTGCACAAGAGAACATTGCCGTTTTAGAGCAGATTATCGCCCGTCAGCGCAGTATGCTCGTCGAAACCTTTGACGTTCCGCTACCTGAGCTTCGTCAGGTATTTACCCCTTATAAAGAGGTGCTCGCCCTGTACGACGCCGGTTTACAGGTTCCCGATGATGTTACCCTTGTGTGGCCCGATGATAACTATGGTTATATCCGGCGGTTGAGCAACAACGCAGAACAATCCCGCCGCGGTGGCAGCGGCGTTTACTATCATCTTAGCTACTGGGGACGACCGCATGACTATTTATGGTTAAGCAGCACCCACCCGGCGCTCATTCAGTTTGAGATGGCGCGAGCGTATGCTAATGGCGCAAGGCAGTTATGGATTGCCAATGTGGGTGACATCAAACCCATCGAATACAACACAGAGTGGTTTTTTAAGCTTGCCTGGCATGGGCCGGAACACCAATTTCAACAAAGCCATGACTTTATCAGCTACCAGATTAAACGGGATTTTGGCCCTCACCTTGCCGGCCCGGTAAGTAAAATACTCCTGGATTACTTTCATCTGGCATTTGAACGCCGCCCGGAATTTATGGGCTGGAGCCAGACAGAACCAACAACAGCGACCCAGCTGACCGGCTTCACTGTGGAGAAGATTCACGCTCGACTGGCGCAATTTCAAGCGCTACTTGAGGCCGTATCAGAATACGCGGGCCAAATAAGCGACGCGCAAACATCGGCGTGGTTTCAGTTGATTGAGTATCCGGTAAAAGCCGCCGCCGCAATGAATCAAAAATGGCTTTATCGTCATCTTGCATCTGTTGCCACAGACGAAGCTGAGCAGCGCACATACCTGGCCAAAGCCATCAACGCTCATACCACCATCCAGCAGCTCACCAGGCAATACAATGAATTGGAAAACGGCAAATGGCGCTACATGATGGACGCAGCGCCACGGCGATTACCGGTGTTTGACAAGCCGGCGTTATCCGATAACACAACAGTAGTGGCGACACAGCAACACCGTCGCTCAGTACTTAAACCTTCAGATATGAAGGCTCCGGCAGACTTCGCATGGCGGGCCTTGCCTGAACTGGGTTACTCCCGTGGTGCATTAACCCTATTGCCCGCCACCCAACACCGGTTTACCCAGCAGGACGCCGCGCTGCAGTACCAGTTTGTGCTTGAGCACCCCAAGGATGTCATACTGCAAATTGCTACACTGCCTACTCATGCCAACAGCTTTGATCACCAAATAGAGGTGCGCCTCAATAGCCAGGTTGTAACACAAATCCGGCTCAACACTGTGGGACGCAGCGATACCTGGAAGCTTGGGGTGTTGTCGAACCGCATCACTAACAAAATCAGTCTGGGGCAGCTTGCGCCAGGTACGCATACTGTGCAGCTGGCGGTCAATCAAACTGGCATCGTCATTGACGAGGTTGCGGTTGTAGAGAAGTAGCGGTTATAGAAAGTTAGCGATTACAAAACAGCAAGGCGTTAAACAACAACGCACTACTTGCGCAATCAGGAAGCCTGTTTAGCAGGTTTCTCACTAACCCAAACGGTTATTGTGCCCTCGACAACCACTGTGCCCTGCTGGTTATAAGCGGTCACTTTAATAGGGAGCTCTCCGGGCTGCCAGGCATCCGATGGCACCTCGGCCACACAACGAATGTCTGAATCGGCCCTGGCCGGATAGCTCACCGTCATGCCTTTGGGGATCCAGCGTAAATGTTTGGGAATAGAGGCTTCGCACATAAACCCCATGGCCATTTCGAGACCATTGCAAATAGCAATAACGTGCACGGTACCAATGTGGTTTTGCAAACCTTTGCGCTTTTTGATCAGCACTTCACAGTAATTGGGCCTGAGCTCTGTAATAAGGGGCGATACCGTTGAAAAGTAAGGCGCTCTGCGTGCTGAGTACCAGCTAAACAGTTTTCTCCCTAACGGAAGCTTTAAAAATTTAGCGTAGATCTTCAATAAGTAATTATCGGCCATATCGAGTCTTATTGTTCTGTATAGTTATTGTAAAAATGGCGGTCTGGGTGATTGTTATTACAACGGTAACCCTGTTTGTATGCACGTTTTAAGCAAAATACTATTACTGTTACACAAACAGCCTTGCTCAACTGGTTTGACCAGATTACGCATTCTTGCATCACTTATCAAGTATTACCGATACGTCGAATGCTTAGCAGCTTGATTGCGCTTATCGGGGGGAAATCTACACAACAAACCTACGTTCAATTTGACAAGGCAAGGCAAGGCAAGGCAAGGCAAGGCAAGGCAAGTTAGGTTAAACCGCGCTACTATTCAAAAGTAGCGAAACAGCCTTTCGGCTCAAATAAAGGAAACTTGATATCTCGATTTCTGTTTCAAATTAGATATTAATTTAAGGAAAAGATAAAATGGATAAAAAAAATACACGCTGGCTCAATCGCACTTCCGGTTTTATATTCTCGGTGCCTCTCATTTGTAGCTTGTTATTTAGTTTATTACTGAGTGCAAACGCTGCTGCTAACCCGCAACCATCCCATAACCAGATATTTATGTGTAATTCTGTTATTAAAAGCGGTGACGCAGCTTGTAGTGATTACGACACAGCTTACATTACCGGCGTTGCTGATTTACTAATTGGCCCGCAAGACAACTCCGAATGTGATCAGAACCCTACAGATCCCAGTTGCGGCGGCACAACACCAACAGCAAATTCGGTTGGCATCGCAGTCATTAACGCTCAATCTGGTGCAGCAGAGTATTACATTGCCACCAGAGATACATTAGACAATGTTTCAGTAACCCCGACATCAACACCATCGACTATCGGTGAAATAGCGGACGATATTGCCCAAATAGACGCTTTACACCGGGTTTTACTTGATGAATTAACCTTGGACGAAGCGTCGTTAGGCCAGTTTGTTAACAACAACAACGAGCATATTAACCAAGTGGCCGGACAGCCGTCAGCCTATACAAATAATGCCACCAGCGCAGCCTGCCCGTCTGCCATCGCGTATCGAACGGTTGATGCATGTGGTTCACTTTTCAATAATCTTATTCATTCCGTTCACCAAAATAACAGCAACATCAACGCATTACATAGTGCGATAACTTCTCTAAGTACTTCGCTCTTAAATGTAACGATATCTTTTGATACCAGCAACTTTACGAAAATACCTGCAGTTTTTAGATTTAATGACGGCTCAAAGCTTGTGCTCACAGTGACAGCCACAAGCACAGGCCCAGGTATTGAAGTAGATGAAATAGAGAGTTATACCGTTAATAAAACTACCTTTAAAGAATACTTTAGAGACAACGGACCTTCAGGCATCGCCAGTAATGGTTCCACAAGAGTTTCAGGTGGTGAAGCAAGCGCCTTATTTGGAAATTGGGCCTGGTGCCAGAAGGTGGCGCAAACTTTAGCAAAGGACAAAGAATATCTGGTGACATTCAAAACTCAACCAGACAGGGCATCCTACGTATCCGCCTATGAGATAACTAACAGCACGCCGGATCCCAGCGGCAAGACGACCTGCATGACGATGCCAGCACGGCAATCATTGCACAACAATACGTAAAACCATCGGGGTTAAGTCAACAACTGACAGCAGTAGCACGTGAACACGAGCATTGTCGCTGGCCCCTTGGGGTCGCGATTCGCGCTTTTTTACTTTTTTGATTTTACCTTTCTCTGAAAAAGAGAAATTGGAGCGGGAAACAGATGCGAATTGGCAATCACATTGTCAACAAGGTATTGCTCCGGAATCGTTAACGCCACACCAACTAGTTAGAGCAGATAAAGTTACGCATTCCTGCATCACTTAGCAAGTATTACCCGCAGATACCTGAATGCAGCATCAACAGACGCTACTTTTGATGTAATATACAAGGAAAAAGAAGTATCTAATAACAGGTTGAATATAGGTGCGACGGAAGAAATATTAAGTTAGTGTTTTAGTCACCCCTCCCAAAATATTATACAGTTCCTAAACGACCTGCGACTTTTTGTTTGACAAGGCAAGTTAGTTTTGGCTTCGCTACAAAAGTAGCAAAACAGCTGAGAAATCAATTATTAATAATCGATTTCCAGATTTTATTTCTACATTAAATACCAATTTCAGGAAGAAATTAAGATGTATAAAAAAATTACACTCAGAAATAGTCGCACTTATAGCTTAATATACTCGGTGCCTCTCATTTGTAGCTTGTTATTTAGTTTATTACTGAGTGCAAACGCTGCTGCTAACCCGCAACCATCCCATAACCAGATATTTATGTGTAATTCTGTTATTAAAAGCGGTGACGCAGCTTGTAGTGATTACGACACAGCTTACATTGCCGGCGTTGCTGATTTACTAATTGGCCCGCAGGACAACTCCGAATGTGATCAGAACCCTACAGATCCCAGTTGCGGCGGCACAACACCTACAGCAAATTCGGTTGGCATTGCAGTCATTAACGCTCAATCTGGTGCAGCAGAGTATTACATTGCCACCAGAGATACATTAGACAATGTTTCAGTAACCCCGACATCAACACCATCGAGTATCGGCGAAATAGCGGACGATATTGCCCAACTAGACGCTTTACACCGGCTTTTACTTGATGAGCTATCCTTCAACGAAGTGTCGTTAGGTCAGTTTGTTAACAACAATAACGAGAATATTAACCAAGTGGCCGGACAGCCGTCAGCCTATACAAATAATGCCACCAGCGCAGCCTGCCCGTCTGCCATCGCGTATCGAGTGAGTAGTTCATGTACATCTCTAATTAATAACCTGATTCATTCTGTTCACCAGAATAACAGCAGCATTACTTTACTAAATAATTTGCAAGCCTCTTTGAGTTTCGCGCTACGCAACGTAACTATATCTTTTGATACCAGCAACTTTGCGAAAATACCTGCAGAATTTGAGTTTAATGACGGCTCCAAGCTTGTGCTCACAGTGACAGCCACAAGCACAGGCCCAGGTATAGCAGTGGATAATGATGAGAGTCATACAGCGGATAAATCTAGCTTTCAGGTATACTTTGATCTAAACGGTCCGTCAGGCATCTCGAGTAATCAATCCACAATAGTTTCAGGCGGTGAGGCAAGAGCCCTATTTGGTAATTGGGGTTTTTGTCAACAAACATCGAAGCTCATAGGTAGAAACGTCGATTATTTGGTAACAACTGTCACCAATCCAGACGGCTCAAGCTACGTATCAGCTGTTGAAGTGATCGGAAGCACACCGATTTGGGGTAGCGAGATTACCTGTGCGACGAGTAATCCGAACCACGTAAATTGAACAAGGTTGTACAGAGAAACAGTATTAGTAATTAATATATATGGGGCCACTGACGTTGAGTTTTGGCCTCGTTAATTTGTTGAGTCTAATAAGGTGGTTCATAGTATGTGTGAAGGCAATTATTGAAGTAGCATTACTATAACTAATTCCGCTGCGTGCTACTCTTCCAAATAAATACACAGCGTTAGTTTTCGCTGGCCCCTTGGGGTCGCGATTCGCGCTTATTTACTTTTTTGATTTTACCTTTCTCTGAAAGAGAGAAATAGGAGCGGGAAACAGATGCGAATTGGCAATCACATTGTCGCTGGCCCCTTAGGGTCGCGATTCGCGCTTGTGTGACTTTTTGATTATACCTTTCTCTGAAAAGAGAAATTGGAGCGGGAAACGAGATTCGAACTCGCGACCCCAACCTTGGCAAGGTTGTGCTCTACCAGCTGAGCTATTCCCGCTTAGGAGTGTTACTTCGTTTGAAGTGGTGCGCATTTTACAAAATTATTTTGTTAACGCAACACCTATTTGCAAATATTTCTAAAATTTGTGTCAAACGCCTAAATATTAAACACTTTTTCACGGTAAAACTGCATTTCGGCAATAGATTCGCGAATATCGTCGAGTGCCTGGTGGGTTCCCTGCTTGGTGAAACCATCAAGAATGTCTGGCTGCCAGCGACGTACCAGTTCTTTTATTGTACTCACATCAATATTGCGGTAGTGAAAGTACGCTTCAAGCTCGGGCATGTACTTCACCATAAAACGGCGATCCTGACCAATGGTATTGCCGCACAGCGGCGATTTACCCGCATCCACGTAGTCAGATAAAAACGCGATGGTTTGCTGCGCTGCCGTGGCTTCATCAATTTTACTGTCGCGACAACGCTGGGTAAGGCCGCTTTCGCCATGCACCCGCGTGCACCACTCGTCCATGCCATCAAGCACAGCGTCACTCTGATGTATCGCAATCACCGGCCCTTCGGCCAACACATTTAGTTGTGCATCCGTTACGATAGTGGCAATTTCCAGTACAGTGCAGGTTTCTGGATCCAAACCGGTCATTTCCATGTCTATCCATACCAGATTGTCATTATTTTTTGCCATTGATCTTGCCTATTTTCTATGAAGTGGTGACACACAAAGTGCACAAAAGGTATCATGCACAGCCTAAAACGCAAAGAACGAGAACGGCGTGGCCAAAAAACCCAAGTTATCCCATCGACAAAAGCGGCAGGTAGCGGCTAATCGCCAAAAACGATTGTCCGGTAAACAACAGCAATCCTCCCCGGATTTATCGTCATTGGTGGCTGGGCGGGTTGTTGGCCGCTTCGGCAAGCAGGCTGATGTGCAGGATACCCAGGGGGAAATTGTTCGCTGTCATATCCGCCGCACCATCGACTCGGTTGTTTGTGGTGATGAGGTGTTGTTTGCCCGAACCGAAGTGCCTGATGAAAATATAGGCGGCGTGATTGAAATTGTACAGGATCGCCGTACCGTACTTACCCGCCCCGATTATTACGATGGTGTAAAACCCATTGCTGCCAATATTGATCAAATTATTGTGGTGTCATCGGTTAAACCGGAACTGTCGCTGAATATCATCGACCGTTACCTGGTGGCCTGTGAAGATACCGGCATTAAACCTCTGCTGGTGCTCAATAAAGTAGAATTACTCAGCGACAGTGAACGTGAAGACGTGCTTGCGTCGTTAGCGGTTTACGAGGAATTAGGCTACCCGCTGCTGTTATGCAGTTGTAAAAGTGGTGAAGGCATCGACGCGTTACATGAACGCCTGCGCAATACCACCAGTGTGTTTGTGGGTCAGTCAGGGGTAGGCAAGTCGAGTATTATTAATCAGGTGTTACCCGATGCAGACGAACTGGTGGGCGAAATTTCGCAAAACTCCGGTCTGGGTAAACACACCACCACAGCGGCAAAACTACTGCCCATTCCCTCCGGAGGTGAACTCATCGACTCCCCCGGCGTGCGTGAATTTGCGCTCTGGCACTTACCACAGGAACGTATCACCTGGGGATTCATTGAATTTCGTGATTACCTGGGTGGCTGTAAGTTTCGTGATTGCAAACACCTTAATGACCCCGGTTGTATAATTCGTGAAGCCGTCGAAGCGGGCAAAATTAACCAACAGCGTTTTGATAATTATCATAAGATCATTAACGCTATGGCCGACCAGCGGCCGGGCTTTGCTAATCGGCTTATATCAAACCCTGATGAACCATAACCTTATAGTGCTATGTTTGGCCGGATAATCGGCTACAATACCCATCATAATAGTGCTGCAACAAAATAAATAACTCATGCAGGTATGCAAGATTAGGAGCTTTCACCTTGTTGAACTGGTTTAAAGTTAACTTTCAATATGTACTGCCAAAACACCTTATTTCGCGACTCATTGGCAAACTTGCCAGTGCCGACGCGGGGTCATTCACTACCTGGTTAATAAAGCTGTTTATAAAGCAGTATAAGGTGAATATGGACGAAGCCATGTATTCGCAGCCAAAAGACTACCGCACCTTTAATGACTTTTTTACCCGGGCACTAAAACCCGGTGTGCGCCCCATCGTAGAAGATGACAATACGCTGTGTCATGCCGTTGACGGTAAAGTGAGTCAGTTTGGCGATATTCTTGGTGAAGATCTGATCCAGGCCAAAGGCCATAAATACACATTGTCCGCCCTGCTTGGCGGAAATCCTGATTTGGCCAAGCCCTTTAAAGGCGGTAAATTTGCGACCATTTATTTATCACCCAAAGATTATCACCGTATACATATGCCGATAGAAGGCACACTCACTGATATGGTGTATGTACCGGGTGAGTTATTTTCGGTTAATCCGTTAACAACCGAAAATGTGCCCGGCTTATTTGCCCGCAACGAGCGGGTAGTCACCCTTTATGATACACCCGTTGGCAAAGTCGCTATCGTGCTGGTAGGCGCCACCATTGTTGCCAGTATTGATACCGTTTGGGCTGGCACGGTTACCCCACCGGCAGGTAAAAACGTCACGCACTGGCGCTACGAAGGTGATGAGGCGGTAACACTGGCAAAAGGTGAAGAGTTAGGCCAATTCAAACTGGGGTCAACCATCGTGGTTTGCTTCGAGAGTGACAGAGTTGAATTTGCCGATTTGGCTATTGCTCAGGAGACTCGCCTGGGCGAGCCTTTCGCCCAAAAAATCATGCCAACCGACACTTGATGGATCCGGTTAAAAAGAGTTTGGTATCGCTGCACTTCGCAGTGGTGTTGCTAGGCGGTACCGGACTCTTTTCAAAAATAATCCCACTCAGCGCTACCGATATAACCCTGGGCCGCAGCCTGTTTGCGTGCCTGGCATTGGGCCTGTTTGTTAAGCTGGGGAAAGAATCACTCCAGCTGAATAACGGCAAGGATTACCTGATTGCGCTGGGCTTAGGCGGTTTGATGGCGGCCCACTGGGTGACTTATTTTGCCTCCATGCAATATGCTGGTGTGTCGGTAGGTATGATTGCGATGTTTACGTTTCCGGTCATTACCGTCTTACTGGAACCCTTTTTTGAGAAAACCCGCCTCGCGTGGCAGGATTTGCTCAGCGCCCTGGTTGTGATCATTGGTATTGTGCTAATCGTGCCCGAAGTGTCCTGGCAAAACGACATTACCCTTGGTGTGGGCGTCGGCGTTATCTCTGCTGTACTCTACGCACTGCGTAATTTGTCGTTGCGTAAGTACTTTTCCCATTATGGCGGGGCGCAATCAATGGCCTGGCAAACACTGGTGATCGTGCTGTGTTTACTGCCTTTCAGTGACTTACCGGTAGCCCCTGCCCCGCTTAGCGTGTGGCTGCTATTGCTGGCACTGGGCACACTGTTTACGGCCCTCCCCCATGCGTTAGTCGCTAACAGCCTGGCCCATTTACGCGCCAAAACCTTTTCGTTAATTGCCTGTATGCAACCTTTTTACGGGGTTATTTTTGCCATTATTCTGCTTAACGAATCGCCGAACTGGCAAACCCTGCTGGGCGGAATTTTAGTGACCTCAGCATCAATATATGAAACAGTAACTACCCATAAAACTGCATCAGCCACCAATGAGTAATCGCTATGTGGATCCTTGGTCATCGCGGCGCCAGTGCCGCGGCTCCCGAAAATACGCTGGCCGCATTTTCGCTGGCGATGTCTCAGCTCGCTACCGGCGTAGAACTTGACACTTATCAGGTTGAGAACAATAACGTGGTTATCCACGATCGCTGGCTTAATCGCACGACCAACGGCAAAGGCATGGTCACCAGTCACTCTCTGTCTCAGTTACGCAAACTTGATGCAGGGCATGGCGAAGTAATACCGCTGCTGGGCGAAGTTTTTACATTGATGCCGCCCCACGCCATCATTAACGTTGAGATTAAGCATCTCACTGACATCTCGCTATGGCTGAGTGCCATTCACAACGACCTGAGCAGCAGCGGGTTTCCAACTGAAAATGTCATTGTATCGTCATTCAATCACCGCTGGCTGAGGCATATCAAAGGGGCCTGGCCAGAGGTAAAAATTGGTGCGCTTACCGCAACGTATCCTGAAAACGGCCTTGGCTTTGCTAACGATCTTGATGCCTACTCATTGCATATGGCACTGGATGTGGTGGATGAATACTACGTCAGAGAGGCGCGCCAGGCTGGCCTCAAGGTGTTGGTATATACCGTTGATTATCCTGATGATATGTTAATGCTGCAGGCTTGGGGAGTCGATGGGATTTTTACTAACGTACCGGATCTGGCGCGGCGCACATTGCTCTGCGATGAGTAACGGTGATGAGCAAGCTGTTGCTGACCACCGTTAGCGGCGGCTATCTGCCAGATGTTGCGATACCACCTTGCCCTTACAGCAACGACATTTGCGGCACAAACGCATGTTCAGCCAGTGCCCGATAATAATCAGTGCAGCACCTACCGCGATGGTGAAAGGCTCGCCTGACTCACCAAACATATCCTTAAACCAGTATATTGCGCCGCCACTCAGCAACAACAACAAAGGATATACCTTACCGTGGTATTTAACCGCACCAGCAATTAACGCAACGCTGCCAATCAGTATCGACAAACTTAATATCGTGCGCTCAAACCAGGTTTGGCCAAACACACTCGATGCCAGCAGCGGCAACACCGGGATTGCCAGACAATGCAACGCACAAAGCCCGGAGATCCAGATCCCGAGCCGGTCTAAAAACGTTGGATTGTCGATGGGTGTTTGCATAAGTACCTTACCTCTAGTGAATGTTATAATATAACATTTGTAGTTTTTTTCAAGTAAAGTCACAGGTTTTACTTAGGCGTTGTTTTTGCTTTTGTATGGTTCATCAGGCGCGGGCAGTTAATATAGGTTATATCGACACTAATAACAGTGATCGCGTTTATTGTGGCGCTGACGCTGACGTAACGGCGGTGGCTGAGCCTGCATATTCAGCCTCATAAGAGACGGCTTGCCTGAAGTAGTCGCGCATGGGGCGCAAGGTAGCAATGTCGGCCGGCAGGCTGGCAAGCTTACTTTTTAAAAATGCAATGGAGCTGGGATGCGGATGAGCAATGGCAATAACTTTGCCATGGCGCTGCGCTATTCGCAGCATCCGTTGCCACTGAGCGTTCATAAATGCGCTATTGTGTTCATGATCTAAAAACACATGACGCCGTGCGTTGGGTACCCGGTATTGCCGCGCAACCTGCTGAGCCACGGTATTGGCAGTCGTGCGGCTATCCACAAAGAACAAGCCAGTTTGCTTTAAACTGTGCATAACATTTTGCATGGCGCGCCCCGACGCCGTGAGTTGACTGCCCATATGGTTATTCACGCCGATTGCATAAGGCACTGCCGCGAGGGCATCATCAATGGTGCGGGCGATATCTTCGGCAAACATGTCAGCGGTGATAGCGCCGGGCCCAAGCAGTTTGTCGGATCTTGCCTGCATGGGTAAATGCAGCATCACATCACGGGCCTGGGCATGAGCCTGCTCTGCGAAAATACTTCCCTGGGGGGTATGCGGTAATATTGCGAAGGTGACAGCCGCAGGCAGCGCGAAAGCGGCGACATCGGTTGGCCGATATCCCATGTCATCGATGATGATGTAAATTTCTGCCGGCGGGTTAGCCGGTGTCGCCTCCCCAGCCGCGCCTTTCACTCCCTGCGGCAGGCAGGCAATGAACAGCACCAGCCACAGCAGCAACCCTGTAGATAGTTGTTTCAAAGCGCACAGTATCATTATTATTGTTGTTGCTAGCATACCAGCCATGCTGGTAAACACCAACTGCTGGTCACACCGATTGTAGGTGTCTGCGCCAATTGGCGATTAAATTTCTAACCACTGCAATGGATTGAGCGCTTTCCCTTTATGGCGGATTTCAAAATACAAATTGGGCGACGACTGGCCGCCGCTCTGACCAAGTAACGCAACTGTCTCACCTCGGGTGACAGAGTCACCGGCAGAGCGCAGTAATGCCTGATTATGACCATACACCGACATAAACCCATCGCCGTGCTCGATGATCGTGACCAGCCCAAAACCCCGTAGCCAGTCTGCATAGATAACCCGGCCGTGGGCAACGGCTTTTACCGCACTGCCTTCCTGACCATCAATCATAATGCCTTTCCAGCGCACCTGACCCTGGCGACGCTTACCAAACAGTTTGCGTAAACTGCCATCAGCGGGCTTAAGGAGCTTCCCCTTATCCGCGGTTAAACCGGTCAGTTCCTGGGGCAGCTGACTTTCGCGCTGGGCTTTTTCAATGGCTTCTACCAGCGCTTGCTCAGCCTCTCGTAACTGCGCGATGCGGCTTTCGTCACTGGCTATCTTGCTTTCCAGTTTACGCAAGGTTTGCTGACGGTCTTGCTGACGGGCTAACAACTCACTTTGCTGTTGTTCCTGGCGGGCCAGAAGCTGCGTGAGTTCCTGCGCTTTAACCAGTAACTGGGCGTTAACCTGCTCGAGCTCATCGACGCTGCTTTTAAATTTGGTGATTTCTTTTTGGCGCGCCTCATTAAGGTATTTGTAATACGTCAGAATTCGCTCGAAGCGAGCTGCATCTTCCTGGTAAAAAACCATTTTGGCGTAGTCAAAATTACCCGAAATGAAGGCTGATTTTAGCTGCCCGCTCAGCAGCGATTGCTGCTGCTCGATGGCCGTTTCTAACTCTTTGCGCCGCGCATTGAGCGCTTGCTGTTGTTGGCGGGTATCGTCCAACGACGTGCTAATAGCATTTAATTTACGCGCTACCGCGCCGATTTGTTTTTCCGACTCTGCCAACACCTTTTGCAGCGCTTCGGCATCGGTCCGGCTGTCTTGCAGCGCTGCCTGACGCGCTTTCAACTCGTCCTGCAGTGCCTGCAATTCCAGCTCAGCATCTTCACTTTGGGCAACAGCGGTGCCGCAAGGCATGACCACCCCATACAACAATGCCACCAGCAGGACGCTGGTGGCATAAGAGCGAAAACAAACCACTTTACCCATGTATATACATCAGGACTTAAGCGTCATAATCGTCTTGCCGGTCATTTCCTTGGGTTGCTCTATACCCAGTAGGTGCAGCATGGTTGGTGCAACATCACTTAATGTACCGCCGGTCCGCGCTTCTGCATGGCGTCCAAAGTAAATAAACGGCACCGGTTCGCTGGTGTGCGCCGTATGAGCCTGGCCAGTACTGTTATCTACCATCTGCTCGGCATTACCGTGATCAGCGGTAATTAAACATTCACCACCGACTTTCCTGAGTGCTTCGACGACCCGGCCAATGCAGGTATCGACCGCTTCACAGGCTTTAACTGCAGCATCGAAATTGCCGCTGTGGCCAACCATGTCGCCATTCGGGTAATTACAAATGATCACGTCAAACTTGCCCGACTCAATGGCACCTACCAATTCGTCGGTAAGCTTTTCTGAGTTCATTTCGGGCTGTAAATCATAGGTTGCTACGTCTGGCGATGGGATCAGAATACGCTCTTCGCCCTTAAACTCTTTCTCAACGCCGCCGCTGAAGAAAAAGGTGACATGCGCATACTTTTCGGTTTCAGAAATACGTAATTGGGTTTTACCCTGTTTCTCTAACCATTCGCCCAGCACGTTAACCAACTTCTCAGACGGAAACGCTACCGGTGCATCAAAATCAGCAGAGTATTCGGTAAGCATAACGAAGCCAGATAACTCAGGCTTAACAGCCAGTTCAAAACCGTCAAACTCTTTGTCTACGAATACCTGGGTAATTTGACGTGCCCGGTCTGCACGGAAATTCATAAACAAAATAGCGTCGCCATCTTCAACCGCAACACTGTCGCCGATAACCGTAGCGGGTACAAACTCATCATTTTTATCAGCATCGTAAGCGGCTTGCAGGCCTGCAACTGCTGTGTCGGCCTGCCCTTCGCCTTTGCCCTGGGTGATCAGGTCGTAGGCTTTTTTCACGCGATCCCAACGCTTGTCACGGTCCATCGCAAAATAACGACCAATGATGGTTGCCGTTTTACCACAGCCGATTTCCTCAAATACCGCATCGGCCTTTTTCAGCGACGCTTCGGCGCTGCGTGGAGGCGTATCACGGCCATCCAGAAATGCGTGTAAATATATCTTTTTGGCACCGCGCGCTGCAGCCATTTTTATCGCCGCAAAAATATGATCTTCATGACTGTGTACACCACCTGGAGACAGCAGTCCCATGATATGTACAGCTTTGTCCTGACTTACGGCGTCATCGATAGCTTTGCTCAATGCCGGGTTATGTTCAAATTCGCCGTCGGCGATGGATTTGGTGACCTTGGTAAAATCCTGATACACCACGCGTCCGGCCCCAAGATTTACGTGACCTACCTCGGAATTCCCCATTTGGCCGTCAGGTAATCCCACATCCAGGCCTGAACCACTAACAAGTGTATTCGGATAGCTTTTCGTTAATGCATCCAGATTCGGCGTATTGGCCGCCAGAATTGCGTTCTGATCTGGATCCTCACGATATCCCCAGCCATCCATAATGATTAAAGCCAGTGTTTTTTTGGGTTGAGTCATGGGTTCTCCTGTAAAAATGTCATTGCCCGCAGCAGGTATTCCTGCTCGGGTTAAGATTCCAACGTCCCGATGTTTTATATTATTACCACTTATCCCGGGCTTTGGATTGTTCCGTAGGGCGAGGCATGGTGCTATCTTATCAAACCCGCGGGTGGATTGAAGTACATAAAGTAGAAAAATACACCAATCGTTACCATCGGCTTTTTCGTTCAAAAAACAACTATACCCTAATCCTCAGCCACCGCAGGTTTTCTTTTTACGCCAATTACTTATTGTGAACATTTCGGGCAAATCGCAGCAAAGCTGGTTTCTGTTGTTTTTTTCTATATACTTTGCACTCTTTTTTTAAACCGATGCATTGGGAAGACGTAATGGATCAAATCATCGAATTTGCCAGCAATAACTTCTTACTGGCTGGTATATGGATGGCGCTGGTCATCATGCTCATTTACAGCTACGTAAATGGCCTCATTTCGCCGGTGAAAGAAGTCAGTGTGCATGAGATGACACTGCTTATAAACCGTGAAGATGCGATGGTTCTGGACGTTCGTCCCGCCAACGACTTCAAAGCAGGTCACATCACCGGCGCGCGACAAATTAAACCCGAAGAGCTGCGAGAAAAGGACTTTACCAAGCTTGAAAAACACAAAGACACGCCCATTATAGTGGTTTGTGCCATGGGCAACAGCGCCCGCAGTGCTGCCGCGGCGATGACCAAAGACGGGTTCAGCAAAGTCCACGTGTTAAAAGGCGGCATGAATGCCTGGACACAGGCCGGACTGCCAGTCGCCAAATAATTACAAGCGAGGCCACCATTGTGAGTAAAGTAGAAATATATACTAAAGCCTATTGTCCTTTTTGTGTTCGCGCTAAAGCGCTGCTCAATAATAAAGGGGTAGAGTTCACAGAATACGCCATAGATGCTGAACCGGCATTACGTGATGTGATGATAAAACGCGCCAACGGGGGTTACACCGTGCCGCAAATATTTATCAACGACCAGCACATTGGCGGCTGTGACGATATGTTAGCGCTGGAAAGACAGCAAAAACTCGATCCGTTGCTGGCCCAATAGTTTCAAAATTACAATATTATAATTAGGTAAAATCATGTCTGACGAAAATCAAACTAACCAAGAAAATGCAGCCGCTGGCGAACAAGCCCAGACCCCGCAATTTAACATTCAGCGTATCTACACTAAAGACATCTCTTTTGAGTCACCTAACGCGCCGACTATTTTCACAAAAGAATGGAAACCAGAAATCAAGCTGGACATCGATACCGCAACCAACAAGCTCGATGGCAATTTGTTTGAGGTAATATTGTCGGTAACGGTCACCGCCTCAATGGGTGAAGAAACCGCTTTCCTGTGTGAAGTTCAACAAGCGGGTATTTTTATGATTGGCGATATGCCAGAGCAAAATAAAGCCCATATGCTTGGCTCTTTCTGCCCGAACACGTTGTTCCCGTATGCGCGCGAAACAATCTCTAACCTGGTTAACCGTGGTACCTTCCCACCGCTTAACCTGGCGCCAGTTAACTTTGACGCTATTTTCGCCGCGTACATGCAAAAACGTGCACAAGAAGCGCAACAATCATCGCAACAGCTCGACGCGTAAGTACTTTCATGAATAACGCATCAGTCACGGTATTGGGAGCAGGGTCCTATGGCACTGCTCTGGCAATATGTTTAGCCCGTAACAACACGCCAACCGTGTTGTGGGGCCGCGATACTGAGCAATTAGCCAGTATGGCGTCAAGCCGCCAAAACCAGCGATATCTGCCTGATGCGCCCTTTCCTGCGGCCCTTGAAATAGAGCCGGATCTCCATAAAGCTGTACAGCACAGCCGGGATATTTTGGTCGTTGTGCCAAGCCACGCATTTAAAGATATGTTGCAACAGCTGGCACCACTGCTCACCGCGCAGCAGCGCATTATCTGGGCCACAAAAGGCCTGGAGCCGGGTAGCGGGCGCCTGTTAAAAGACGTTGCACAGGAAGTGCTGGGCGATGAGATCCCGTTAGCCGTATTGTCCGGCCCAACATTTGCCAAAGAGATGGCGGCAGGATTACCTACTGCTATTTCATTATCCTCTACCGATGATGGATTTATCGATGATATGGCAGCCAAGCTGCACTGCGCGCGGTCATTCAGAGTATACAAAAACCCTGATTTCACCGGCGTGCAACTTGGTGGCGCGGTGAAAAACGTGATCGCCATTGGAGCAGGCCTGGCCGACGGTCTGGGTTTTGGCGCCAACGCACGTACGGCATTAATAACCCGCGGGTTAGCAGAATTGACCCGCCTGGGAGTAAAAATGGGCGCCCAGCCGGAAACCTTTATGGGCATGGCCGGCTTAGGCGATCTGGTATTAACCTGCACCGATAATCAGTCGCGCAATCGTCGCTTTGGCTTAGCCCTGGGCAAAGGCACGTCAGTTGATGATGCCATGGTCGAAATTGGCCAGGTTGTTGAAGGCTATCGAAATACCGAAGAAGTCATGATTTTAGCCCGTAAAGTCGGCGTTGAAATGCCAATTTGCGAGCAGATCTTTGCCGTCCTTTACGAAGGTAAATCGCCAAAAGAGGCAGCACTGACGCTACTTGGCCGCGATCTCAAAAGCGAGTAGTCTGCAGCATTGCTGTTGGTGGCACTCAGCTACCACTACAACCATAACCGCGCGGTTTCAGGCTACAAGTGAGAAATGTGGATCAGTGGGTTGCCAGCAGCCTTAGCGTGTGCGGAGCGCTCTATGCGTAACCACACCTTTTCATGAAAGTAGAACGCCACGGTATTGATGGCAGGCTCCACCAGAGCCATCAACCCGCCAATTAATAAGCTGCCAGTAAGTAAATACGCCACGGCGAAGGCGACCGAAAAATGCATAATCGCAAAAGTCATGGTTTTTTTCACAACGTATTTCCTGTTATTGAATTTACTTTGATTACTATTAACTATTTAATGTAAAACTTATAATTCAATTAATAGATTGGAATTATCAATAAACACTATCAGCCATGCAGAGCGAGAATTAGCAGCGCAAACACGTGGGGTTATCAACACCCATTGCCTGCTGGCTAACCGCAAAGTAGCAGATATTGGCGCGCGCTGAATATGCCTGAATAGCGAACTGGCCGGTATTAGTCGTCAGGTTAACCTAGCGTGCCCCATCGTAGCCAAATTGTCGCCACGACTCATACACAAATACCGATACCGCGTTAGACAAATTCATACTGCGACTGCCCGGCAGCATCGGGATCCGCACGCGCTGTTCAGGCGGCAGTGATTCAATAATGTCATCCGGTAAGCCGCGGGTTTCAGGGCCAAATAAAAGGGCATCGCCTTTTTTATATTGGGCATCGGAGTGAAACATTTTGCCTTTGGTGGTACAGGCAAATACCCTGGCCGGTTTGCGCTCACTGACATAGGCGGCAAAGTCGGGATAGCGTTTTACCTCCGCAAATTCATGATAGTCCAGCCCGGCACGGCGAACACGCTTGTCATCCCATTCAAAGCCCAGCGGCTCAATTAAATGCAACGCGTAGCCGGTATTGGCGCACAAACGAATGATATTGCCGGTGTTCGGTGGAATTTCTGGCTGGTATAAAACGATATCTAACATGTGAGCAACTCATCGCAGGCAAGGAGGGGCATTATGCTGTCATTAGATTGTTTCGTCAAAGCCTGAAAGTGCGTGTTAATGCACAATCAGCAAGCTATTGGCCTGCACTAAAAAACGATAAAATACGCTGTATTACCGGCTGACGGATGGCATCGCATTCAATAAGAATTTCATGTCGGGCGCCGGCCACACTGACGAATTCAGCGCCGGGCATATGCGCTGCAACCCTGGCCTGACGCTGATTGTCCACCACGGTGTCGTTTTGGGCACTAAATACCAGCGCCGGCAGGTGTATTTTTGCGGCGTGATGTTCGATATCCCACATGGCATTGCTGGCGGCTGCCAGCCACTGGGGCGTAACCCCGCCTAACTGAATCTCGGGTTGTTGGCTATACAGCGTTCTGAACAGTTGGTAGCGGGTTTCGCTGGACGTCAGCCGATTGCAGCCAAACGCATCGGCATGGTAATCCCGTTGACCAAAAAAATAGCCTTTGGTACCGGGCAGGGAATTATACAAGCGGCTTAGTCCTATTAGGATCGCCGCCAGCCAGCCTGGTAACGCCGGACGGATACCAAACATGGGCGCGCAAAACACAGCCCGGGCAAAGCAATCAGGCTTTGCCAGTATCGTCAAAGCGCCAATCGCTGCGCCCATCGAGTGACACAGCAAATGCAGAGCACCGCGCTGGCGCGGTGTCACCACGTTATCGATAAACCAACATAAATCATCAACATACTCGTCAAAGTGGTCGACATAACCATGGTGGGGATTACCGCTCATTCTGCCCGACAATCCCTGCCCCCGGTGATCAACAATAAACACGGCAACATTATTGCGATAGAACTCGTAAATCACCTCTTTATATTTGAGCAGCGATTCAATGCGTCCTGAACTTATCAGCACAGAATAACCGGCGTTCTTTGGTATACAATACGCATAATTCACCCGTATACCCGCGACGCCCGCAAAGTTGCCCTGCGTTACATGCTGCTGCCAGAAGGGCTCAATTTGCTCACGAAAGGTCGTGGCCAGATGTTCTTCGCTGCTAAGGTAATACGGCTGATTATTCATCGCTAATAAGAATGGTAACTATGGTGGCTGCCCACGCCAGGTAGTGGGCAGTGGCTGTTTTAGCTTCAGTTATTTTCCGTAATCAGGCATTGCCCGGCGGTGCTCAGTGTCACTGAATAAAGGCGATGTTACCACCAGATCCGCAGTGGCCGGCGTACAGGCTACCGGCACGTTCCACACCGAACACAGGCGCAGTAATGCTTTAACATCAGGGTCATGGGGCGCAGGGTTCAACGGGTCCCAAAAGAAGAACAAGGCGTCGAGCTGGTTTTCCGCAATCAATGCGCCAATTTGCTGATCGCCGCCCAATGGCCCGCTTTTAAAACGCAAAACCTCAAGGCCGGTTTCGTCACTGATTAATTTACCGGTTGTGCCGGTGGCCACTAATTTAAACGGCTCAAGCAGCGCTCTGTGTTGTTTAACCCAGGCAAGTAATTCGGGCTTTTTATGATCATGGGCAACAAGGGCAACGGTTCTCACGGTCATGGCAATTCCTGTTGTTATAGATTCGATTTTTTCTGCACTATGGCAAATAGTGCCACGTACGGCAAGCGAATCCCCTTGCTCAATTGACTATCGCACTGCATAGGTTTCGACTAAACCAGAACAATGTAAATAATTATACATTTTTATTGCATAATTATTCTTATATTGTATTATTGCCCCTAATTACCATTCCATTAGCTGTATACGGCCAAATGAGGTATACCCTGATGGAAGAAAATGACAGGAATAGGACATGAATATTACACACAACCGTCTCTACAGATTGGTTGCACTTGCCCAGTTTAGCTCTCCCCTGGCTGGCTACAATATGCAGTGTGAATGGCGACGATGGATAGTATTATCGCTTAAGAAGTAATTGCACTCGCTGTAGCGCACTTTTTGCCTTTGCGGATTTAACCGGCCTGCTGACAAGCACCGACGCAAAGGTAGAAAGTGTTTTTTTAATTTAAAAACAACCAATTCAACGATCAGATTATGTTTAATGTAGCAATTATAGGTGCCAGCGGTTATGCCGGGGCGCAGTTAGTGAGCTTAGTTACCACTCACCCACATATGACCCTCCAGCATGTAATGGTGTCCGAAAACAGCCAGGATGCCGGCAAAAGCATGGCCGATGTACATGGCAATCTGGCTCATTTAGGTCACCTCAAATTAGAGCCACTGGCGACGCACCGGTTGGCCGAATTAGCCAACAGTATGGACGTTATCTTTCTTGCCACACCGCATGAAGCAAGCCACGACTGGATGGCTGAACTGTCGTCAGGCGCAGCTAAAGTATTTGATTTGTCTGGTGCGTTCAGACTCAAAGATACCGCGGTTTTTGAGCAATTTTATGGCTTTGCCCATACTGCCACCGAATGCCTCAACAAAGCCGTATACGGGTTAGCGGAATACAACAGTGAAGCCATCAGGCAAACCAATATTGTGGCGGTACCGGGCTGCTACCCCACGGCCTCTTTGCTTGCTCTCAAGCCATTGTTTGACGCCGGCATGTTGGATCCATCCGTGCGGCCGGTCATTAACGCGGTGTCAGGAGTGAGTGGCGCGGGTCGCAAAGCCAGTCTGACCACCAGTTTTTATGAAGTAAGTTTGCAGGCCTACGGGGTTCTCGGCCACCGCCATACCCCCGAGATCGAATCACATCTTGGCACGCCGGTGATATTTACCCCCCATCTGGGCAATTTTAAGCGCGGGATTCTTGCCACAATAACGGTTAAGCTCAATGCGGGTAACGGTCAGGACGAACTGGATAATCTCTATCGCACGGTGTATGGTGAGCAGCCTATTGTACGTTTACGCGACAGCTTCCCTAAAATCGATGACGTTGCTTATACGCCCTTTTGCGATTTGCACTGGAAAGTCGATGAGCAGTCTGGCTATGCAGTCATAACCAGTGCCATCGATAACGTCATGAAAGGCGCAGCGTCACAGGCTATGCAGTGCGCTAATTTAACCTTGGGTTTTGCCGCAACAGAGGGATTAGTTAATGGCTGAAATCACACCGCCGGTGGTTATTAAAGTGGGTGGCGCATTGTTAGACAGCCCGCATATTGCTAACCAGTTATTGGCTGAGATCAAAACTTTGCAGGCAAGCACGCCGGTAGTCTTAGTACACGGCGGCGGTCCGCTGGTGGAAACGATGCTCAGCGCAATGCAGCTCACCAGCACCAAAATCGATGGCTTGCGTGTGACTCCCGATGAACAAATGCCATACGTGTGTGGTGCCTTAGCGGGCAGCGCCAATAAGAGTTTGTGCGCAATGGCCATCGCGGCCGGGCTCAACCCGGTAGGATTATCCCTGATGGATGGCGGTATCACCCAGTGCCAGTTACTGGATGAAAAGTATGGCGCTGTAGGTATTCCTGCTACCGGCAAACCTGCATTGCTGGCGCGCTTATTCGAAGGTGGATTTTTACCCGTTATCAGTTCTATCGGCTGTACCGATGAAGGCCGGTTACTGAATGTCAATGCCGATCAGGCTGCCACGGTTATCGCTGAACTGCTCGGCGGTAAGCTGCTGTTGTTATCCAACGTCGATGGGGTACTTGATCAGCACAAAGCGTTAATCAGTGAATTAGATCAGGCCCGGTTGCAAGAAGAAGTCAGCCTTGGCGTAATTAAAGACGGTATGTTGGTGAAAGTCAGCGCCGCTATGCAGGCAGCACAACAACTTAATCAACCGGTAACCATCGCTAACTGGTCGGCGCCGCTGACAGCAATATTGAATAATCAGTCCGGAACCCGCGTGATTCCGGCAACCCAGACTTCTGGAGCATAAAATGAAGCAGGATCTCTTAACCTTTGCCACCTGGACACCAGAACAAATGCAGGCGCTGCTATCACTGGCCGTACAAATTAAACAAACGCCGGCGGCCTACGCACAGGCATTGGCTGGTAAGTCAATTGTGGCGTTGTTTGAAAAGCCATCGCTGCGCACCCGCGTAAGTTTTGATATCGGCATTAACCGTCTTGGCGGCCATATGGTGTATCTGGACAGTCAATCCAACAAACTGGCAGGTCGCGAGGACTCTGTCGATGTGGCGGCCAACCTCGCCTGCTGGGCCGATGCCATTGTTGCCCGGGTGTATTCACATTCGACCCTGGAAACCTTTGCAGAAGCCGCTAAGGTGCCGGTAATCAATGCCCTTTGCGATAAATATCATCCCTGCCAGGGACTGGCTGATTACCTCACTATGTTTGAAAAATTCGGCAGCACCGAGGGCCTGACAATGGCCTATGTAGGCGACGGCAATAATGTTACCCATTCATTACTCATTGTTGGTGCGCTGCTAGGCTGTCATCAGATTGTGGTAACGCCACCAGGGCATGAAGCCGATCAGGAGATTGTTGCCCAGGCCGAAGCCATTGCCGCGAAGACCGGGGTCAAAATTGTTCAGTCGAATGACATAAGCGCGGCCAAAGGGGCCAATGTTATTTATACCGACACCTGGTTATCCATGGGTGATGACACGCCACTGGAAGCCATTAAAGAAAAGTTTATGCCATACCAGGTTAACGAAGCGTTGATGACCATGACCGGCGCCACACATGTGTTGCACTGTCAGCCGGCCCACCGCGACTTGGAAATAACCGGTAGCCTGATGGACAGCGATGCGTCGCTGTTGATGCAACAGGCCGAAAACCGCATGCACGGGCAAAACGCGATACTTACCCATTTATTAGGAGCCTAATCGGGACACTATTATGAGCAAAATTAACAAAGTTGTGCTTGCCTACTCAGGCGGATTAGATACTTCAGCCATTATTCCGTGGCTCAAAGAAAACTACGATTGCGAAGTCGTCGCGTTTGCGGCGGATGTTGGACAGGGCGATGAAGAGCTTGAAGGGCTCTACGAAAAAGCCATCGCTACCGGCGCCAGCGAATGCTATATCGTTGACCTTAAAGAAGAATTCGTTAAAGAATATATATTCCCGACCATTACCACCGGCGCTGTGTACGAAGGTGAATACCTGTTAGGTACGTCAATGGCGCGCCCGGTCATCGCCAAAGCGCAAGTAGAGATAGCCCGTAAAGTTGGCGCCGATGCGCTGTGCCACGGTTGCACCGGTAAAGGTAACGATCAGGTACGTTTTGAGGGAGCTTTCTCAGCACTGGCCCCTGATTTAACCGTAATTGCCCCCTGGCGCGAATGGGACATGGTCTCGCGGGAAGATCTGCTGGCGTACCTGGCTGAACGTAATATCAAGACGACTGCCTCGGCGACGAAAATTTACAGCCGTGACGCAAACGCCTGGCACATATCTCACGAGGGCGGCGAGCTGGAAGATCCATGGTGTGAACCAAGCAAGCAGGTTTGGACCATGACCGTGGATCCGGAAGAAGCGCCTGATACACCCGAGCGCGTCAGTCTTAAGTTTAACGAAGGCGCGTTAACGCACGTTAACGGCCAGAGCGTATCGCCTTATGAAGGACTGGTTGCACTGAATAAACTGGCTGCCGCCCACGGTGTCGGTCGTATCGATATTGTCGAAAACCGTCTGGTTGGTATGAAGTCACGTGGCTGTTACGAAACTCCCGGTGGAACCGTATTGTTAAAAGCGTATAAAGCGCTCGAAACCATGGTGCTGGATAAAGCCTCGCTGAAATACCGTGAACAGCTGGGTCTGGAATTTTCGCACGTGATGTACGATGGCCGTTGGTTTACACCGCTGTGTAACTCCCTGATCGCTGGCGCAGCATCATTTGCCAAATACGTTACCGGCGAAATCGTGGTTAAGCTTTACAAGGGTCAGGCGACCGTTACCCAGCGCCAATCGCCAAACAGCCTGTACTCAGAAGATTTTGCAACCTTTGGTGCCGACGATGTTTACGATCAAAAACACGCCGAAGGCTTTATTCGCCTGTACAGCCTGTCCAGTCGTATTGCTGCAATGAAAAAGCAGGGAGACGAGTAATGGCGTTATGGGGAGGCCGGTTCGCTGCCGGCAGCAGCAGCATGTTCCGTCAGGTGAATGACTCATTACCCTTTGATCAGGTCATGGCCGCGCAGGACATGGAAGGCTCCATCGTGTGGTCACGGGCGCTGGCTAAAGCCGGTGTCTTAACCGACGACGAGCAACAACAGCTTGAATCAGCTCTCAGCGACCTAAAAGCGCAGGCCGAAGCCGGTGAACTCGACTTTGCGGCCAGCGGCGAAGAAGATATCCACAGTTTTGTGGAAGCAGCGCTGATTGATAAGCTCGGCGATGTGGGGCGTAAGCTGCACACCGGTCGCAGCCGTAACGATCAGGTCGCCACCGACTTTCGTTTGTGGTGTCGCACCCACATCGAATCGCTCAAAACTGATGTGACCCAGGTAATGCGCAGTCTGCTCAATACCGCTAGCCGCCATCAACAGGCAATTATTCCGGGCTACACTCACCTACAGCGTGCTCAACCGATTCGCTTTGCCCACTGGTGTCTGGCGTACGTGGAAATGTTTAAACGTGATCTGAGCCGTTTGGATGATTTACATACCCGTATGAATCAGTGCCCCTTAGGCTCCGGCGCACTGGCCGGTACCACCTACCCGGTGGATCGTCAGGAAATTGCCACACAACTGGGGTTTGCCAGCCCCTGCCTGAACAGTTTGGATGCGGTATCCGACCGTGATTTTGTGTTGGAGCTGCTGTTTACTGCCAGCACCAGTATGATGCACTTGTCGCGCCTGGCCGAAGATTTAATTTTTTATAACTCAGGTGAAGCGGGCTTTTTACAGTTAGGCGACAGCGTCACCTCTGGCTCCTCACTGATGCCACAAAAGAAAAACCCCGATGCGCTGGAGTTACTGCGCGGCAAATGTGGCCGGGTGTTTGGTCATCTGCAGGCGCTGCTGGTCACCATGAAAGGCCTGCCGCTGGCCTACAATAAAGATATGCAGGAAGACAAGGAAGGCGCCTTTGACGCAGTGAATCAATGGCACTGCTGTTTATGCATTGCCTGTGAAGTGCTCGACAGCCTGGCACTCAACGAAGAGCGTTGTAGCATTGCCGCTGCCCAGGGCTATTCCAATGCCACTGAACTGGCCGATTACCTGGTAGGTAAAGGGATCCCGTTCAGAACGGCTCACGATATTTCAGGCCAGATAGTATTGCTTGCCCTTGAGCATGACTCACCTATTGAGGATTTGTCGCTTGAACAGCTACAGTCGGTGTGCGGTGATATCGGCGACGACGTTTACCCTGTGCTGCAACTTGAGTACGGCGTAGACAAACGTAATATTCTTGGGGGTACCAGTGCTGAAACAGTCACAAAAGCACTGTATCAGGCGTTGGAAGAACTGGATAAGCTGGGATAACCATTATGGTGCTATCGCATCACGACAGTATTGGCCTGTTTCGCAGTTCCGCACCTTACATCAATGCGCACAGGGGGAAAACCTTTGTCCTGATGTTTGGTGGCGAGGCCATAGAAGAGGAAAACTTTCCTAATATTATTCAGGACATTGCCCTGTTGAGTAGCCTGGGAGTTCGCCTGGTGTTAGTGCATGGAGCGCGACCGCAAATTGATCAGCGCGTGGCGCTGCGTAAAACCGAGGCGCGTTTTAGCCACGACATGCGCATCACCGATAAAGAAACCCTCGAGTGCGTGAAAGACGCAGCCGGTTCGGTACGTTGTCATATTGAAGCGCTGCTGACCATGGGCCTGCCTAACTCGCCCATGCACGGCGCCCGTATACGGGTGTGCACCGGCAATCTGGTAGTGGCTAAGCCCATGGGCGTGCTCGATGGCGTGGATTTTGAAAACACCGGACAGGTTCGCCGCATCGACACCACGGGCATTAACGATCACCTCAACGATGGCTCTATCGTGCTGTTATCGCCTATGGGCTATTCCTCTACCGGTGAAGTGTTTAACTTGTCGCATGAGGATGTCGCCACCCAGGCCGCCATTGCCCTGAAAGCCGATAAGCTCATCGTATTTTCCAACTATGCCGGGATCTTCCGCAAGGACGGCAAACTTCTGAGAACCATTGAGCGCTCACAGTTGGAACAGTTACACCGCGACGCTGAAATCATGACTGAAGACACCGTGATCCGCGCCCTGACCACCAGCGTTGCAGCAGGTATTGCCCGGGCCCATTGTGTCAGCTACGAAACCGACGGCGCGTTATTGCAGGAGCTATTCACCCGCGATGGGGCCGGCTCGCTGGTAATGGAGAATCATTACGAGCAACTGCGCGAAGCTACCATCGACGACGTCGGCGGTATTCTCAACCTGATTAAACCACTGGAAGAGAGCGGCGTGCTGGTTAAACGCTCCCGTGAACGACTGGAAAATGAAATCCACCAGTTTATTGTGATCGAACGTGACGGCATGATCATCGCGTGCGCGGCGCTGTATTTGTACCCTGATGATGGCTCGGCTGAACTGGCTTGTGTTGCTACCCACGCTGACTATCGTGGTAAAAACCGTGGCGAGCGTATTCTTGACGAAGTCAAAGAACGTGCCGCCGCGGCGGGCATTGAACGGCTGTTTGTGCTGACCACCGTTACCGCCCACTGGTTTTTGGATCAGGGCTTTAAGCCTGCCACTATCGATGCGCTGCCAAGCTCTAAAAAAGAGCTCTACAACCTGCAGCGCAAGTCAAAAGTCTTTACCCTCGACGTCTGACCGTCGCGGCATGCAACAGTCACCGGGCAAAGGCTCAGCGACTGTTGCAGTCGTTGACCGGTGCTTACTCTGCGCGCCCTTTAACTTTAGATTGGAATCGTTATAATATCCTACCCACTGGTAAGACCAGAGATTATATTATGCAGCCAGCTGTTCCTGTAACCATTTCCTGCGCCGACAAAACCGCTCTCTCTGCGTTGCTATATCTGCCCGGCGAAAGCCCGGTTTGCGCCGTTATGCTGGCCCCGGCAACCGGCATTAAACAGCGCTTTTACAGCCACTTTGCGCGCTATCTCGCTGAGCAGGGTATTGCGGTACTAACCTACGACAATCGTGGCATCGGCGACTCACCTAAGCACGCTCAGATAATGGCTAACGCAACATTGCAGTGCTGGGGGCAGCAGGACATGCCTGCCGTTTTGGCATACCTGCAAAACAAATTCTCACCAATACCGCTACATTTAATTGGCCATAGCGCGGGCGGACAACTCGCCGGACTAATGCACAATGCAGAGGCATTAAGCAGTATTGTGACCTATGGCAGTTCCTCTGGAAGCCTGCGTAATTTCGCCGCGCCTTATAAATATAAAGCGCATTTTTATATGAACCTGTTTATCCCCCTGACCAACCTGCTGTGCGGCCAAACCCAGTCTCATTGGCTGGGGATGGGCGAGCCCTTACCCAAAGGCGTGGGCGCTCAGTGGCGACGCTGGTGCAACGGTCAGGGCTATGCTAAAACAGAATTTGGCAGCCGAATTCACCAGCACTTTTACGACCGCCTGACGCAACCAGCGCTATGGATCACCGCTACTGACGACGAAATTGTCGTGCCGGAAAACGTCGATGATATTTTATCGCTGTACAACAATCTGCGTGTTACCCAGCAGCACATCTCGCCGGGCGATTATGAACTGGCTGAGCTCGGCCATATGCGGTTTTTTTCTAAACACAGCCAGGCATGCTGGCAATCGATAGTAGACTGGTTGTTAGGCCACTCGTTTAATAAGAAATGTTCTACGGCTTCTCACTAATCACACTTTAACTCCACGTGCGACCAGTAAGTCTGGGGAATTGAACAGCCAAACAAGGCCAGCGCTCAGTAACCTTGTTGCTCAGGTTACGCTGAGACACAGCGCAACCTGAACAGCGCTTCGGTTTATATACTCACTCGCTTATACGGGCGGTATTCGGCGCGCCAGAAATTGCTCTCAATACTGGCCAAAAGGTTTTCGTCAGTCTGCTCCAGCGCTAACCCTTGCTCCATAGCGACTTTTGCCACATCAAAGGCAATTTGTCGGCTCAGGGCAGAGATTTCACGCAATGGCGGCAGCAGTTCGCCTTTACCCGTATTCGCCAGCGGCGATGCACAGGCCAGCGCATTACTTGCTGCCATCAACATCTCATCACTGATTAAGCGCGCTTTGGAGGCCACCACCCCTAAGCCAATGCCAGGGAAGATATAGCTGTTATTGCATTGTGCTACCGGGAAGTGCCGGCCATTATATTCCACCGGTTTAAACGGGCTGCCGGTGGCAATCACCACTTCACCGTCAGTCCATTCGATGACCTGCTCCGGACGGGCCTCGACCTGACGTGACGGGTTACTCAGCGGAAAAATAATCGGCAGTTCAGTATGCCGCTTCATAGCGCTTACCACTTGTTCGGTAAACAAGCCTGGCTGACCAGACACACCAATCATGACTTCAGGTTTGGCGCAGTTAACCACATCCAGTAACGACGGATATTCCCCGCTGTATGACCAATCGACGATGTCGTCGTTGTTGTGTTGTAAACGCTGTTGGAAGTCACGCAGCCCCTCCTGCCCTTCCATGACCAATCCGTAGCGGTCGACCATGAAGATTTGTTTACGCGCCTGGGCATCGCTCAGCCCTTCATGGCACATTTGCTGAATCAGCATCTCGGCAATCCCGCAGCCAGCCGAACCGGCCCCGACAAAAACAATATTCATGTCAGACAGTTTGCTCTGTTTCATACGACAGGCGGCCAGAATAGTGCCCAGCGTTACCGCGGCCGTGCCCTGTATATCATCGTTAAAACAGCACACTTCCTTGCGGTAACGACTCAGCAATGGCATGGCATTGGGTTGGGCGAAATCTTCAAACTGAATAAGCACATCCGGCCAACGACGGGTGACGGCCTTGATGAACATATCCAGAAACTCATCGTACTCGTCCTGGCTGATACGCTTATGACGGGCGCCCATGTACATGGGATCGTTGAGCAGCTTTTCGTTGTTGGTGCCCACATCCAGCATTACCGGCAGCGTGTAAGCCGGCGATATTCCGCCACAGGCGGTGTAGAGTGAAAGCTTACCAATCGGAATACCCATACCGCCGATGCCCTGGTCGCCCAGACCGAGAATGCGCTCGCCATCGGTTACCACGATGACCTTTACTTTACGTTTGGTGGCGTTGCGAACGATATCATCAATTTGATGGCGTTCTTCCCAGGAAATAAACAAGCCGCGGGAGCTACGGTAGATATCCGAAAATTGCTCACAGGCATCACCCACCGTCGGGGTATAGATGATTGGCATCATCTCTTCGATGTGCGACTGAATAAGCCGGTAGAATAAGGTTTCGTTGTTATCCTGAATTGCGCGCAGGTAAATGTGTTTATTGAGCGGATCGTCAAAGGTATTGTATTGCATGAAGGCCCGTTCAACCTGTTCTTCGATAGTCTCATAGCGGGGTGGCAACAACCCGGTGAGATTAAAGCGTGCGCGCTCTTTAACCGTAAAGGCACTGCCTTTGTTCAATAGTGGCGTTTCCAGAAGCGACGGCCCGGCATGCGGGATGTACAAATACCTCTTATCGTCATCAGACATTATTATTTAACCATTTATTATCGTTTTAGCGAGGGTCTGCTGACCTTTGCTATGCATTTTTTCAGCACTTTTTTACTATTTAAACCAGACGGCTGTTGTAGACCCGGAGGGCCTGAAGCTACAACTGCCAACAACGTAAAAATAGCACGCAGGCGCTATATCTCGCAGACGCTAGAATATATCATCAACATCTACATTCGTTTTATCTTCTCCTGTGGAGTCGTCCAGCTCATCGTCCAACACATAGACAGTGGGTTGGGTTCCTCTCAGGAAGTATTCAAACAGTGTGGTATCGTCTGTGCGCCGGGTCAACTTTCCACTGGTACGATCTATGCGTACCCTGACGATATCGGCGGGCACTGGCATAGGCGCTTCGGGTACGTCATTCAGTGCCGTTTGCATAAATCGAATCCAGGCTGGCTGCGCGGCCATGGCGCCGCTCTCAGTACCAATCATGGCATTTCCTATCCAGCTAAAGCGTTCGGGATCTCTTGCTGCTAACGGCTGATTATAGGTGGTGCGGCCGAGTTGCCTGTTCATGTCATCAAAGCCCACCCAAGCGGTGGCGACAAGTTTACGATTAAAGCCACTAAACCAGGCATCCCGTGAATCATTGGTGGTACCGGTTTTACCGGCCAGATCGTCGCGTTTTAATATCAGACTGGCTCGCCACCCGGTACCACGCCAGTCCGTCCAACTACCATTAACCCGCACCGCGGTTCGCATCATATCGGCCACCAGAAACGCGTTCTGGGCTGAGATAACCCGCGGCGCCAACGGGGTGTTCTCAGGCTCTGACTGGACAGACTGGTTCAGCTCAGCGGCCAGCATAGCCTCAACATCAGCCTCAGCATCAGCTTCGGCATTCGCCGCGCCACTGCTCTCTGCAAATGCCTGTTGTCGGGCTTCGTCGCAGTCAACGTTATCGCAAGCCAAACTGGGGGTATGCTGCCAGAGCATCCTGCCGTTTTCATCGAGGACGCGATCAATAAAATAGGGCTGAATAAGAAACCCACCATTGGCGATGGTGGCCATCCCACGTACCACTTCCAGCGGTGTATGAGAACTGGAGCCCAGGGATACGGTTTCATCCCGGGAGATATCGGCTTTGTCCAAACCAAAACGGGTAAGGTGTTCTATGGTATTGTCGAGGCCGACGCCCCGCAGTAAACGAACTGATACTACGTTTTTAGATTTCCCCAGGGCGATACGCATGCGGATCGGACCATCATATTCCGCGGGTGAATTTTGTGGCCGCCAGGCAACGCCTGTGGCTTCGTCCCATTCGTTGATGGGCGCATCGTTGATCACACTGGCAATGGTATAGCCGTTTTCCAGCGCGGCCGAATAAACAAACGGCTTAATGTTCGAGCCCACCTGACGTTTTGCCTGCGTGGCCCGATTAAACTGGCTCTCGTAAAAACTGTACCCGCCTACAATCGCCTGCACCGCACCATTATTGGGATCAAGCGCCACCAGCGCACCGCTGGCATCAGGCAACTGAGCCAGCCGCCACAGGTCATCCTGTTCGCGGATATACACAATATCACCCGCGGCAACAATGTCAGAGGCGGTGTCAGGTGGCTGCCCCTGGCGGCTGTCATGGATATACGGTCTTGCCCAGTCCATACCCTGCCACTCAATTGTGCGCTCAGTGCCCGCGCTGTCGCGCGTTATAAACGTTTTTTCATCAACGCTGGTCACTACAACCGGTCTGACAAACCCATAAGCACCGATGTTAGCCAAGGCATCATTCACATCGTTTTCGTCAATATCACAGGGCCAGTTTACGTAGAGTGGCTGAGCTGCGCATTCCTCCTCCGCTTTGGCTTCGCCCTTTGCAGCATTATCGTTGTTAGCCTGCAATGGCCATAACCGCGCCACCGCACCACGATAGCCGTGACGTTCATCGTAATCATGTAAGTTTTGTTTAACCGCGTGTTGTGCGGCTTGTTGCAGTGTTGAACTGGCAGTGGCATACACCTGATAACCGCCGGTTTCGGCCTCTTCTTTACCGTACAGGTTGACCATTTCTGAATAAATCAAATCAGCCAGATACGGCGCATCCAGTTCAATTTCGGCACCATGCTTTTTAGCGGTGACCGGGGCCGAGTTTGCTTCATTAAACTGCGCTTTAGTGATAAACCCTTCGTCGAGCATACGCAACAACACAATGCGACGCCGTTCCAGAGAGCGCTCAGGGCGGCTAATCGGATTGAGCACCGAGGGTGCCTGTGGCAGGCCGGCCAGTGTGGCAATCTGGGCCAGGCTTAACTCGTTTAATTTCTTACCGTAGTAAACTTGTGCGGCAGCGCCAAAGCCAAATGAGCGATGCCCCAGTTCAATTTTGTTGAGGTAAAGCTCAAAGATTTCATCCTTGCTTAACTCCGCCTCCATATGCAGGGCAATAAACACTTCTTTAATCTTGCGGATGTAGGTTTTTTCGCGGGTTAGAAAAAAGCCACGCGCCAGTTGCTGGGTCAGTGTACTGGCCCCCTGACTTTTTTCGCCAGTCAGCACCAGATTAATGAAAGCACGGGTAATGCCGATAGGATCAATACCGAAATGTTTATAAAACCGGCTGTCTTCGGTAGCCAGAATCGCTTTTTGTAATAATTCCGGTGTTTCGTCTAAGGTTACCGGAATACGCCTTTTTACGCCGTATTGTGAAATTAGCTTGCCGTCATGGGTATAAATACGCATGGGGGTTTGCAGTCGCACATCCTTAAGGATGGCAACGCTGGGCAAGTCAGGTTTCATATAAAAATAGATACCCGTTAACGTTACACTGCCAAGTAACGCGGCGACAAATCCAACTAATAGTACGGTTTTTAAATATTTCACAATAAGAATGAACAGGGCTTTTTTGCCAAAATGACTTATATTTTATACCTAAGTGTATTTATTAGAACCATTTAATAGAAAAAAATTCAGTAACATCATAAGTTAGAAATTGTTCGCTAAGAAATAAGGCTACGGTTGACATGGTAAGATCACTGTTCAAAAAGAAGCAACCCTCCATTGTCGGACTCGACATTGGTACCCGTTGCATCAAAGCGGTGGTGCTTGAAGGCGCTGCCGGTGACTACACGCTGACAGCGTATGCCTGTGAGCCGATCATCAAAGATGCCTTCAGAGAGCGTGAAATCAGTGACTACGACGCGGTGAGTCTGGCCTTGCGTAAAGTTCGCCTGGCGCTAAAAAACAAATTAAAGCCTGCCGCCATCGCGGTGGCCGGTACATCCGTTATCAGTAAAGTGGTGCACATGGAGCCCGATCAGTCAGACTTCGAGCTCGAAGGACAAATAGAGGTTGAGGCCGACAGTCTTATTCCCTATCCCCTTGAGGAGGTCTATCTCGACTTTGAAGAGCTGGGTATGAGCGAGACTCACGCCGGCAAAGTCAATGTGTTACTCAGTGCAGCGCACAAGGATATCGTGGATTCTCGCTCAACATTAGTACGCGAACAGAGCTTTGAACCACTGGTTGTCGACATTGAAAGCTTTGCGCTGGGCAACGCCGTTGACTACTTCTACCCTCATGACGAGGCGCGCTCATCGGTGTGCTGTATCAATGTGGGAGCCTCATTGCTGCAGGTCTGCGTATGGCAGGAGGGCGAGGTGCTCTATACCAAGGAGCATAACTTTGGCACCGATACGCTGCTGCAGGATTTAGCGCTCATTCACATGCTCGAGCGTAAAGATGTTGAGTCACAACTTATCGACAACACGCTACCGGATAACTGGGTAACCGACACGTTGCCGGTTTTTGCGGCAAATTTACAACAGCAGATTAACCGGGCTATCCAAATGTATATGAGCACCATGAATGCCAAGCGCCCGCAGCGCATTGTCCTCAGTGGTGGTGCTGCCGTACTGCCAACCTTAACCGAGACATTACAACAGGACTTAGGCGTTGAGGTGGAGGTTTTTAACCCCTTCTCAACCATAAAAATCAGTGACAAGCTCAACGCTGAGCAGGTCCAACAAACCGCCCCACTGATGGCGATAGCAGCCGGTTTGGCAAGCAGGGGGTTTTCTCCATGGCATATATAAATTTACTGCCATGGCGCGAGCAACGTCGCCTTAAGCAAAAGCAGCAATATCTTATTATTCTGGGCCTGGTGGCGCTCATCACCTTTTTGCTCTTCTGGTTGGTTGGTCAGTTTATTGATCAACAAATCAGTAATCAAAATGCCCGTAATCAGTACCTCACCTCGGAGATTACGGCGCTGGACAGTCAGATAGCCGAGATTAAAAAGATAAAAGAAAGTAAAGCGGCCATTGAGCAACGCATGGCGCTGATTGAGCAACTGCAAAGTAGCCGCAATCTGGCGCCTCAGGTATTCGATGAATTAGCGCGCATTGTGCCCCAGGGCGTGTCTTTTAAGTCTTTGCAGCGCACCGGGGCAGCTATTGAGGTGCGGGGCACCAGTGAATCGAATAACCGGCTGGCCGAATTTATGCGCCAGTTAGAAACCTCGAAGGTGTTTACCTCAGGCGAACTATCGTCAATTGTTGCCGATACCAGTGCCAGCGATGCAGTCAGTGAATTTACCCTTACCTTTGCCATCCAGGCTCAGACGGCCACTGCAAAACAAAAAAACAGTGGAGGTAACCAATGAAAAAATTTGATGTTGCCAAATTAAAAGAGATTAACGATCTCGACTTTGAGCAGATAGCCATCTGGCCGTTTGAAGTAAAAATCGTGATCGCTTTCTTTATAATTTTAGTGGTCTCCGGCATCAGCTATTCCAGTATTGTCAGCCCTAAACTGCCGCAACTGGAACAGGTAGAGAAAAAAGAAGCCGAGCTCAAACTACAGTTTGAAGCGAAGTATCGACTGGCGGCTAATCTTGAGGCCTACAAGGCACAGCTGGCGCAAATCGAAGAAGACTTTTCATCGATGTTAAAATCACTGCCCACCCAAAATGAAACCCCGGGATTGCTTGATGACATTACCTACGTTGGCACCAGCTCTGGCCTGACGTTTCGTTTACTGAACTGGGAAAAAGAAATTCCAAAAGAGTTTTACACTGAACTCCCCATCAAAATTGAAGTGGCCGGTAAGTATCACAGTTTTGGACAATTCGCCTCAAAAGTGGCCGAACTGCCAAGAATTGTCACCATGCATGATTTTACCGTGCTGAGTGAACAAGGCGGGTTGCGTTTAAGCCTGTTGGCGAAAACCTACCGGACGGCAGCGACAGAGCCGCGGGGAGGTGGTAAATGAGCGCTGTAACCCGCCTCGCAAGCGCACTGGTTGTCGGCGTGCTAATCACCGGCTGTTCACCGCAACTGGATGATCTGAAAAGCTTTACTGCGCAGGTAAAACAAAATACCAAGCCGCGTATCGAGCCCTATCCTAAGTTTAGTCAGGAACCGGCATTCGTTTACAGCGCACAGGAGTTTCGCAGTCCGTTTACACGCCCCAAGATGGCCCAGGCACCCATTGTCACGGAGTCAAAGATAAACTGTTTGCAGCCCGACACGAGTCGCCAGCGCGAGCCGCTGGAAACCTATGGTATTGATGCCTTGTCGCTCACTGGCAGTTTTTATACTAATGGGCATAAATGGGTGTTGTTCAAAACGAACGACGGCCTGCTCTATCAGGCTAAAAAAGGCTCCAGGGTTGGACTGTTTTTCGGTCGCATCAGTGCCATTGTCGATAATAATGTTGTAATTCAAGAGCTTGTTCCTGACGGCACCGGCTGCTGGCAGCAGAAAGAAACAACGCTAACGATCAAGTCGTGAGCAGGAGATAACGAGATGTTTAAGCGATATATCTGTAACAACTGCCTTAACGGGCAATCCTCACGGCCAGCATGGCTGGGCATTTTTATGCTCTTTTGCCATGTTTTCGCACTGAATGCGAGCGCGCAACAATCACCACAGCTGATCAATCCTAACGCCGATGCAGAGTTAGTGTTTACGTCACAATTGCAGGATATTGCTTTTACCCGAGGGGCCGATGGCAGCGCAGTTACTACACTGACTTTTGATAATAATAACGCAGTGCCTGAATTTGTTGAGGCTAACGGTAAGTTGCTGCTTACGTTACCGCGTACATCGCTGGCCGAAGATCAGTTAGTTGAACTGGACGTTGTATCTTTTGGTACACAGCTCACCAGCATTGAAACATTTCAGGACCAAACGGCCAGTCGTATAGAGTTTGATTACAATGGCATTGTTACCACTGACACCAGCAAAGATGGCAACACGGTTACCGTCACCATTACGCCAATGAGCCAGGAACAGCGCGACAAGTTAAAAAACAGCCAGTACAAGGGCGAGCCCATCTCGCTGGATTTCCAGGATGTGCCGGTACGTCAGGTGCTGCAAATCATTGCCAAAGTAAATGGGTTTAATTTAGTCACGACTGATACCGTCTCCGGTAACGTGTCGATCAGCTTAACCGGGGTGCCCTGGGATCAGGCTTTGGACATGATTTTACAAATCAAAGGCCTGGACAAGCGTCAGGAGGGTAACATTCTGCTGATTGCCCCCAGTGACGAATTATCTCAGCGTGAAACCCAGAAGTTGCAATCCGATCAGCAAGCCGCCGAGCTGGCGCCACTGGCCTCGGCCAGTATAACGGTGAATTACGCCAAGGCCTCCGAGCTGGCTGGCATACTCAAGAGTGAAGAAGGTGCCGCAGGCATATTAACCGAGCGTGGCGCGGTGTCGGTAGATAACCGCACTAACACCATCCTGGTACGCGATACCCAGGCGTCGATAGATGAAGCGCGACGTGTTATTCGTTCGCTGGATATTCCGGTTAAACAAGTACTGATTGAATCACGCATGGTAACAGTAAGGGACAACGTCGACGAACAGCTGGGCGTGCGCTGGGGATTTTCTGACCGGCAGAGCGATAACGGTATCTCAGGCTCCCTGGAAGGGGCCGATAGGATTGCCGCCGGCGTGGTGCCGTCTTTGGGTGACCGGCTGAATGTGAACTTACCGGTGAGCGGCCCGGCTGGCAGTATCGGTTTTCAAATTGCCAGTCTGGCAGACGGCACGATTCTCGATTTAGAACTGTCCGCACTGGAATCAGAAAACAAAGGTGAAATCATCGCCAGTCCGCGTATTACTGTCGCTAATCAACAAGAGGCTTATATTGAGCAGGGCACCGAAATACCCTACTCACAGGCGACCTCAAGCGGCGCGACCTCGGTTGAATTTAAAAAAGCGGTGTTAAGTTTAAAGGTGACCCCACATATTACGCCGGACAATCGTATTATTCTTGATTTGGTGGTTACCCAGGATACCCGCGGTGAGACCGTTCAGACCGCCACCGGTGATGCCGTAGCCATCGATACTCAGGAAATCAAAACCCAGGTATTGGTCGAGAATGGCGAAACAATTGTCCTGGGCGGTATTTTTCAGCAGGTCAATAGTAACGATGTTAGCAAAGTACCGTTGTTCGGCGATTTACCCGTTGTTGGTGGATTATTTCGAAACAGCTCTACGGTCTATCAAAAACGTGAATTACTCATATTTGTTACGCCCAAAATCGTAACCGAAGCGCTATAATCAAGCCTGGCAGCACCAATTTAGTGTCGGTGCTGCCTCAAATCTCGCTTTTTGTGCTGTTCGATTATCAGTTTTTACGCATTAAAACACTGTTTCAAGTCGTATTTTGCAGGTTTAGCCCTAATCCCTGCAACAAAACTTGCATAGCGGTCAGAGAAACTGAGATAATCCCGCTCTCGAAAATTTAACGAGGTTTTGTGTATGTGCTTATTAGCGACAAAATAAGCACGTGTGAACGGGTGGTTGAGGAAAACAGTGAATACTGCCCTTAACATAAATAAGTTGTGAAATAAGCAAATATGGCTGAAAAACGTAATATCTTTTTGGTTGGTCCAATGGGAGCCGGTAAAAGTACCATTGGTCGTCACTTAGCAGATGAGTTACACCTCGAGTTCTTTGATTCCGATCAGGAGATTGAACGTCGTTCTGGCGCCGATATCACTTGGATTTTTGATCTCGAAGGTGAAGAAGGTTTCCGCAAGCGCGAAGAAAATGTCATCAACGATTTAACCGATAAGCAAGGCATTGTGCTGGCCACAGGAGGCGGTTCAATTGTAACCAAAGCTGTGCGCAATCGCTTATCAGCACGTGGTATCGTTGTGTACCTGCAAACCACTATCGATAAACAGGTTGCCAGAACCCAACGGGACAAGCGTCGTCCGTTGCTACAAAAGGGCGATCCTGAACAGGTGTTAACTGATCTCGCCGACTTACGTAATCCACTTTATGAAGAAGTAGCCGATTACGTCGTAGAGACTGACGATCAATCAGCACGCGCTGTGGCAAATCAGATTATCAGTAAGATTGGATTATAGATTAATTTAAGGAGCTACCCGGGTGTCAACTTTAACGGTAGAACTTGACGAACGTAGCTATCCTATCCAGATTGAAGCCGGACTGTTATCACAGCCCGGCTTTTTTGTGCCTTATATTAAAGGTCAGCGTGCAGTTATCGTTACCAACGAGACCGTTGCGCCACTTTATCTGGACAGGGTACTTGCCGCATGCGGCGACAAGCAAACAGATGTCATCACGCTGCCCGACGGGGAGCAGCATAAAAACCTGGCACAATACGAAGTCGTAATGACGCGCCTGCTGGAAATGAACGCCGCACGGGATGTTACCTTAATCGCCCTGGGTGGCGGTGTTATTGGTGATCTGTGCGGATTTGTAGCAGCTACTTACCAGCGTGGCGTGCCCTTTATTCAGGTACCAACCACCCTGCTATCTCAGGTTGACTCATCCGTGGGCGGTAAGACTGCGGTAAACCACCCGCTGGGTAAAAACATGATCGGTGCTTTTTACCAGCCTATTCTGGTTGCCATCGACATAACCACCCTCAATACCTTGCCAAAACGAGAGTTTGCCGCCGGCATGGCCGAAGTCATCAAATACGGTGTCATCTACGACGCTGAATTTTTTGACTGGCTCGACACCAACCAGCAGGCGCTCAATGCACTTAACCCGGAGATCCTGGCAAAAGCTATTTTTCGGTGTTGCGAGATTAAGGCAGAGATCGTCGCTCAGGATGAGCGTGAAGGCGGAATTCGCGCCTTGCTCAATCTGGGCCATACCTTTGGCCATGCTATCGAAGCTGAGCAAGGCTACGGCAACTGGTTACACGGTGAAGCTGTTGCGGCTGGTATCATACTTGCTTGTAAAACCGCTGAACACCTTGATTGGCTGACACCGTCAGAAACCCGTCGTGTTGCGACCTTAATGCAGCAGTTTGAATTGCCTGTCCGCGGCCCCGATAGCATGACCTGTCAGGATTACATGCGACACATGGCGCGTGATAAAAAAGTTGAGGCGGGACAGATACGTTTTGTCATCCCGCAAGGTATCGGCAGAGCAACGGTCACAAAGGACGTTAGCCAGGCGATACTCGACGATGTGTTGGGCTAAGCAGGGTTAACGTTTATCGCGTATTACGACTTATGAGGACACTCCGGTGGCGTCAGAGCTTCACAGCAGACTTGAATATCTGGTTAACTACTCTTCGCAGCTGATTTTTGTCAGCGGCGATACTATTGCTGAGCAGCAACGCACGCTGGAGTCGTTTGTTTTTCAACAGTCAGATAGTACCGAACTTGCCTTTGTTACAGCAGAGCCATCTCTCAACATTACTGATTACCGCGGCACCCTGTGCAAACAGTTGCTCGGTCAGGTTGTGGGCAGCTACGTTCGTCCCCTCAATGAGCTTTTAGCGGGCCTTAACCACCATGAAGGCCCGGTATTAATAACCATCACGCAGGCTCAGCATATTCCCGATACGTTTTTACAGGAACTGTGGGATCTGGTGCTCCAAAGCCGGTTTGCGAATAACAAGCAACATTTGAATGTTTTATTGTTTGGCGACACCGCCTGGGCAGAAGAAGCCAAACAATGGCTACCGGCCAAAAATACCAGCACGCCTCTGCTCATTAGCAGTCAGTCGGTATCCGGTTCGCATTACGGCAGCGAACTCGACCGCATGCTGGCCGAAAAACGCGCCTCCTTTGAACAGTACCGCCGTGATAAAGGCGCATTGACCGCCACATCTGCCCGCCCCAATCGCCTGCGCTCTCCCTGGCTGTGGCTGGGTATTTGTTTACTCTTTGTGTCGAGTTTTGTGGCCATTTTAGGTTGGCAGTACGGCACCAGTCTGTCAACTCTGTTTGCCCCTATCGACACTGCTGCCAACACTGGCGAGGCGTCTTCGCCGACAGTACAGACAGCCGTTGCCCCCCCAACGCGTACGCTGAGTGTGGTAAAACAGGATGCGGCTGAGCCAGACAGTCCGGTTGCTTCGCCGCAAGACACGGCCAGAGTCACGGCCCAGCCCAGAGTGATCGACAGTTATAGCGATGCGATTAAGACAATTCCCGCCGCGTCAGGCAAAGGCGACAAAAGCGGTGCTACGACTGCCAGTGAAAGTACCGGAGCAGCAAAAGCAACCAATGACGAAGCGGTAACAGCCAATGCGCAGAATGATCAGGACACTGTACAAGACACCACTGAGCAGGGCCTGACGACCACCGCGACCACGCAACCTGTTTCGCCAGCCAGCGCCAGCGCACCTGAGCCGCCGCCAGCAAACTCGTCAGCGGTCGCCGGTTCCTTGCCTATTGCAGACAGCCGCTTTATTGAAGACGCAGGGGCTAATTACTGGATACAACTGGCCGGTATGCAAGACGCTCAGCTAGCTGCCACCTACCTCAGTGACAATGATCTTTATGCAAAGGTTATCATTTACCAAACCAGGCGCTACGGCGGAGACTGGTATGTAATTTTGTGGTCTGCCCCGGCACCCACATTAGAGGCTGCCCGGCAAAGCCTCGCTGCGCTGCCTGAATTTCCGGGCAGTGAAAACGCATTTATTAAGCGTAAAGCGCAAATAGCCGCTGAATTAAACTAGACCGACGCCAGCAGTGCACTACCCTGCCCGCCAGATCCCCATCGCATTTGGGTATGGTAGCGCCTAATCGCGCAAAATTAATCTTTTATAAGTATTGCTGGTTGTCGAGATCAGCACTGGCAGATACAATCATACCCTTAGGAATTTCAGTTGTTAGCAAGCAGGGTAATCTTGTTTGCACAATCCTGGCAGACTCTTGTTATCATTTTTCTGCTACACAATAATAATCAAAGCGTCAGTGAGTAGTTACCAGCATAATGGCCGTCAGTAAAAACAGGGCTTTCCTCAAATGGGCAGGAGGCAAATACAGTCTGGTTGAACAGATTAATGCGCACTTGCCGGAGGCCAAGAAATTAATTGAGCCCTTTGTTGGCGCCGGTTCTGTTTTTTTGAACTCTGATTTCCCGCACTATGTACTCAATGATATTAACCCCGACTTAATCAGCCTTTATAACCGCCTGAAAAACCGGCCTGACGAGTTAATTAGTGACTTACGCGGTTTTTTCTCCTCGCAACATAACAACGAAGCCACCTATTACGCATTGCGCGAAGAGTTTAACCAAACCAAGGATGCGCATTACCGGGCGCTGCTATTTGTTTACCTTAACCGCCACGGTTACAACGGCTTATGCCGCTACAGCTTAAAAGGTCGCTTTAACGTGCCGTTTGGACGTTACAAAAAGCCCTATTTTCCCGAGCGGGAGATGTACCATTTTGCCGAAAAGTCCCAGCGCGCTAAATTTACCTGCCTGCCCTTTGAGAAAGTATTTCAGTATGCACGTAAAGGCAGCGTTATTTATTGCGATCCTCCCTATGCACCCATGAGTAAAACTGCGCTCTTTACCAGCTACAGCGCCAAACAATTCAGCTTACGTTGCCAGCACAAACTGGCCACGCTCTCTCAGCGGGCAGCCTTTAAGCGTCAAATACCAGTGTTAGTGTCTAACCACGACTTGCCACTGACCCGTCAGATGTACCAGGGCGCGCAAATTACGTCACTCAATGTAAAGCGTTCAATTAGTCAAAACGGGAGTTCACGAAAACCAGTGGGGGAGTTACTGGCACTCTTTCACGGTGAACCGGTTTACCCTATCGCGCCTTAAGCGGGCAATATCCAACGCACCAGCAAAACCAACGACACAACAAGCAATACCACAAACACCACGCCAACAACGACATAAGGGACGACGCTGGACTGAGTAAAATCCTGCTGGTAGTTTTTATGGCTTTGTACGCCAAAGGCACTGGCTATAACACTTTGTACTATTCGAAGTAAACCAGGTTTGGATGCCATAATGCGCATACGGCGAGCTTACTCACTATCCCGGGCTGTATGACGAGACATTAATTCAAGTAAGTCTAAGAAGTGAAAACGGTAAGAACTGGAGCGCCCGGTCAGCCATGCAACCCAACTCACCTGTTCGGTGTCGAACACGGCATTGGGTAAGCAGTCATCGGCTATAGGTTTGGTAGCAATGTTAAAGCCACTGGTCAACAGAACCACTGTACATACAGCGATCGCCACTCTCCAGTTTAAGCTTTTCTTTAACTTTGCCATATCATCCAATCCTGAAAAAACAAATCCGTTGTGCTAATTATAACCAGTTTGCTTTTGCAAGCAATGTTATTTTCGTTCAATGTGCAAAGGCCACACTTTTCAGTGTGGCCTTTGCGTGCATAACATGTTCACCCGGTAAGGGTTAAATGTGTTTACTTACAGCTCGAAATCAACAGAGTAAGACACTGTATATTTAACAGAATCATTATCTGTGGCGTCTGGACCTGCGTCATCCAAATCAGTGGTGCTTATCATAAATGCAAAACCACCGTTGGAAACCGTTACTGCGAAATCACGATAATCGCCTGGTACGCCGTTAAAGGCTTCGTTAAAGTCGCCCTGGTGTGAGCCTGCATGCAAGCCAATCTCTGTGCCACTCGCAAGCGCAAAGCCATAATCAAGCGACAAATAAGTGGTTGAGCCAAAACCGAAGTCCTGATCTACACCTTCATCTGGTTCAGCATTTGCCAGCACGTATAAAGTAGCGCTGAAACCGCCGTATCCAACTGTGCCGTAAATCTCGCCAAAGTCGAAACCAGCTTCTTCGTCATAGTTATAGTACAGGTAACCGAAATCGTAGCTGATATCACCTGACTCACCGGCAAAACCAAGGTACAGGTCGTGTTCATAAGAATAAACATCATCTGAACCGTACTGAACGTTTGAAGCCCAGGTACCCGCATAAAAACCGCTGTCACTGGCGTAGTCAATACCACCAGATACCGCAGGTTCGTTGGTGGTTTGCGTTAAACCACGCCAGATGTAGTTATTAGCAACACTAACATTCGCAGAAAAGCTATCGGCCAGTGCGGCTTGTGAAGTCAGGCAAGAGCCAACGACAGCTAAAGTTACCAGTGTTTTATTAAATTTCATGTGTGTTCTCCGTATAAATATCGCGTAAGTGTTTTTATTTAAATCACTTTTCTGTCTGCATTTTTCTTATTATGGTTTCGGTATACGCAAAACTAATGCCCACTTATTAAACGGCCAACACTTACCAGTTAAAATTAAATAAATATATGTTTTAAATGTGTTTTTATACGCACAACAAAAATCGTATAATATTTAACAAATGTTAATGGGATTGACGCTTGCACCAATCTGGCGCGCCATCACCATAAAGGGGCGTGATTATAACTTTTGCCTGTGCGTATAATCCGTTAAAATATAAAGGCTGAATAATACGACGCTAATTTGTTGTTTTCTGTACATAACAGTGGGCTTAAAAGACTGCTGCTAAACAGGTTTGGCCTATCTACCCTACACAGTAATAAGGGCAACTATGCAACCATTTCTAATTGCGCCATCCATTTTATCGGCCGACTTTGCCCGTTTGGGCGAGGACGTAGAAAAAGTCATCGAAGCCGGCGCGGATGTTATTCATTTTGATGTAATGGATAATCATTACGTTCCAAATCTGACCTTCGGTCCGATGATTTGCAAAGCGCTACGAGACTACGGCATTAGCGCCCCTATCGACGTGCATTTAATGGTGTCGCCGGTGGACAGCCTGATTTCTCAGTTTGCCGACGCCGGTGCGTCTTACATAAGCTTTCATCCCGAGGCGAGCCAGCATATTGACCGCAGTTTACAATTGATCGCCGACAGTGGCTGCAAAGCCGGTTTGGTATTGAATCCGGCCACGCCGTTGCATTATCTCGATCATGTGATGGACAGGCTCCACCATATATTATTAATGTCGGTTAACCCGGGGTTTGGCGGTCAGTCTTTTATCCCGTCGACGCTTACCAAGCTGAAAATGGTAAAACAACGCATTGAAGCCAGCGGGCAAAACATTCGCCTTGAAGTTGACGGCGGTGTCAAAGTCGATAATATCGCAGCCATTGCTGAGGCAGGCGCCGATATGTTCGTTGCCGGTTCTGCCATTTTTAAACAGCCCGATTATGCAGCGGTAATTCAACAAATGCGCGATGAGTTGGCGACAGTGTCGTCAGCCCATCAGTCAGTGACAAAATAGGTAAAAATAAATGAGTGCAAAACCAATCGTATTGAGCGGCTGTCAGCCATCCGGGCAGTTAACCATAGGTAACTATATGGGAGCGCTGAAGCAATGGGTTTCGATGCAGGACACCCATGACTGCTTATATATGTTGGTGGACTTGCATGCGATTACCGTGCGTCAGGATCCGGAAAAGCTCAAGCAAGCCTGTCTGGACGGACTGGCGCTATATCTGGCTTGTGGCATCGATCCGCAAAAAAGTACCCTGTTTGTGCAGTCACAGGTACCAGAACATGCGCAGCTGGCCTGGGTCCTGAATTGCTACACCCAGATGGGTGAGTTAAATCGAATGACCCAGTTTAAGGACAAGTCAGCCAAAAACGTCGCAAATATAAATGTTGGTCTTTACAGCTATCCGGTATTACAGGCGGCCGATATTTTACTTTATCAGGCCCATGAAGTGCCGGTGGGTGAAGATCAAAAGCAACACCTTGAACTGACCAGGGATGTGGCCACCCGATTCAATAATATTTATGGCGAGACCTTTCGCATACCGGAGCCTCACATTCCGAAGTTCGGTGCGCGAATCATGAGTTTGCAAGAGCCGGATAAGAAAATGTCCAAGTCAGATACCAACCCCAACAATTTTATCGGGTTGCTGGAAGAACCTAAAAAAGTCGCGAAAAAAATAAAACGTGCGGTGACTGATTCTGATGAGCAGGCGCGTATCTATTTTGACTGGGCCGAAAAACCTGGCGTAACCAACTTGCTGACATTATTGTCACTGGCTACCAATACTGCCGTTGATGACCTCGTACCGGCCTACGAAGATAAAATGTATGGCCACTTAAAATCGGATGTGGCAGAAGCCGTAGTGGCGTTTTTAGAGCCTCTACAGCAGCGTTATCATGCACTGCGCAATGACCGCGCGTATCTGGATGATGTGATGCGCCAGGGTGCAGAAAAAGCCCAGGTCAGAGCCAGCTCAACGCTTAAGTCCACTTACGAAGCGCTAGGGTTCATTGCCAAGCCATAACAGGTGCAGAGCAGACATTGCTGTTATTAATCGATAACTACGACTCCTTTAGTCACAATCTGGCCCGCTATTTTACCGAGCTGGGTTGTGAATTAAGCGTAGTACGTAACGATGCCATACGCCCCGAGGATATCGACCCCGCTGTGGTAGAAGGTATTGTGATATCGCCGGGCCCGTGTACGCCTGATGAAGCAGGTGTCAGCCTGGCGGTAATTAAACAGTTTGCCGGGCTGATACCTATTTTTGGGGTTTGTCTGGGCCATCAGGCTATTGGCCAGGCCTTTGGTGCATCCGTTGTCGGCGCTGCGCGTATTCGTCATGGCAAGGTGTCGGCAGTGCAACACACCGGTGATCCGCTGTTTCACAACATACCAGAGACTTTTGCGGTGACCCGTTATCACTCTCTGGTTATTGCGCCAGAGTCGTTGCCCGACTGTCTGATGGCATTAGCCTGGACGCACGACGGCCAGCAACAGGAGCTGATGGCGCTGCGCCACAGGACCCTGCCCATTTGGGGTGTACAGTATCATCCTGAGTCGCTGCTCACTGAGTATGGGCATCAGATCCTGGATAATTTTTTACAACTCGCCAGGGTGCGCCGCCAACCAGGGGGTGTACCCGGTGTACTGATGGCTAACAAACTGGCAGGTTCACCGGAGCTGTTGTAAAACAGTGTCGCATAGTCATGAAGCATACCGGTGAATGCAAGACACTGAAGACGGCAATAAAAGCGTTGCATTAGGGACTAATAAGGAGATAACACGCAACCAATGGCTGAACAATTGCTGGCATTACCAAGCTTTGCCAAACGCTTTGATTATTTGTTGATCGCACCGCAATTAGCCCGGAAAATGATTGGCCGGACGCTCGCCGGTGAAGTGAGCTATGCTGAATCCGAACAAAGCTATACGCGTCGCCAGCTATTAAAAGTAGAAAAAGATGCGTTAAAGAAAAAACTCAAAACAGCCCGGGTACAAAGCGAATACGTGCAGCAAATAAACCAGCAGCTGCACGCCATAATTAACAAAAAAATCCACCAGCAACTGGCCGATACGCCCGGTGTGTGCGAGTCGCTGCTGGATTGGGGCGACGACACTACGGTACTGTTTGACGTGCTGGCAACCCCATCTGTGACAATTTCAAAAGTCGAAGCCGTGGCTGCCCATATCCCCTGGTTGATTGATGAGCTCATCAGACTGGTAAACCGCCCCCGGTATCGCCGTCGGGATGCCAGGGGAAACATCATTATGGTGGATACGCTTAAAACGGCACTGAGCTATATGGGCGTTGACACCCTTAAACAGCTCCTGCCCGGATTAGTGTATAAACACACTCTGGCGTTTAGTACCGAGCCCTTTCCTCTACTCAGCCAAACGGTATGGGAATACACCCTGGTTGCAGCGCAAACTGCTGATCTTATCGCCGACCGTTATAAGGTGGACCGCTATGCGGCGTTTACGTTGCCGTTAGTGAGTGAGCTGGGCCGCAGCGCAATTACCCGGCTGTACTTTAACTTGTTTGAGCAGGTTCACCTGGACTTCTTAGCACATGCACAAAAAGCCAAACTGAGCGGTCTTCACTCAGCGCTGGTACAACTGTTACCCGATCCCAAAGCGCTCATTACACTGCTGACAGAGCACAGCATCCCGGTGACACTCAATGTGCTCGACTACATGGCATTCAAACAACTTCATTATACCGCCCCTGTTAAGCAGCTCACTGCTGACTTGCTACTGGAAGAGACTTCACCCGCGGCGCAACTATTACAGCAAAGCCGCTATTACGCGAAATACCGTATGCTCAAAGACAATCACTTGTTTGTTGATAATGAGGCCAACACCTTTTTGACCGGTTGTGCGTTACCACCATCAACTCGCCTGACACTTGATAACACTGACCTCAGGCAACTGCAGGTATTGAGCGATATGTAACCGGATGCTTACAGCGTCACGGCATTTTTTTCGTTTTTTTTCTCTCATAATCATGCATCACACAAATTGTCGCGATTTAATGGTTCGGCAGGATGATAAGCCGCGAGCGGCATTTTACAGACTAATGAGCCCCTCTGCAGCGCCTTATGCATTGTAGTGGGTAGTTATTCACTTTTTATGCAATATAAGCCACAGGCCTTGATTTTGCTATGTTTTACTGCTGTTATCATAGAAGACAAAGACACTGGATAGTGGCATACTGGCGTGCTTTAAGACGAATCAATGGTGTCATTTCATGGCTATTTCGAGCCTAAATAACACCTAATACCGACAGTTTGAGGTGATAAAATGCATGTAACCCGCGAAACGTTTGATCAAGTCATGGTGCCTAACTACAACCCTGCCCAGATGGTACCGGTGCGTGGTGTTGGTTCGCGCGTTTGGGATCAGGCAGGTAATGAGTATATCGACTTTGCCGGTGGGATTGCTGTGAATGCGTTAGGTCACTGCCACCCGGAACTGGTCAGTGCACTCACCGAACAGGGTCAAAAGTTATGGCACCTGAGCAACGTGTTTACTAATGAGCCGGCGTTACGTCTGGCCAGCAAGCTCACCGAACATACTTTTGCTGAGCGGGTGTATTTTGCTAACTCCGGTGCAGAAGCAAACGAAGCTGCGTTAAAACTGGCTCGTCGGTATGCGCTGGAAAAGTTTGGCGAACATAAACAAAAAATCATTGCCTTTACCCAGGGTTTTCATGGTCGTACTTTCTTTACCGTTACCGTTGGCGGACAACCTGCGTATTCAGATGGTTTTGGTCCTAAGCCCGGCGCGGTAGAACACTGCAATTATAACGATTTAGCGGCCTTTGAGGCGCTTATCGACGATGACACCTGTGCAGTGATGATGGAACCTCTACAAGGTGAAGGCGGCATTATTTCGCCCGATCCGGACTTTGTAAAAGGGGTTCGTGAACTATGCACCAAGCACAATGCCTTGCTTATTTTCGATGAAGTGCAATCCGGTATGGGTCGAACCGGCCACCTGTATGCGTACATGGGGCTGGATGTGGTACCCGATATTCTGACCACGGCGAAGTCACTCGGTGGTGGTTTCCCCATCGGTGCGATGCTGACCACAACAGAAATTGCTCAACACTTAAAACCCGGCACACATGGCAGCACTTACGGCGGTAATCCTCTGGCGTGTGCGGTAGCCGAACGGACCTTTGATGTCATTAACGATCCTGTTGTACTGGAAGGCGTGAAGCAAAAAGAACAGCAATTCCGCGATATTCTGGCCACCATTAATGCCAAGCATCACGTATTTAGTGAAATTCGCGGTAAGGGATTGTTGCTCGGCTGTGCACTCAATGATGACTTTACGGGCCAGGCCAGACAGTTCCTCGACGCGTCAACCACCGAGCATTTAATGTGTCTGGTTGCCGGGGCCAATGTGGTGCGTTTTGCGCCGTCACTGGTTATACCCGAGGCCGACATCAGTGAAGGGCTCAGTCGTTTTGAGCGCGCTATCGCTAGTGTCGTTGCAGCCAAATAAGGCGCTGGGGAGAGGTAATGTACATCATTCGCCCAATCAAATTAAGTGACTATGACTCGTTGTATGCGGTAGCCGAAGAGTCAGGCATCGGCTTTACCTCACTACCGGTCAACGAAGCACTGTTAAAACGCAAAATCAATAAATCGATTGACGCGTTTGGTCGCGACGTGTCAGCGCCCGGTAACGAGTCTTATTTGTTTGTGATGGAAGACGTCATTACTGGCGAGGTAGTCGGTACCACAGGCATCGAAGCAGCGGTCGGTATCGACGATGCATTCTATCATTACCACCTCGGCAAAGTGGTCCACGCGTCACGCGAGCTGAATATACACAATACGGTTGAGATTTTAACCTTTTGTAATGACTATACCGGGGTCAGCGAAATCTGTACGCTGTTTCTGCGCGAGAGCGCCAGAAAAGGCGTTAATGGACGCTTTTTGTCGAAGGTACGCTTTTTGTTTATGGAAGAGCACCGGGAACGTTTCGCCGAAATTGTCATCGCCGAAATGCGCGGTGTCAGCGACGAAAACGGACGCTCGCCTTTTTGGGAATGGCTTGAGGCGCACTTTTTCTCAATGGATTTCCCGACGGCTGATTACCTTACCGGTATCGGCAATAAGGTGTTCATTGCCGAGTTAATGCCTAAATATCCCATCTATGTGAATCTGCTGAGTCAACGAGCACAAAGCGTGATTGGCAAGGTCCACCAAAAAACCGAGCCTGCATTGCGTTTGCTTCAGGAAGAGGGATTTAGTTGTCGCGGCTATGTGGATATCTTTGATGCCGGCCCCACCGTTGAGGCCCGGCTCAGCCACATCAATACCGCGCAGCGTAGTCGTCGGGTGAACGTTCATTTAGACGATCAGTCTGCCGCCCAGGTTGGTGAGTTAAGTTATATCATCAATACGAAAATAAATGATTTCAGAGCAGTGGTCGCCGATGTCAGTTTCGATGAGAAAACCGGCTTAGCGGTTATCTCTCATAAAGCCGCTGCCGCACTCAATATCGCAGAAGGCGATGCGATTCGCTACGCGTCGGTCAAGCCCCGCAACTAACGCAGCAAATGACCGGGTTGCGCTTTACAACACCATTATCAGGACAGAATATTATGCAACAAACCATACATTTTATTAATGGCCAGTGGTTAGCTGGTGAAGGTGCAGCGATAGCATCTGTGGATCCCACCAAAAATGACACCTTCTGGCAGGGTAATGCAGCCTCTGCTGCACAGGTAGAAAAGGCCATATCCGCAGCGCGTACGGCACTGCCAGCCTGGTCAGCGATGAGTGTCGAAGCACGGCTGACCATCATTAAAAAGTTTGCTGAACTGCTTGGCGAACACAAAACTGAATTTGCCGCCCTGATTGCACAGGAAACGGGCAAACCGCTGTGGGAAACCGCTACCGAAGTCGGCGCCATGATCGGTAAAATAGGCATTTCGGAAAAAGCCTATTACGAACGCACCGGCACTGTCGAAAACCCGATGCCGGTAGGCAAGGCCTTTATTCGTCATAAGCCCCACGGTGTGGTAGCCGTTTTTGGCCCCTATAACTTTCCTGGTCATTTACCCAATGGCCACATCGTACCGGCATTAATCGCCGGCAACACAGTGGTGTTTAAACCCAGCGATCTCACTCCGGCAGTGGCGCAAAAAACCGTTGAGCTCTGGCAGCAGGCTGGTATACCCGACGGCGTATTAAACCTGGTGCAAGGCGAAGTCGACACCGGTAAAGCGCTGGCGGCACACCCGCATATCGACGGTTTGTTTTTTACCGGCAGTTCACGTACCGGTAAACTACTGCACGAACAGTTTGCCGGTCATCCTGGCAAAATACTGGCCCTTGAAATGGGCGGCAATAACCCGCTCGTTGTGACCGATGTGGCCGATACCAAAGCCGCGGTTCACGATATTATTCAGTCAGCCTTTGTGACATCAGGCCAGCGCTGCACCTGTGCGCGCCGCTTATTTATTCCGGCCACCCCGGCGGGTGACGCTTTAGTGGATGCGTTAGTGGCGGCCACCGCCAATATTTCGGTGGGTCACTATGACGCCGACCCACAGCCGTTTATGGGTGCCATGATCAGTGTTGCTGCAGCAAAAGGAATGGTAGCGGCTCAGCAATCGTTACAACAGCTGGGCGCCAAGTCACTGCTCGAGTTAAAGCACCTCGATACAAACACCGGCCTGGTATCGCCTGGCATCATTGACGTTACCGACATTCTTGACAGTATGCCCGATGAAGAACACTTTGGGCCACTGGTTAAAGTCATCCGCTACACCAGCTTTGATGAGGCCATTGCCGAAGCCAATAATACCCGCTTCGGGTTATCAGCAGGCCTGCTCAGCGACAGCGAAGCTGACTACCAGCATTTCTTTAGCCATATTCGCGCGGGTATCGTCAACTGGAACCGTCCAATCACTGGCGCCAGCAGCGCTGCACCTTTTGGTGGTATTGGTGAAAGCGGTAATCATCGTGCCAGCGCTTACTATGCCGCTGACTACTGTGCCTATCCGGTTGCGTCGGTAGAGCTGGAGCAGGTAACATTACCCGGTACGCTCAGCCCCGGCCTTAAGCTATAAGGCGCGCAGATAGCGCAACTCAGATCGCAGGTATTGCCGGATGACACGACAACCGGCAACAACCTGTTAACAGGGAATCCCCGGAGGGAAATTAACCATGCATAACAATATCGATGCCCTATTTTCTGCACTTTGGCAGGATTACGTGCAGATCACGCCTAGTGCTAAGCGGATCCATAAACTGCTCACCGGCGAAGAAAACAGCCCTCAGATTGTCAACGATCACGTGGCATTTCGTACCTTTGACTTAGACAAAACCCGCCTTAACCATTTAGCAGAACATTTTCTGGCACTCGGCTATGAGGCAAAAGGTGACTACGATTTTAAAGCCAAAAAGGTCACGGCGAAGCACTATGAGCACCCGGATAAGGATCAGCCCAAAGTGTTCATTAGCGAATTGCGGCTAGCAGAGTTTTCCACCCAAACCCAACACATCATTGAAGGTTTGGTAGAGCAAATGCCTGCCAGCATTGTGGACGCTGATAATTTTCTGTATTCAGGCCGCCATTGGCAGCTTTCCAGCAAAGAGTACCAATCGCTTGCCAGTGAGTCAGAATATGCCAGCTGGCTGGCAGCATGGGGCTACCGGGCTAACCACTTTACAGTCAGTGTGAATCACTTAAGCAACTTAACAAGTTTGGCTGAGGTCAACACGCTTCTCAAAGAAGCCGGTTTTGTATTAAATACTTCGGGCGGCGAAATTAAGGGCGGCGAGTCGGTACATCTGGCACAGTCATCGACCATGGCTGATCAGGTCGAACTCGAGTTTAGCGATGGCTCACTTACCATTCCAAGCTGTTTTTATGAGTTTGCCCAGCGCTACAACTTACCGAATGGCGAGTTGTATCAGGGGTTTGTCGAAGCCTCTGCTGACAAGATTTTTGAAAGTACCAACAGTAAATAGTCGTGCCGAACTATCTGCTTTAGCTCCTGCCTTAACCCCTCAGGTTGGCTTTATATTAAGCTAACCTGATGGGTGCTTTTCAATAAATGGCTCACTGAGAGCGTCTTTGGTGAAATGTAGTGTCATCAGCAACAGCGTTATTATCCCGCCATTGCCTGACACCGATTGTCACTTATTCAACTTCGACTTTATCGACCCGCTGTAATCCACGCGGTAACTTATTTCCGCGCCGGCCGCGCTCGCCCTGATAATGGGCAAGATCGTCTGCCGATAGCGTCATGCTGCGTTTACCGGCTGTGATCCTGACGGCGGCACCGTCGGGCACTACGGTAAGCACTTTAAGGTACTCCTCATGAGTCTGTGCCTTTGCCGACGGAATGCTGATCAACTTGTTACCCTTGCCTTTACCTAAACTTGGCAGATCACGTAGCGGGAACAACAGCATTCTGCCCTCGCTGGAAATCGCCATACACCAGTCGGAATCAAGGTTAGCCACCGGCTGAGGTGCTATTACCCTGGCCCCGGTCGGCAGGTTTACATAGGCTTTACCGGCTTTGTTCTTGCTGACCATATCAGAAAAAGTGCCAACAAAACCGTAGCCGGCATCGGAAGCCATAAGGTACTTGCCGTCATCCGGCCCCATAACCACATGGGCAAACTGTTCACCTGACACCACGCTGAAACGACCGGTTAATGGCTCGCCCTGGCTTCTGGCAGAAGGTAAACCATGGGCATCACAGGAGAACGCCCGCCCTGAGGTATCAAGAAATACCACCGGTTGGTTACTGCGTCCTATCGCGCTGGCCAAAAAGCTATCACCGGCTTTGTAGCTCAATGAGCCGGGGTCGATATCATGACCTTTGGCACAGCGTGCCCAGCCTTTCTCTGACACCACTACCGTCACAGGTTCACTGGGCACCAGCTCTTTTTCACTGAGCGCTTTCGCTTCGACCCGCTGCACTATGGGCGAACGGCGGTCATCGCCATAGGTTTCTGCATCCTGCAGAATTTCTTTCTTGATGAGCGTTTTTAATCGACGCTCTGAGCCCAGCAGCTGCTGTAAATGATCGCGCTCTTTGGCGAGCTCATCCTGCTCGCCGCGAATTTTCATTTCCTCAAGTTTGGCCAAATGACGTAACTTTAATTCCAGAATCGCTTCGGCTTGTTTGTCACTCAGGCTGAACCGCCGCATTAACTCAGCTTTGGGCTCGTCGTGGTACCGAATAATTTCAATAACTTCATCGATATTCAAAAAGGCTATCATTAAACCTTCAAGAATATGCAGGCGAGCGAGTACCTTATCTAACCGGTATTGCAAGCGCCGCGTAACGGTATTCTTACGGAACACTAACCATTCCGATAAAATGGTTCGCAGATCCTTAACCTTAGGACGACCGTCGAGGCCAATCATATTAAGATTAACCCGATAGCTCTTTTCCAAATCGGTGGTGGCAAACAAATGCTGCATTAGCTGTTCAGTGTCGACCCGGTTTGACCGCGGAACAACCACCAGGCGGGTTGGATTTTCATGATCAGACTCGTCACGTAAATCACTCACCATGGGTAACTTTTTGGCCTGCATTTGACCTGCGATCTGCTCGAGAATTTTAGCCCCGGAGGATTGGTGTGGCAGTGCCGTAATGACGATATCACCGCTCTCTTCGTGGTATTTAGCGCGCATTTTGATGCTGCCACGGCCGGTTTCGTAGAGCTTTTTGATATCCTCGCGCGGCGTTATGATTTCGGCATCGGTAGGGTAGTCGGGCCCCTGAATGTCTTCCAACAAGTCCTGTAACTCGGCTTTGCTATTATCCAGTAATCTGGCGCAGGCATTTGCCACCTCGCGAACATTATGCGGCGGAATATCGGTAGCCATGCCCACCGCGATGCCGGTAACGCCATTGAGCAATATGTGCGGCAAACGCGCTGGTAATACCAACGGCTCTTTGAGAGTGCCATCAAAATTTGGAATCCAGTCGGCTGTGCCCTGACCGAGTTCGGCGAGGAGTACTTCGCTGAACTTAGACAGGCGCGCCTCTGTGTAACGCATGGCGGCGAAAGATTTCGGATCATCCGGCGCGCCCCAGTTCCCCTGCCCATCGACCAGTGGATAGCGGTACGAGAATGGTTGAGCCATCAACACCATGGCTTCGTAACAAGCGGAGTCACCATGAGGGTGAAACTTACCTAATACGTCACCCACGGTACGGGCCGATTTTTTATACTTTGCCGTGGCACTCAGGCCCAGATCTGACATGGCATAAATGATTCGCCGCTGCACCGGTTTCAGACCGTCACCGATGTTTGGTAACGCCCGATCCATAATGACATACATGGAATAATTCAAATAAGCGTCTTCGGTAAATCGCCGTATCGGTAGTTGTTCAACACCGTCTTGATTAATGGTTATTTCATCGCTCATGGGTTCTGTTTTATTCTCGTTTTATTATTAACGCACAAGGCCCGTGTTACGGATAAGCCTGGTTATGACATGCTCAACATTACCAGGACCTGCTAATTCCATTGTGAGTTAAAGTGCCACTAAGCGCAATAGAGGATGTCATTACTATCCGCCAGGGTTAAGCATCTTCAATCTAGCTTTTGCAGACAGCCGAAAGTTAGGGTTAAATAGAGCCGACAGTCACAGCAGAGCAGTTAGGGCGTAATTTATAATATGGTCAGATTCCCATACAGATGGTGGTTAGCGTTGCTCGCGATGGTGGCAATGCCATTACAGGCAGATGTGCACCTTTATGGTGGTGAGCAGACTCAGCTGCTGGCTGATAGCTTTGCTATTCAGTATGAGACCGATTCACCCTACACCATTTCTGACATATTAAAGCGACGTCACGAATTCACCTATCAGGCCGACAACAACCCCAATTATGGTTTTACCAATAAAGGCCTTTGGCTCCACGCTAACCTGTCGAATGTTTCAAACAATACCAACTGGGTCTTCAGCCTTAATTTTAGCCAGCTTGATAAAGTCGATTTTTATTTAGTGATCGATGATCAGGTCGTTGCGCAAAGCCATCAGGGCAAACTTCAACAGGAGCAAGTGTATCGCATTCCAACTTTTGAAACCAAAATCCCGGTCGGCGAGGAAGCGGAGCTACTACTCAGAATACAAAGCGACTCATCGAGTCTCATCGCCCCTATCTACGTCATGTCAGAGAAGTCCGAAATACGTATCAGCCAGATTGATAATTTAATATGGGGCTTATTTTACGGCGGCTTATTTATTCTGGCTGTTTATAACCTGGTGCTTTACATCGGCTCTCGCGAGCAAAGCTTAATTGCGTACGTTACTTATATTGTCACGGTGTTAATTTGGCAGTTTGTTTGGGGTGGGCATATTGACTTTTTCTTTGCCGACACCCTGTCACCGCTTATTTCTCCCTATACGTCAGTGATCTTCGCATTTATCGGGATTAGCTCGGGGATATTTTCGGTTATTTTTTTAGAAACCTCAAAAAATGCACCCTCCATGCATCCTGTTGTCATTGGTTTCCTGTGGTTACAGGCGTTATCGGGCCTTACCACTCTCATTGATGTTCTGCCACCAGCCTGGGAGCACAACCTGATTTACGGTATTGGGATGCTATCAATTTGCAGTTATATCGCCGCCGGTTTCGAGGCTTACTTTAAACGTTACAGGCCGGCCCGCTACTTTATTTTTGCCTGGGGCATACTTGCCAGTGGCGCAATTGTGGGAATGCTCAGCCTGGTTGGCGTGGTGCCCTCCAATATGTTTACCACGTACTGTTTCCAGGCCGCGGTTTTTTGCGAAGCGGGGTTATTTTCCATTGCTCTGATGGAAAAAAGTCGCAGCCAGCTGGAAAACGAAGTATCAGAGGCCACCAACGAGCTGCGTCACAATATGGAATTAATTGAAGAACAAAACGCGCGCCTGGATATCGCCCGTAAAGATGCCATAAACGCCAGCAATGTTAAGTCGCAGTTTCTGGCCAACATGAGTCACGAAATTCGTACCCCACTGAATGCCATTCTTGGTTTCAGTAAAGAGCTCACCAATATTAACCTGCCGGTCGATAAAATGGAGCAGGTAGGCATTATTAACACCGCCGCCGACAATCTGCTCACTATCGTTAACGATGTGCTGGATTTTTCCAAAATCGAAGCGGGCAAACTGCAAATCAATAACCAGCCGTTCTCTCCCAACTCGCTATTGGAAGAGATGGTAACGATAATGTCTAAATCGGCGCACATGAAAGGGCTGGAGTTTGTATACGAACTGGCGCCGCTGCCTGAGAAGCTGATCGGCGATGTATTCCGCATTCGCCAAATACTGAATAACCTGCTCAGTAATGCCCTTAAATTTACCTCATCCGGGTACGTTAAACTGGCTGTTCGCGGGAAGTCGCTGCAACATGGTATTCATGAACTCGAAATAGTCATCGAAGACACCGGCATCGGCATTAGCCGTAAAGATAAAAACAAGCTGTTCAGCGCGTTTTCCCAACTTGATGACGCTCTGAACCGCAGTTATCAGGGCACTGGTCTGGGTTTGGTTATTTGCCAGGAGTTAGTCAAACTCATGCGCGGTCACCTTAACCTTAAAAGCAGTCCGGGTCAGGGCAGTGTGTTCACCGTGATTCTGCGTACAAACCAGCTGAGCCAACGTTACTCGCTGGCAACAGTGCCAGAATGGAAAAACAAGAAAGTCGTGATTTTCGATCCTCACCCCTTTAGTCGGCGAGCCAGCGCACAAATGATGATTGGCCTTGGCGCTGTGGTACATAGCGTTGAATCAATTGACTACCTGACATCCCTTGAGGGACGGTTCGATTACCTGTTTGCCACTTTACCTACCTATAAAATGGCACAGCGCAGGTATTACCTGGAGAGTCTGAGACAGTTTAACGCCGACAAGCGCGTACTTTGGTATTCCGGCGAAGAGCCCTTTAACGAGCACCCTGATTATAGCGCCGACTTTGCGGCGCAAATAAGAATGCCGTTGACCTTGTCCAAGCTGGACGGGCTGTTGCACGGCAACATGCTGGAAAAAACCTCGCCCTTACAAGGCAAACTCAACGCTTTACCCAAGGCGCGCATTCTGGCCGTTGACGATATGGACATGAATTTAAAATTACTGGATACCTGGTTGGCCAATTCCCCCGTCAAACTTACGCTATCCACAAGCGGTCAGGACTCCATTAACCTGTGCAATAAGGAAGAGTTCGATCTGATATTAATGGATGTGCAAATGCCTGGTATGGATGGCCTCCAGGCCACCCGACAAATACGCAAAACTCCCCTCAACGCCGGTACACCGATCATCGCCGTCACTGCCCATGCCTTTAAAGAAGAGCAGGAGCGGCTGCTATCGTCCGGTATGGAAGATTATTTACCCAAACCCATCGACTTTGCCACGTTACTCAGCATGATTGCCCGCTGGTGTCACGGGGCAGAGCACACCGCCATGGCACTGCCCACCCTGGACTGGCAGCTGGCGTTAAAACGCGCCAACCAGAATCGCGATCTTGCCATTGAATTACTGCGTGACTTTGTTCAACACTTACCCAATGCATCTGAAATCATTCGCAATGAGTGGGAAAACCGCAATTTTCAGGGTGTTCAGGATGAAATACACAAGCTTCATGGTGCCTGTTGCTACACCGGTGTGCCCAAATTACAGGCATTAGCCGATGAAATGGAGTCTGCGCTGAAACGCAATAAACATCACGACGCATCGGAGCTCATGCCAACCATTGTTCTGGAAGGCGAAATTGTCGTGGCGCAGGCCAATAAATTTTTGCAGGACAACACCGAACACAGTGTGTCGAACTCAAAGTGGCTCTCGTAACCTGGCCACCTGACAGTCACGCAAAAAGCTAACGAACGCGTGAGGTTCGCGATCCAGTTCGCTGGCCGCAATAAATACATCATAGCCCAGCGACTCCCGCACCGCTGTCATACGGTTTGCTAATATCGCTTTTATGCCGGTCAGTATCTGGCCATTTTCCAGCGTGTAAGGCTTATCTTCAAAGAGACTGCTGCTATAGCAACCGCCGGTACTGCAGTTTTTATTCTGGCTGTGGATCAGCAACGGGCGTTGCTCAATAATAATGTGTGAGGCCAGGCGCGGCGATATGGTCAGTAAAAACTCATCGTAACGTTTGAGTTTAAAACCCACCAGTTCCAGCGTATCCATTTCCAGTCCACGACTCACCCGGGGACAGTCGATACGTTGAATATCGTCCCAGTTTAAACGCCACTGCCCGCAACGGTGCTGATAACTCACCTTGTCACGACCAATTGACAAACTGTGCTCGGGTTCGCGAATTTTAAACCAACCAACGAGCATAGTTACGATGGCGCCACTGATAGCAAATATAAGCGGCAGGAATAACACTTTCGGCGCGAATGACAGCGCTATGGAAGCAATAAGCAGCGCCACCACGCCAATGAGTAGCGTGGTTAACCCATTGCGCTTAGCCGTTGATTTAATCAGTATGTTGTCATCGCTGGAAGACATAAAAATACACCACTAACATTAAAATTGCCCATATGACGTAAAGCCGCATACGCTGACACACCGGGCACGAGGTTGACCACCACGCCCGCTTTTTGTCTTTTTGCCCCGGCGCTGTTGATGGCTTTTCAGTAGCGTCCGAATCCACACGTTTTACCATTTCAACACGATCTTAAACGGATAATCAGGGTAAACAGTTTATCACGGCCGGTTTTAATACCAACAATGCAAATTCAACGCGCCTGTTTTGCATAGCAAGGTCGGTTAGTCTCTGAGGCAGTGCGGTCTCTCTCCCCTGCTATCGGCGCTTAGCGTGAGGGCACAAACTCCCCCGCTAAGACGCCGGATAGTGATAAACACAGCCGCCCGCCGGCAGATGAAATCCATGCAGGAATATGGCAACATTATTGGCAATCCTGTTGTTGCAGGGCTATCATCCTGCGCAACGAAATTGCATACGGCAGTGAGGGATTTTTGCTACACTAGCCGCACGTTAACAAGGTCTGCGCTTAATCTATGTCTAGTTTCACCGGGAATCATATCCTTTCTGTTAACCAATTTGACCGCGACGCTATCGATTTGGTTTTCAGTGTTGCCGAATGCATGGAGCCTTACGCTAAACGCCAAAAAAGAACTACTGTTCTTGATGGCGCTATACTAGGGAATTTGTTTTTCGAGCCCAGCACCCGGACACGGGTGAGCTTTGGCACTGCCTTTAATTTACTGGGTGGTGAAGTCAGAGAAACCACCGGTATGGCTAACTCTGCGTTAGCCAAAGGCGAATCTCTGTACGATACCGCCCGGGTGCTGAGTGGCTATTCAGATATCATCGCCATGCGCCATCCGGCCGCCGGTTCGGTCGCTGAATTTGCCGAGGGTAGCCGTGTGCCGGTGATTAATGGCGGTGATGGCGCCAATGAGCATCCCACTCAGGCACTGCTCGATTTGTTCACCATTAAACGCGAGTTACAGTACAACCAAAAATCCATTGATGGTTTGCACATCGCGATGATCGGCGATCTGCGATACGGACGCACCGTTCACTCGTTGTCCAAGCTGTTATGTTTATTCAAGAATGTGCGTTTTACATTGATCTCGCCAACCGAACTGGCCATGCCCGACTACATTTTAGATACTATCGAAAATGCCGGCCACTCACTGCACGTGACGGATCAGTTAGAAGGTAACATGGACGCGGACATTTGTTACCAAACCCGCATTCAGGAAGAGCGCTTCCCCTCTCAGGACGAAGCCAATAAATACCGCGGAAAATTCCGCCTGAACCAGGCCATTTACACACGTCATTTTCAGTCTAAGACCGTGATCATGCATCCGTTACCGCGGGATTCACGTACTGAGGCTAACGAACTCGACAACGATCTTAATCTCAATCCAAATTTGGCGATTTTCCGGCAAACCGACAATGGTGTGCTGGTGCGTATGGCGCTGTTCGCGCTCACGCTGGGCGTAGAAAACCTCGTTAGCCAATACGAAAAAGACGTCATTTGGTACAGCAATAAGAGCTAAAAATATTATGCAACGATCAGAACAGTTATTTGAGCGGGCGCAACGCTCAATCCCCGGCGGTGTAAATTCGCCGGTACGCGCCTTTAAGGCCGTAGGCGGTACGCCACGTTTTATAGCCAAAGCAGATGGCCCGTATATTTACGATGTGGATGGCAAACGGTATATCGACTATGTGCAATCGTGGGGACCAATGGTATTGGGTCATAACAATAGCCGTATCCGCGAGGCCGTTATTGACGCTGCCGCATCGGGCTTAAGTTTTGGTGCACCCACCGAAGCGGAAGTGTTCATGGCCGAAAAAGTCCGTGAACTCGTGCCATCCATGGAAATGGTTCGCATGGTGAACTCCGGCACCGAGGCAACCATGTCGGCAATACGTTTAGCCCGGGGCTACACCGGTAAAAATAAGCTGGTTAAGTTTGAAGGCTGCTATCATGGTCATGCCGACTCTCTGCTTGTCAAAGCGGGCTCAGGCGCATTAACCCTGGGCGTGCCCAGTTCACCGGGCGTACCCGATGATGTGGCAAAGCACACGCTGACAGTTGAATTTAATAATCTCGACAGCGTCAAACAAATCTTTGCTGAATGCGGCGATGACATTGCCTGCATTATTGTTGAGCCGGTAGCGGGCAATATGAACTGCATCCCGCCGGTTGACGGGTTCCTGCAAGGCCTTCGCGATATCTGTGATGAGCATGGCGCCTTACTGATTTTTGACGAAGTAATGACAGGGTTTCGTGTAAGCCGCGGTGGCGCACAAGAGCGCTACGCCATTACTCCTGATCTGACCTGTCTGGGCAAGGTGATCGGTGGCGGTATGCCGGTTGGCGCATTTGGCGGTAAAAAGAAAATTCTGACCCACATCGCCCCTACTGGTCCGGTGTATCAGGCCGGCACTCTCTCGGGCAATCCTATTGCCATGGCAGCCGGTTTAGCCGCCCTCGATCAATTAGCCCAGCCGGGGTTGTACGACAGCATCTTTGCTAATACCAAGGCACTGGTCGACGGGTTTCAGGCGATTGCCAATGAAAACAACATCCCCTTTACCACTAATCATGCTGGTTCTATGTTTGGTTTATTTTTTACCGACGTCGACAAGGTGGTCAATTATCAACAGGCAATTAACTGTAATCAGGCTCAGTTTAAACAGTTTTACCATGGCATGCTGGACGAAGGCGTTTACCTGGCACCAGCCTCCTACGAAGCCGGTTTTGTATCGAAACTGCATGATGAGGCAATTGTTGAAGCAACCTTAGACGCTGCCCGCAAGGTATTTGCCAACCTCTGACCTATTTTGGGGCAGGTTATTTTGAGCCTGCCCTTCTTTCTCAGTTCACAGCCATCAGAGTAGTTGTAATTATGAATATAGACACAACCTTGCTGGTTCAGATCATACTCTCAGCAATGCTTATACTGACCATTGTGGGCTACTATCTGGGCAAAAAGAAAACCGGCAAGCCATTGCTGACTGCTATCTCATTGGGGGTATCCGGGATCATCCCCATAGTGGCATTAGTCTATTTGCTTGTGCTGCTGTTTAAGCCAGACATCGCCGGGTCTGAGTCATCCTGATCAGGCGTCTGTCAGAATTTGGCGTGGGCTTTGATAAATTGAATGGAAGGCGCAAAAAAAGAGCCGCCGGTTTCTGCCGCAGTATAGTCGAGCCAGCGATCGTACTCGCCGTCTGAGTTGCCATAAATCTGGCTATGCAGCATGCGCTTAAATGGCTGCGAACTTGCCGCGCAAATAACCGAAAACATCCCCTGGGCCGACATGTCACCATACGGCATGCCCTGTTTTAGCAGATCGCTTTGGCTGCCGGTTTCGGCCGGATTAAGACTTATCCGGACAGAATGTGACGATGCATTACATTCTACGCTGGGCAGATTATGCTCTTTCGTGGTGCCCATGATTTGTTCCTGCTGACGTTGCGACAAGCTCTGCCAGCGCCGTAAGTCGTGCCGAAAACGTTGCACATGAATAAAGCTGCCGCCATTGAATTCATTGTCCTCCTCGTTGATAACGGCCACCTTAGCCCGTTGTAACCCGCGAGGATTATCCTGGGCATAGAGATAGCCGTTCAGATCCCGCCCATCCAGGTAGCGAAAGCCCTGAATTTGCTCCACCAGCTCAACATGAATGCGTAACAGTTCCATTATTTCCAGGCCAATGGCGTAGCAAATATCAATTCGGTCGGCACGGATCTGGATAAACAAGTCAAACGGCGTGTGCGGCGCCACCCGGTCTTCGCTTTGCATCTCCGGAAAGGGCGTGAGTTCCACGGGGATCGGACCCGGATATAGCTCACTCCAGTAGTGGCTACCAATGGCAATAACGCCCGACACCATGGCTTCGTAGTGTTCGTTGTCGTAGTAGTCAAGTACTTCCAGCACCCGACCTAACTTTGCTCTTACTGCCTGACAATCTTCATCAACCACATTGAACAACAAATACTGCGCATGCAAATTTGGCTCAGCGCAAATCCCTTTTTGCGGTTGTGACTGTGGTTGCGGCATAATTTTCCCGTTGTATTGTCGTTGTAGTGGTTAATAACCCGCGGCCTGACCATCTTTGCGACTTTCCGATGCGCCATAGTATATCTGCTTATCGGCATCATACATAATGGCTTGATAGCCACCGTAAATGCCCAGTATGTTGTGGAGCTGATGGCCTCTCTCCATTAGCTCGCGAACCTGTACCGGCGCAAAGCCGTTTTCCAGACTAATGGCACCACCGTCTTTCATTAACCCACCGGTGGGGCTGCTCGAGCCAACGTGAATAAACCGGGGGGCATCGCCCGCTTCCTGCAGATTCATACCAAAATCAATCAGGTTTACAATAATTTGCGCGTGCATTTGTGGCTGTGTCGCGCCGCCCATTACACCAAAACTCAGCCAGGGTTTACTGTTACGGGTAACCATGGCCGGAATAATCGTATGAAACGGGCGTTTACCGGGCTTGTACGCATTATTGTGACCCGGCTCCAGCGTAAACAGCTCGCCACGATTTTGCAGTACAAAACCTAATTCAGGCGGCGTCATACCTGAGCCCATGCCGCGGTAATTACTTTGAATCAACGACACCATGTTGCCGTCTTTGTCTGCCACAGTGAGATAAATAGTATCACCGTCGACAACCCCGGCGTCCAGGCGTTTACTTGCCTGTTGAGGGTCAATGAGCTTACGACGCTTACTGGCGTATTCCTTGGATATCAGCTGCGTGACCGGAATATCATTAAAGGCCGGGTCGGCATAGTATTTTGCGCGATCTTCAAAGGCCAGTTTTTTAGCTTCAACAAAGGTGTGAATATAGTCGGCTGAGCCAAAGCCCATGCCCTCAATGTCGTATTGTTCGAGGATATTTAATATTTGTAGTGCAGCAATGCCCTGCCCATTAGGCGGCAGTTCCCATATGTCGTAACCGCGATAGTTAGCCGCCACGGGCGTGACCCACTCAGAGGTGTGTTGCGCGAGATCGTCATACGATAAAAAGCCGCCCTGCTCTTTCATATACGCCGCGATAGCTCGAGCAATATCACCCTTATAAAACGCATCCCGGCCACCTGTGGCGATTTTTTCGTAGGTGGCAGCAAGGCTTAGATTTTTAAAGATGTCGCCTTTGCGCGGCACCTTGCAACCCGGCATAAATACGTCGGCAAAGCCCGGATAATGACCAATTCTGTCCACATTCATTTGCCAGTAATACGCCACCACTTCACTTATCGGAAATCCTTCTCTGGCATAACCGATGGCAGGGGCCAATATCGTGGTCATTGGCAGGCTGCCAAACTTTTTATGCAGTTCAAACCAGCCATCCACAGCACCTGGTACCGATACCGGCAAAGGGCCAAAGCTGGGGATTTTAGTCAGACCGCGTTGGGTAAATTCATCTTTTGTTAGCGATAGCGGCGAGCGCCCTGAGGCATTCAGGCCATACAGTTGCTTAGTATTGGCGTCCCATACAATGGCAAACAAGTCACCACCGATACCGCTGCCAGTTGGCTCAACTAACCCAAGCATCGCATTTGCTGCGATAGCGGCATCCACGGCATTGCCGCCTTGTTTAAGAATATCCAGTGCCACCTGTGTGGCCAGTGGTTGGCTGGTAGCGGCCATACCATTGCTGGCGATCACTTCAGAGCGGCTGGCGAAGGGCGCTCCAGTAATACGATCATAGGCTACCGCCAATTGGGTGCTGCATACTAAGAGCAGCAATACGTTACAGACTATTTTCATTGTTGGTCTTTTTGCCTGTTTAATTTAAGTACCAGCATACCTGCTATTCATCGCAGTGAGAAGTATTGTGCACAGCAGTCGCCGTTGGCCGGCAACTTTTACGGCGATGAAATGACAGATATAAAAAACCCCGCCAAAGCGGGGTCTGAGTTGAAGTGATATAGGCTTATTAAAATTGTTATCGCTGCCTAATCATTAATTTACCTTCAAGAATTATGAACGGCCGCCGGTGAAGTCAGGATAGGCTTCAAGGCCACACTCGCTCACGTCAACACCTTCAAATTCTTCTTCTTCCGTTACCCGTACACCGATAATTGCTTTGATGATTAACCAGGCAACCAGGCTGGTAACAAATACCCATACGAAGATGGTCAGTGCACCGTAGATTTGACCCATAAAGGTCGCGCCACCAGTGATTGGTACCAGTAACAGACCTAACAAACCAACCACGCCGTGAACAGAAATCGCGCCTACCGGATCATCGATTTTCAGCTTATCAAGCGTAACGATGCTGAATACTACCAGGATACCACCCAGGCCACCGAATAAGGTTGCTGTCAGCGGTTCTGGTGTAGAAGGTTCGGCAGTAATGGCAACCAAACCAGCCAGTGCACCGTTAAGGGCCATGGTCAGGTCAGCTTTGCCAAACATGATGCGAGCAACAATCAGTGCCGCAATACAACCACCGGCTGCCGCAGCGTTAGTGTTCATGAAGACCACTGCCACTGAGTTGGCGCTTTCCACTGTTGCTGTCGCCAGCACAGAACCACCGTTGAAACCAAACCAACCCATCCACAGGATAAATGTACCCAGTGTAGCAAGTGGCAGGTTTGCGCCAGGAATCGCGTTAATTTTACCGTCGGCAGTGTATTTACCTTTACGAGGGCCCAGTACCAGCACACCCGCTAACGCAGCTGCCGCACCGGCCATGTGAACGATACCCGAACCGGCAAAGTCAGAGAAGCCCAGGTCGCCCAGCGTGTACATACCAAAGACAGACGCACCGCCCCAGGTCCAGGCACCTTCCATTGGGTAGATGAAACCGGTCATAACAACTGCAAAGGCCAGGAAAGCCCACAGTTTCATACGCTCAGCCACTGCGCCCGAGACAATAGACATTGCCGTGGCAACGAATACTACCTGGAAGAAAAAGTCAGCCGATGGTGCATAAGTTGCCGGATCTTCAGCAACACCTGTTGCGCCGTCAGCCATGATGCCGCCCAGGAAAGGTGCCCAGTCACCGCCGCCATACATGATGCCGTAACCACAAATCATATACATGGTGCAGGCAATCGCGAACAAAGCGATGTTTTTGGTCAGAATTTCAGTGGTGTTTTTAGCACGAACAAGGCCTGCTTCCAGCATGGCAAAACCTGCAGCCATCCACATTACCAGTGCGCCACAGATCAAAAAGTAAAAGGTATCTAATGCGTACCCTAATTCAAAAGTTGTTTCCATTATGCTTATCTCCGCAAATTTCTCGTCGACGGCTAATTAAAGTGCGTCGGTATCTGTTTCGCCTGTGCGAATCCGAACGGCACCTTCAAGGTCATAAACAAAAACCTTTCCGTCACCAATTTTGCCCGTTTTCGCAGCACCTACGATGGCTTCAACCAAACGTTCTACCTGGTCATCCTGAACGGCAATCTCCAGTTTAACTTTAGGCAGGAAGTCGACTTGATATTCGGCTCCACGGTATAATTCGGTATGTCCTTTTTGACGTCCAAAGCCTTTCACCTCGGTCACGGTCAAACCGTCGATACCGATCTCAGAAATGGCTTCACGAACATCATCCAGCTTAAACGGCTTGATGATTGCTGTGACTAGTTTCATGTGTTGCTCCCAAAATAGTGGTTTGCTTACCAGTGTTCATGTTATGCGAGTGTAAATAGAACAAGACCTGTGCCAAAAGTTAAAACCCTTTATAAACAACAAGTAACAAGTTTTTCGTAGCATTTTCTTACATTTTTTCGCACCATAAAAATGCACTCACAACATATTGCACCAACTTGGTGCCAGTTAATTTCATCTATAAAGTTGGGCTATTTATCGCAGGGAACTATTTTTTAGCCGGTGAGTCTATCTGGCATGAAAAAAATGGATTTAACCTTTTCCGGGCCTCCGCTCTTCGCCCCTGCCAGGCGAACAACGCAACAACGCAAGTATCTGGCTGGCATGGTGGTGATTTCAGCCCTGTTGCACGCCGTGGTCATTGCACTGCTGGCCTTTCCTGCGCCGCCCGAACAGGTTGTCACTCAGGCCCCGGTACAGGCAATTTTATATACGCCCAAAGTCATCACGCCGCAACCAGCACAAGCCTCTGAACCCGCATCAGTTGCACCAGCGCCAGCCGGGCAAGCTACTCCACCAGCGAACGATGCGGCAACACCGGATGCTGTTCCCCCTACTGCAACGCAGAGCGAGTCGACGCCTCAAGTACAACCCACCACACCCATTTCTTCCGGCGCTATTCTGACCCAGGCAGAAGACAGCCCGGCCCCCAGCAGCCGCTCAATTACACAATCTGTGGCCGCCGCGGTCACCCGCCAGCAACAACGTTTACTCAATAGCCTTGCGGCCGAGGAGGCCAGGCAACGGCGTACTGAGATAAGCTCACCGGATTTGCGCATTGGTGAGTACGTACCACCCGAACCTCAAATTGGCGAATACCAGATAAATTGTGATAAAGGTATCAATAGTAAGCTGGCAATGGTTGCGGGCCTAATAGGAGGCAATGTAAAGTGCAGTCAACGCAATGAATTTCAACAGTTCATCGATAAACGTCAGCATAAGCCTAAACAATAAGGGAGCAGACCGTGGCCGGAGCCAACTTACTAGCACTCATTGATGATATTGCCACCTTGCTCGACGACGTCGCTATGATGTCGAAAATGGCCGCCAAGAAAACCGCCGGCGTACTCGGTGACGATCTTGCTCTCAATGCGAACCAGGTGCAGGGGGTCAAGCCCGATCGGGAAATTCCGGTTGTGCTGGCGGTCGCCAAAGGGTCATTCATTAACAAGCTGATACTGGTACCGGCAGCACTGGTTATCAGTGCCTTTGTGCCTGTACTGATTACGATTTTATTAGTGTTAGGCGGCCTTTATCTGTGCTTTGAGGGCGCCGAAAAGCTGCTTCACCGTTTTATTCCTCACGCCGACTCCAGCGCAGACGCCGCTGCAAGACTTGATACCCTGTCGGACCCGTCGGTTGATATTGTGCAACTCGAAAAGGACAAAATTAAAGGGGCAATCCGCACCGACTTTATCCTGTCAGCCGAAATTGTGGTTATTACTCTGGGCAGTTTGCAGGGCGCCGATTTAACCACTCAAATCCTGGTATTAAGCGGCTTAAGTATTGCCTTCACCGTTGGTGTTTACGGGTTGGTGGCAGGCATTGTCAAAATGGACGACTTAGGGTTGTATTTATTGCGCAAATCGCTGACCGGCTCCTATAACAGTGCACAACGTCTGATCGGGCGCTTTTTGTTGTCGGCAGCGCCGATTCTTATGAAAGTCCTGTCAGTGGTAGGGACGATTGCCATGTTTTTGGTCGGTGGCGGTATTCTTACTCACAGTATTGGTTTTTTACATCATATGGCCGCGAGCGTCATTGCCTGGCTCCCGGGGGTCTCTTTGCTCGCGAGCATCGCCTTTGACGGTATCGCCGGATTAATCGCCGGTGTTATTGTAGCGCTGGCAGTGACCGCCATAGCAAAGCTTCGCAAATAACTCACGTTTAAGTCAGCACAGCCACACGGCAGGCACTATCTGCAGTGTGGCTATTTTCGCCACTAAACTGCAAATTTCACTAAATAATAGTCATTGAACTCCAACAACATTTCCTCTCTCCTCTCACAAAAAAAGATAAATAACTTAAAATCAATGACTTAAAATTTATTTTGAGATTGGCACAACTATCGCTAAGCCTATAGCGACTTAGTAATACAGCAAGCTTCGAAGTGCCGCAAAACACATCAGTGCTTCAAGCGTTTACTGGATACAGGGTGGAAAGTTGTCGCCGCTTTCTGGTGTCCCGAAATGAACAGCGAGGTTCACGATTATGATCACATACAGTTTCTTAATTTGGTTATTGCTAGGCCCAGTGCTGGCCTACGTTGTTGCCTTAGGCATTATCAACGGTATTCGTTATTTGTTTACCAGTGACTCGCTACTTAACTAGCGATGCAATCACCCGTTCACGTAGCACGGTTTTAGTACCCTGGACACTCCCGTAGTGCCCTTCTCAGGAATTGCACCAAAGGTGCAATCTCCTGAGTTTTTTTATTCGCCCCCGAAAAGTCGATCCCACCAGGTTTTTTTCTTTTTGGTTTGTTCAGATCGATTGGTTCGTGGCCCCGTACAGTCCTGCTGGGCTACGGGCAACGCATCTAAAACCGCCGGTACACTTACACTGTCCGGACAACCCGGTCGTACGGCCACACCGCTTGTTGCATCAAAATGAGCTATACCCAGACCAGCAGGAAACCGGCGTGATAATGATTTGGGCTCTTGCAGCGCCTGATACGCCATAAATACTGGCAGGGCTCCCGTTGAACCGGTTAGCCCGGTTGAGCCATTATCGTCATTACCCACCCATACTGTGGCCAGATTATTGCGATCAAAGCCAGCAAACCAACTGTCACGGTAATCATCCGTGGTGCCGGTTTTACCGGCCATATTAATCGTTTTGAACTTAGCGCCAATTGCTTTCGCGGTGCCTTCGGTAGCCACCTTATACAGCGCGTAGTTAAGCAAATAAGCAGATTCTTCGCTGACCCGTTGCTCACCGTATTCTTCCTGCTGCCACATCAGCCGATTATTAACACTCACAATGGCATCCACCGTGTGTAGCGGTCGGTATGCGCCGTTATTAGCAATAGTCTGGTACATCTGATTGGTTTCAAAAGGGGTCAGTGCCAGTGCCCCCAAGGTAAGTGCCGGCACGTGAGGGATTGTTCTTTTTACGCCTAAATCACGCAGCGTTGCGGCCACATTATCGATGCCCACTTCCAGCCCCAGATTCACCGTCGGCACGTTAAGCGATAAGCTCAAAGCGTCGATTAACGGCACTGTACCACGATAGGTTTTATCAAAATTCTGCGGCCGCCAGGTATCGCCTTGTTCATCATCCAGTGCCAGCGGCTTATCCTCTAGTGGGGTAGCCAGATTATATGATGCCGGTTGTGAAAGGGCGGTTAAATATACCGCCGGCTTTACCAGCGAACCAATCGGGCGCACCGCATCCAGAGCCCGGTTAAAGCCAGCAAAGCCTACTTGCTTACCGCCCACTAACGCCCGCACCTCACCGCTACTGATATCCGAGATCACCATTGCAGCCTCCAGTTCAGTGCTGCGCTGCTGTTGTAAGCGTGTCAGCGTTGTAGTGAGAGCTTGCTCTGCCCGGCGCTGCGCGTAGATATCCAGGGTGGTAAATACTTTTACGCCAGACTCGCGAATATTAGGATCGGCCAAAATGGTTTGCAGCTCTTTACGCACCTGCGCCATAAAGGCCGGATGCTTGCCCGTAGCCAGACTGTCGCCAGTGGCTATCCCCAGCGGACGGGAAACCGCCATTTCGTATTGCTCAGGGGTAAGCTCATTGGCTTCCAGCAGTACCCGTAGTACCAGGTTGCGCCGTTCGATGGTACGGTCAGTATACTTGCGTGGATTGTAATACGATGGCCCTTTAATCATGCCCACCAGCAGGGCAATTTCAGTTTCGTCCAGTTCATTGATGGGCCGGTCAAAATAAAAATAACTCGCCAGACCAAAGCCATGCACGGCAAGGTCGCCACTTTGGCCCAGAAACACTTCGTTGAGATAGGCCTGAATGATCTCATCTTTGCCGTAACGGGCATCAATAATGATTGCCATCAGTGCCTCTTTTACTTTCCGTTCCAGCGAGCGCTCACGGGTAAGATAGAGGTTCTTGACCAATTGTTGAGTAAGCGTGCTGCCGCCTTGCACTGTGCGTCCGGCGGCAATATTGGCAAGTAATGCCCGCAGGATAGACAGCGGTGCCACACCGTGGTGCTGATAAAAGTCGCGGTCTTCAACCAACGTCAGTGCTGTCACTAGCAGCGGCGGCACGTCATCCAGTGTAATTAACATGCGATCTTCACGGCTACTACTGGCTAAGCGTGTAACCAGCCACGACTCCAGCCGAATCTGACTGAGGGTTTCTTCGGTTTGCAAATCGGTGATGGAGACTATCCGTGAACCTTGCCAGCGCAAACGGATTTGCCGCAACGGTTGAAAACCGTCAGGAAAGTGAAAGGCGCGCCGGTACACGTTTATTACGCCCTTACCTACACTGTATTCGCCGCTGCCCGAAATAGCCGAAACCTGACGATAGCCCAGCAACTTAAGCTCATCGAGTACTTCTTTACGGGTAATTTCCTGGTCCTGGACTAATTGCAGCGGCCGGGCATAGATTTGTGCCGGCACCTGCCATTTATTACCTGAAAAATGCTGTTTGATTTGCGCATCGAGGTAAATCACGTAAGCGGCCAGCAACACTAGAAACAGTAGCGATAACTTCCAGAACAGATTCCAAAGCCAGGATTTACGGGTAGGAGTGTTGGCTTGCTTGGTTTTTTTTGCTGTCACATTGCTTCCTGTAGATACACTGCTGGTATAACTGGCTCGATTGCAGTAGCGTTAACTTATATCAGACTTTCGGCTCATCAGACTGGACAAGTGATTGTTCACTTTTTACTCTGTAGTGACCGGGGTGTCTTCGCGCTGCCGCTTGCCCTTTGCGCTATTCGCCAGGGCAACATAATACTGCCCAATGTAAGGAGTTTACCATGAAAATTTCTGTCGATATTGATCTGTCGCCATCTGAAGCGCGTGAGTTATTGGGCTGGCCAGATATGACAAAAGTGCACGAAACAACCATTTCTATGTTTACTGAACAGCTTAAAAACGGCAATCAGGAAGCCATGATGAGTATGCTGAAACCCTACCTGGATGGCAGTCAGCAAGCATTCTCATTTTACCAGAAAATGATGGAAGGCATCGCAACCAGCGCTGCCTCTGGCAAAAAATAATCGTACCAAGGAGCACTTGTGGAGCAACAGGACAAAGACGAAATTTTGCACACGCTGAACCAGTATGCCGAGCAATTTAATACTATGGTTCAGAAAATTCTTACCCGTCAGGCTGACGCCAGTGATTCGGCCGCCATGTTTGACCCGCAGCACTTACAGCAGTTGTTAACCACTAAGCTTGCCGATAATGTTGAGGTAGACACCGGTAAACTGGTTGAGAACCAAATGGAATTTATGCGCCAGCAGACTGAACTCTGGCAGCAGGCAACCAAGTCGATGTTTGGCGAGAAAGCCGCCGTCGTGGCAACGGAAACTTCCGGCGATAAGCGTTTCAGTCATACCGACTGGAATGAAAACCCGGTATTTAACTACTTAAAACAAGCGTACCTGATTAATTCAAAAATGCTTCAGGGCATGATGGACTCCATGACTTTTGCCGATCCGAAATCGGCTGAGCAGGTGAAGTTTTACACACGCCAGTATATTAATTCTGTGGCGCCCACTAATTACTTATTCTCTAACCCTGAAGTGTGCGAAGAAATACTTAAATCCAAAGGTCAGAGCATGATCAAAGGCATTGAGAATTTCATGAGCGATCTTGAACAAAGCCCGTTGGAAGCGTTTAAGATTACCCAGACCGACATGTCAGCCTTTGAACTGGGCGAAAACCTGGCAACCACCGACGGTAAGGTCGTCTATCAGAACGACCTGATACAGCTCATTCATTATACCCCCAGAAAGGCTAAAACCTTTGCGCCACCCATTTTGTTTGTGCCGCCGTTTATCAACAAGTATTACATTCTCGACCTGGATGAAAGAAAATCGGTTGTGAAGGGCTTACTCGACAGTGGTTTTAGTGTTTTTATGATTTCCTGGGTGAACCCGGATAAGTCACTGGCTGACCACGATCTGGTGAGTTATATGAAGCATGGTCCCCTCGCCGCTCTTGAGGTTGTTGGCAATATCACTAAACAACCCAAGATTAACATGGTCGGCTTTTGCGTGGGTGGTACCCTGGCGTCGATGACCGCGGCGTTTTTAAGGGCCCAGGGAGACGAGCGCCTGTTATCACTTACTCTGCTCACCACGTTGCTGGATTTTAGCGAGCCCGGTGAAATCGGTAACTACCTTACCGAAGAAAGTCTTAATGCTATGGAACAAAACGCCGACATCAAGGGCGTTTACGATGGCCGAATTTTGGGCCTGAGCTTTAGTTTGCTGCGTGAAAACAACCTGTTCTGGTCGTATTTCATTAATAATTACCTGAAGGGCGAAGACCCTGCTGCCTTTGATATTTTATATTGGAATAGTGATGCCACGAACATCACCGCCGCCTGCTTTAAACAATATGTGCGCACTATGTACTGGGAAAACAAGCTGCGAGAGCCGGGCGGGATAGTGATCGACGGCGTGCCGATTGATTTGTCGAACATTGACGTACCGGTATACTTTTTGTCGACCATCGCTGATCATATTGTGCTGTGGCAAGCGGCCTACAAAGGCACTCAGCTAGTCAGTGGCGATACCCGTTTTGTACTCGCCGGGTCTGGCCATTTAGCCGGCGTTATTAATCCACCAGCCAAAGGCAAGTATCCACACTGGATCAATACCGAGCTACCCGCCGACGCCGCAGCATGGTTTGATGGCGCAAGCCAACATGAGGGCTCATGGTGGCCGGATTGGCACAACTGGCTGCAGTCGCACAATGCCAAACAGGTGACGGCGCCAAAACCCGGCAAGCTTAAAGCCTACCCGGCAATCGAGGCGGCCCCGGGCAGTTACGTTAAGCGCCGTCTGGGATAATTGCGGTTTAACGCAGGACTCCCCCCTGCCCTTTTAATCACAGGCGGCTGATACTCGCTTCAGCCGCCCAGCCTGATTTGCTCTGACGACCCTTTGTGCGCTACATTGCAAAAAAAGCACAACGAGTTAAACCATGGTTACCATCAAAAAATATCCTAACCGCAGGCTGTACGACACCTCGAAGAGCCAGTACGTCAACATGGAATATATTAAAACTCTGGTCAACGAACGCACCGAGTTTAACGTGGTGGACTCGAAAACCGGCGACGATGTAACCAAAACTATCTTACTGCAGATAATCAGTGAGTCAGAAACTAACGAGCACCAGTCACTACTGACTAACAAGCTGCTTAAACAGCTAATACGTTTTTACGATTCAGACATGCAGCTGTTTTTGCGCGAGTATCTCGAACAGAGCCTCATCAGTTTTATGGAGCAGCAGGATAATTTGCAGGGAATGATGAAAAACATGGTCGATACCAGCCCGCTTGGCATGTTCAGTAAAATCATGGAGCAGAACATCGACGCCTGGACCAAAGCCTCGAAAGACACCAAGAAATAACCACTTGCTGCATCGCAGCATAAAAAGATGTATCGTTATTCGATTATGTTCTAGGCATTTTGCTGCATTGCAACAAAATGCACTTGACCTACCCGCCTTCAACTGTCTAATATATAACCAACGAATGCTGCAACGCAGCAAGTATAAACTTCGCACGGGAGTGTTATATGTTTGGCAAATTCTCAGAACAATTTAAGCAGTCTTCAAAGCCAGTGAATTCCTGGATGGCAATGAATGCCAAGCTGATGGAAGACTTGTCGCAAAATCAAACCGAGTTATTCACCGGCTTACTAAGTGACAGCGTTAAATACATCGAAACAGTGTCGGTACAAACCGGGGTGAAAGGTGTATTTGCGGCGAATTCTGAACTTGCCGAAGCGATGAGAGATCGCTTTGCAGTGGCCTCAAAAGGGGCTTACTCAACGCTCAGCCACGTGCAGACAGAGATGAAAGATGTTGTTAAGTCATCGATAGAAGACACCGCTGTAGCGGCTAAAGAGGTCACCAGGGAAGTCACCAAAGCCGCAGAAAAACCGGCTCCGGCAGCCAAACCAACGGCGGCTAAGAAACCCGCCGCCAAGGCAGCGCCCAAGGCTCCGGAAAAAGCAGCACCTGCCGCCGCAAAAGAAACACCGGCACCGGCCGCTCCTGAAGAAGTAAAAGCTTCTGAGGCAAAACCGGCCGCCAAAACCGCGGCAAAACGGTCAACAGGTACACGGAAAACAACATCAACAGCGAAAAAGCCGGCGTCTACCAAGGCAGCGGCAACAAAATCAACTAATTAATTAACGACTCTTTTAAGGAGAGACAAATGCTTGAGCAAATGACTGAAAAATTTCAAACTGCAATGAAGCCGGTAACTGAATTGGCAACATTGAACATGAACACCATGCAGGAATTAGCTGAAAAGCAAAATTCACTGTTTTCTTCTTTAATGTCTGATGGCATGTCTTTTGTTGAGAGTGCAAGTCAGCAAAAAGATCTGATGAGCCTGGCTGAAATGCAAAAGTCCTATTTTGAAGGCGTTCAGGAAAAGATGACTGAATCGGCAAAAAGTAGCTACACTTTGATCAGCGAAACCCAGCAGAAAGCAGGTGATATGCTCAAAGGCATGAGCGAAGAAATGACAGCGAAATTTACTGCAAAGTAAACTCCAACATCAAGGCTTAGTGCGCGAGGGTTGAATGTCAGCCCTGCGCATCAGAGCCAGCAAAAAAGGGCTGTTATTTAATGGCCCTTTTTTATTAAACGTATTACATTTTATGATATATGTGGAACCTTCGTGGAACGTTTTGAAATTAAGCAGGTCCACCTATCACTCAATTAAGTAGTACCTTCGGGAGTGACGGAATGAATTACCAAGCATATGACTACATGGCTCGCGGTGCACAAATCATGCACGAAGGGTTTAGTCTGCTAAACGACATAGCAAGCCACCCATCCAACCCTTTTTCCCATACTATCTCTGGCAGAATAAGCAAAGCAGGTCTGGAGACCGCAATGCGCCTCACACGCCGCTATGAGAAAGTAGGTTTTAATATCGATGAAATTACCATTGACGGTAAATATCACGCGGTCAAGGAAGAAGTTGCGCTTAGCATGCCATTTTGTGACCTGGTGCATTTTAACCGGGTGGGTGTTCGTGACGATCACAAGGTATTACTGGTTGCGCCCTTGTCGGGTCACTTTGCGACACTCCTGAAAGGCACCGTTGAGGCCCTGCTTCCTGACCATGAGGTGTACATTACCGACTGGGCTGACGCCCGCGAGGTCCCCCTTGATGAAGGCCCCTTCAGCTTCGATTGCTATGTGGAATATCTGATCAACTTTATGGAATACCTGGGTCCGAATACCCATTTAATTGCCATTTGCCAACCTACCGTGCAGGCGTTGATTGCCACTGCTGTCATGGCTGAAAAAAAGAGCCCGGCGGTGCCCCACACGCTGACGCTGATGGCCGGTCCCATTGATACCAGTAAAAATCCTACGCGCGTGAATGAGTTTTCCCGCAAGCGCCCGATGTCGTGGTTTAGAAACGTGGCAATCATGACCGTACCGCACGGTTACCCGGGAGAAGGGCGTAAGGTATACCCTGGCTTTATGCAATTGGGCGGTTTTATTAGCATGAACCAGCAGTCTCATATGCAAAAGTACATGGATTTTTATCAGAATCTGATTTACGGCGAAGAAGAAGATGCCGATCGTTTCCGTGCGTTTTACGATGAATATCTTGCGGTACTGGATATGCCCGCCGAGTTTTACCTTGAAACTATTGAGCGGATCTTCAAAGATAACGAAGTGGCCCGCGGTGCCATTACCTATAAAGGCGAGCCGGTTAACTTTGAGGCCATCGAAAATACGCCACTGATGACGGTAGAAGGCGCCAATGACGATATTTGTGGCTTGGGTCAAACCGAGGCTGCTCAGCATTTATGCAAAAATATTCCTAAGTCAAAACGTATTCACCATGTTCAGCCAGGTGCAGGGCATTATGGTATTTTTAGTGGTTCGCAGTTCCGCAAACACATCCGACCGCTAATTACCGATTTTATTCACAAATACGCCTGATGATATCTCGCCCATGCCAGCACTTTGGGTTAGCATGGGCGAAAATAATTCAGGGAGATGTACATGCAGCTTATTCCCCGCCGCCGATCTACCGACCGTGCAAAATTAGCCGGTAAAGAGCGCAATTCTTTTTTCAATGGCAGTCTGGCATTGCCTCTCGCAGGTGTTCTGGCAATAGGGCTATTGAGCTCACCAGCGCGGGCCGAAACGACTTCGCAACCTGAAGCATTGCAAGCGTTTATGCAGTGCAAAGACACCCTGCAACAAGCCGCCATAGATAAAGGCATCCCAGCCGATGTAGCAAAGGCTGTATTTGCCAAAATTAACTATCAGCCTCGGGTGGTCGAACTGGACCGCAGTCAGCCTGAATTTGTGCAGACATTTCCTGGCTATTTCACTAAACGGGTTAACGACTGGCGTATTAATAAAGGCCGTCAGTATGCCGTAGAGCATCAGGAACTGTTATCTGAGCTGGTCAAAACCTACGGTATCCCGGCCCAGTATTTACTGGCGTTTTGGGGCCTGGAAACCAATTTCGGTGGTTACAAGGGCACAATGCGCGTGCTTGACTCCCTGGCCACCCTGGCCTGCGATCCACGTCGCAGCACCTTTTTTACCAAAGAATTACTCACCGCTGTTGAATTGCTCGACCAGCAGTCCCTTGATCAGGACAAAATGGTCGGCTCCTGGGCCGGTGCCATGGGCCATACCCAGTTTATGCCCTCAGCGTATGCCAATTACGCGGTAGACGGCGACGGTGACGGACAAATCAACCTGTGGGACAGTGAAGCCGACGCGCTGACCTCTGCCGCTAACTTTTTATCACAGTTAGGCTGGCAACCCGGTTTTCGCTGGGGCCGTGAAGTAAAGCTACCAGCCGGGTTTGATTTTTCACAGTTGGGTTATAGTAACCGACAGTCAGTAACCGCCTGGCACGAGCTGGGCGTTATGCGCGCTAACGGCGAGTCGTTAGGTAACAGCGATATGAGCGCGTATCTGGTTATGCCAGCCGGTCATCAGGGGCCGACGTTTTTAGCCTACCCGAATTTTCGGGTCATCATGCGCTGGAACAATTCGGAGTTTTACGCCATTGCTGTGGGCCGGCTCGCCGATCGCATTGCCGGCGATACCGGTTTGGTTGCTGAGCTGCCGCCGCTGCCTAACTATCGTCGCGACGATATCAAGGCACTTCAGCAAACCCTCAACAGTCAGGGCATAGAAGTGGGCGGTGCAGACGGTATTTTAGGCCCTGCAACCCGTGAAGGCATTCGTGAATTTCAGCGCCGTAACGACATGGTCGCCGACGGATTTCCCTCACTGGCTGTGATGGAAGCACTCGGCATCAATATCGCGCCAGCGGCCTAGCTGGCAATATTTCAGGCATTAAAAATGCCGGGCTTAGCCCGGCATTTTTAATGCAGCGTGTCCTACCATACGGCAAGACTTGCGCTATTAATACATATGTTGGCCGCCGTTAATTGACAACGTCGAGCCAGTAATAAAGCTTGATTCATCTTTTACCAAAAACAATACGCCATCAGCGATATCTTCAGGTTTGCCTAACCGACCCACCGGTATTCTCGCGACAATCTTTTTTAACACGTCTTCGGGGACGGCCCGCACCATATCGGTATCGATGTAGCCGGGGGCAATGGCATTTACGGTAATGCCCTTGCCTGCACCTTCCTGCGCGAGAGCTTTAGTAAAGCCATGAATACCTGACTTGGCTGCCGCATAATTAACTTGTCCGTACTGACCGGCCTGACCATTGATTGAACCGATATTAACGATACGACCAAATGCGCGTTCACGCATGCCTTCAATCACCGCTCTGCACGTGTTAAAACACGACGCCAGGTTGGTTTGAATAACCGCATTCCACTGCTCAAACGACATGCGATGCATGGTGCCGTCCCGCGTTATACCCGCGTTGTTGATCAGCACGTCAACCGGACCAAAGTCTGACTCAATTTGCTCTATAGCAGCTTTTGTTTTATCAAAGTCCGATACATCAAACTTCATCGCAGCAATGCCTGTTCTCTCAGTGAACGCTTTTGCTGCCTCATCGTTGCCACCATAGTTGGCGACGACGGTATACCCTGCATCCTTCAGTGTCGTACAAATTGCTTCACCGATTCCTCGTGTGCCACCTGTAACAAGTGCTACTCTGCTCATGTGTTTTCCTTCTTCATTGCAGTTGCTCAATTAACAACCAAATACTATATAATCATCTCTAAACGCTTTATGCCACCCGGAAAATAAGATCTGGATCAAATACTGCGATTATTAAGCACTATGCTATGCAGGTTATATGGCAGTTTAACTATAGTATTCAGTTATTTATTCTTGGTTGTTTTGGTAGAAGGCAAAGCAGTGGTCGGATCTTCCGGCCAGTAATGTTTGGGGTAGCGGCCTTTCATATCCTTACGCACTTCCGTGTAACTGCCTTGCCAAAAGCGCGGCAGATCATTCGTGGTTTGAATCGGACGTCCGGCCGGGGACAGTAATTCTACGGTGACAGGCTGGCGCCCGTTGGCAACGGTTATCGGCTGGCTGCTGCCATACATTTCCTGCATTTTTACCGACAACACAACCCGCTCAGCAGACTCATAACGCAACGGCCGCTGACTGCCACTGGGCACTTTGATTTTACCGGGTAACTGTTGTTCGAGCGTCTGACGCTGGGGCCAGGTCAGCGATTGCAAAATTAACTCAGGCCAATTGAGCCTGATAAGCTGTGCGCGGGTACGACACTGGGCCAATCCAGCGTGTACCGCATCACTTTGCAGTAGCCACTGGCTTGTAATGTCTGGCCACTCAGTGGTTTCCGCCGCATAGCCACTCGCTTCGAGCTTTAGCCTTCTGGCCATGGCTACGCGTTGTAAAATGTCCTCAATTTCACCAAAGAACGGCCAGTCTTGAATTTCCTGGGGTTGTAACCAGTCTTGCCAACAGCGAACCAACTGCTCACCACGCAAACGCGAAAGAGGCTGACTGGAGAGTAAAACGTGTTGAAAATATTGTCTTTTCTCGGCGCGAATGCTGTCTGTATCCGGATCGTAACTGAGCCATTCCTGATGCGAAATCTGCTCACTAAAGTGGCTGCGGATGAGTGCTTCACGGATTGGCTCGGCTAACCTGATTATCAGGTTCGTGCCCCGGCGCTGGCCGTTTAGTACCGCTAGCCACGCATGGTTATGCCGCTCATCGGCACCAAGCTCTGCACCCGTTCCCATCGCAAGTTTAAATTCGCGGTCATTTTTAGCCTTCGCCAGCCAGGCAGGCTGCGCCATGGCAATGGCCAGTGCAATGGCTGAGGGCGATACCGAGAATAATGCATCAGCGCTGGTTTTGATGTCTAACAAGGACGCATAACGCAGAGCTTGCCGGCTGACTGCGCGGCGCACCGGCTCTGGCAAAGTACGTATAATGTCACTCACCACCCACTGCTCAGTTTTAGGTGACTCCTCAGCCAGCGCAGCGACCAGGCAGCCCGCCAGCAACACACCGGTATCGTCAGTTAGCGCGGCCTCCTCCTGCAGGCGCAACAGCATACTGGCAAATTTAGGTTCTACCGGCAATTGTATTGCTGCACTACCTAAGCGGGTGATTTGCTGATCGGGGCTGATTAAGCCAAGGCCCGATAACTCCTCGTGTGCCGCACTCAACTGTGCACCGCTGGGCATTTCTAACAGTGGCAGCGCTGGAATGGGCGTACCCCACGCAGCGGCGTGCAATGCAATGGGCGCAATATCCTGACTGCGGATCGCCGGGGTACTAAACTCTGCCAGGCGGGCATGGGCTTCTTGTCCCCACAGACGATAGCAAATGCCGGAGGCGACCCTGCCGGCACGCCCTTTACGCTGCTCAGCGGACGCCTGAGAAATCATTTTTAGCGACAGCTCAGTCATTCTGGTGCCCGGGTGATAGTCGGCTACCTGTTCCCGGCCGCTATCAATAACCAGTTTAATGCCTTCAATGGTTAAACTGGTTTCAGCGATATTGGTAGCAAGAATGACCTTTCTTTTATTATCCCGCGCAGGCTGAATAGCCTTTTGTTGCTCACTAAGGGGCAAGGCGCCGTACAACGGACAAATAAGTAATTCATTACCCGCTGGCGTTAATCGCTGCTGCACCTGATGGATATGCTTTACCGTAGGCAGGAATACCAGGATATCGCCCTCTTCCTCGGCGAGTACCCGTGTGATTGTCGTGGCGACGGTAGCGCTCAACGCCTGAGTCTGACACGCGCCAAGATACACCTCGCTGACCGGAAAGCGCCTGCCGGCACTGCTGAGTACGGCGGCATCAGGCAGTATTTTTTGCAGCGGGGTAATATCCAGCGTTGCCGACATCACCACTAACCGTAAGTCGTCCCGCAGGGCTTGGCGCACTTCAATGGCAAGCGCCAGGCTAAAGTCGCTGTGTAAACTGCGTTCGTGAAACTCATCAAATAAGATAATACCCACGTCAGCAATTTCGGGATCCTGCTGCAATCGGCGGGTTAAAATGCCTTCGGTAATAATCTCCAGTCGGGTTTGCGGGCTGACTTTTTGCTCACCGCGAATACGAAACCCGACGGTTTGACCAACGGTTTCACCCAATTGGGTTGCCAGATAATGGGCAAGTTGTTTTACCACAACCCGGCGTGGTTGCAGCAATACTATTTTACTTTCAGGGCGTCCCGAACCTGCCGCCAGCAGTGCCATAGGTACTGCGGTCGACTTACCCGCGCCCGGCGGGGCACTCAGTAACACATCAGTGTTATTAAGATGCGTAAGCAGCGCCGGAATAATGCTTTCAACGGGTAATGATGCCATAACGAAGAGAACGTACCTTATTGATTAAGAATTATTATTCTTAGATTTATAACCGTGATAGTTTGCTACAGTATTGAAAGACAGTGCAAACTGGTCAGCAGTATAGCCAGCAGCAGGTTAGACTTAAACCAGAAGTTAACCAAACAGTTAGCAGGACAAGCGTACGTTGGGTAGCAAGGCGTACCCACATTCACTTGTTCTTACCAGTATTCACCGACATTGCGGAGCCGCCATGCGTTATTTTATCGGACTCGACTTATCCCCCGCTGACAAACTTGCTTTAGAAAACTGGCGTGACAAGAGCCTGCCGGAAATGCCGTACAACAAGCCACCTGCCAAATCGAAGCAACCCGAGCGACACTTACGTCCGGTGCCCCCCGCGAACTATCATGTCACCTTGTGTTTTTTAGGTTCGATATCGCCGCGCCAGCTTGAAAAAACCTGTCAGCTGCTCGATGACGTTACGGCAGCGCCCTTTGAACTGACCTTCGACAACACCGGATATTGGTCGGGCCCAAAGATATTTCACGTTGCCCCCTCGGTAATACCTGAACCACTCACCCACCTTGCCAGTCAGACCCACTCGGTGGCACGGCGTGCCGGTATTGGAGTCGAGCGTCGTGAATACCGGCCACACGTCACCTTGATCAGAAACGTTAAAAGCGACTTTCCAGCGCCACTGTTTGTACCTCAGCTAACCTGCCGGTTTAGCCAGTTTCACCTGTTCGAATCGGTGTCGGGAAATTCAGGTGTGCATTATCCTATTCGCTGCAGTTGGTCACTTTCGGCGGGCAATTCGGTCAGAGAAAAGCTGCTCCATGGGCATTTTTAGTCAATTGCCCCTTTACAGCACCGTCACTGCTCGGTAAAAAGGCACATCACTTAATTTTTTCACAGTACCATGCATCAAACCTTCAGACTTATTATAGATTGTCCGGACCAGGTAGGTCTGGTCGCCGGTGTTGCTCAGTTCTTAGCTGATCACAAAGCCTCTATCCTGGAAGCCAGCCACCATACCGATGTTCAAACCGGGCGTTTCTTTATGCGTCATGAGATTAGCACCGATTCGCTGACCCTTTCCTACGAGCACTTTCTCGAGGCGTTCACACCGCTGGCTAACGAATTTCAAATGCAATGGAAACTCACCGATTCTAACCAACGTCGACGGGTAGCCTTGTTAACCAGCGTCGAGTCCCATTGTTTAGTCGACATTTTGCATCGCTGGCATACTGGCGAGTTAAAGTGCGATATTCCCTGTATTATCGGCAACCACCCACAAATGAAACAGTTTGCCGACTGGTATAAGGTGCCGTTCCACTGGGTGGATTTTAAGAGTCTCGGCAAGGAGAACGCGTTTAAACAAATTGAAGTACTGCTTGATGAGTATGCCATCGATCTCACGGTACTCGCCCGCTTTATGCAAATTCTGCCTGATGCACTGTGCCGCAAGCTGGCCGGGCAGGCTATCAATATTCACCATAGCTTTTTACCTTCTTTTGCCGGTGCACGCCCCTACCAACAAGCCTACGATCGCGGTGTAAAGTTAATTGGCGCAACCTGTCATTATGTGACCAGCGATCTTGATGAAGGTCCCATCATTGAACAGAGCGTAAAACGCATCAGCCATAGTGATACAGTGGCCGACATGGTACGTAAAGGTAAAGACTGCGAAGTAAACGCACTGGCCAACGGCGTACGTTGTCACCTGGAAGACCGGGTTATCATTCATCAGAACAAGACCGTGGTTTTCGCCTAATCTGAGAGCCACCGCTACATACGCGTTCTGTGGATAATTCTGACCGACCAGCAACCTTTTGCTGGTTGGTGTTGCTGCGTAAACTTACTTTGGCTTATAAAATATCGATAAACGACAGGAAACTCTATGCTAACTATAAAAAAAACCCTGACTGCGTCAGCCATAGTGCTGGCGTTGGCAGGCTGCAGTGAAGCACCGACTGCGACCGAACCGACCCCACAGCCAGCAGCTGTAGCGCCCACCTCTGACAACGTTTTACTTGAGCCTTTCAAAGGGCCTTATGGCGGCGTTCCGGCTTTTGAGTCCATGCAACTGGAACTATTAATGCCAGCCATGGAAGCCGCAATGGCAGAACACTTACGCGAAATTGACGCGATCGCCACCAATGAAGAAGCCCCCACCTTTGCCAATACCATTGTTGCCTACGAAAAGGCAGGCGACACCATTGGCCGGGTCTATACCTATTATGGTATCTGGAGCTCCAATGTATCGAGCCCGGAATTTCGCGATATTCAACGTGAATTGAGCCCGAAATTATCTGCCTATCGCTCCCAGATAAATCAAAACACGCAATTATTTGAGCGTATTAAAGCCGTTTACGAAAGTGATGAACTGGCAACGCTGACTGCTGAAGAGCAGCGTATAACCTGGTTGATTTATAATAGTTTTGCGCGCAATGGCGCCACCCTTGAAGGTGAAGCAAAAGCCCGTTACGCCGAAATCAACAAAGAACTGGCCAGCTTGCACACGCAGTTCTCCAATAACGTCCTGGCCGATGAAGAGAACTACGTCACTTACATTAGTAAAGACCAGCTCGATGGTCTGCCGGATACTTTTGTAAAGGCCGCTGCTGCTGCAGCCGCGCAGCGTGGGAAAGAAGGCCAGTACGCGATTACCAACACGCGCTCGTCGATGGACCCGTTTTTAACTTATTCAACCCACCGGGATCTGCGTGAAACCGTGTGGCGCACGTATTACGGCCGTGGCGACAATGGTGATGAGTTTGACAATAACGCCATCATTAAGCAAATTCTTACCTTGCGCCATGAACGCATTAAGTTGTTGGGTTATGACAACTACGCCCAGTGGCGCTTAGAAGACCGCATGGCCAAAAATCCCGAAAACGCCATGGACTTAATGATGAAGGTCTGGCCGGCGGCGCTGGCCCGGGTAGAAGAAGAAGTGGCGGATATGCAGGCCATTGCCGATGGGCTGGGTGATGATATTACTATTAAGCCCTGGGATTACCGCTATTATGCCGAGAAGGTGCGCATTGCCAAGTATGACCTGGACTCCAATGAAGTTAAGCAATACCTGCAGTTAGATAAGCTGCGCGAAGCCATGTTCTATGTTGCCGGGCGTTTGTTCAACTTCGACTTTACACCCGTGCCGGCTGGCAGTGTGCCTGTGTTCCACCCTGACGTGAAAGTGTGGGAAGTGGCCGATAAAGATTCCGGTGAGTTGATAGGTTTGTGGTACCTCGATCCTTTCGCCCGACAAGGCAAACGTTCCGGCGCCTGGGCCACCACCTATCGCAGCCATACCACTTTTGACGGTGACAAGAATGTGTTGTCGTCAAATAACTCTAACTTTGTGAAAGGCCCGGACGGTGAACCTACGCTAATATCCTGGGATGATGCGGAGACGTATTTCCACGAGTTTGGCCATGCACTGCACTTCCTTTCAGCGTCGGTTAAATATCCAACCTCTCACTCAGGTGTTAGAGACTATACGGAGTTTCAGTCGCAATTACTGGAGCGCTGGCTAACCACTGATGAAGTGATTAACCAATACCTTGTGCATTATGAAACCGGTGAGCCAATCCCGGCTAGCCTGATTGCCAAAATCAAAAAGGCCTCAACATTTAATGAAGGTTTTAAAACCACCGAGTATATGGCGTCAGCCATTATGGACTTGCTGTATCACACCACCGATCCAGCCAACATTGAGCCTGATACTTTTGAGCGTGAACAACTCAAGGCGCTGGGTATGCCTGAAGAAATTGTAATGCGCCATCGCACCCCGCACTTTGGGCACATTTTCTCTGGTGAAGGTTATTCGGCAGGTTATTACGGCTACATGTGGGCAGAAGTGCTTACTGCCGATGCCGCCGAAGCCTTTGAAAATGCACCCGGTGGTTTTTATGACGAAGAAGTTTCGGAGCGATTGGTGAAATACCTGTTCTCGGTACGAAATGCCATGGACCCAGCCGAAGCGTATCGTAAGTTCCGTGGTCGCGACGCAAACGTTGAAGCGCTGATGCGTGACCGCGGTTTCCCGGTAACTTCAGAAGATAACTAAAGGGTCATTAAATACCCACGTTCTCTAACCTCCTTGCTTGTGAGGTTAGAGAACAACACCCGCGCAGGTTAGTGGTTAGCAGAGGTCTTATTACCGGCGCTGTCTGAATTGAGCAACTTAAGCTTAATTAACCTGGCCGCTGCCAGTGAAGAGCCTTCCTGAGTCAGCCACAGTTCGTTATCGGGCATTGCGCATATACCTTCTACCTGTCCATACCCTACCAGCTTAACAACACGCTGTAGCTCGTAAGTCTCTGACAAAGTTGCGATAAAAGGGTGAGTAATACCAAATAAGCCGGTGCCGTAGCCAACCAATACGTATTGCCGGTTAGCACTATCCCAGTCGGCGCCGGTTATCACACCGGGTAGTCCACCAACTTCACTGGCCGGTTGCGACAGCAACTGTTTTTTCTCGTTTTTATCAATGTGATAAACCTTTAGCACCTGGGTTTGCCAGCTTTTTGAAAATAAAACGAGCTTATCTTCTCTTGCCACCATCGCCTCAGCGTCAAAGTCATGCTCATACATGATATTTTCAGCAACGACATTATCGCTATAACCAAATACAAGCTTTGCGGTTTCTGACCACTTATCGTAAGCAACCTTATAAATTTGCAGCCACTTCCGCTTGCCCCGATTATTACCAAAGTCACCGATATACAGGTAGTCCTGGTCACCGGTGATGGCCTCCCAGTCTCTGTTTAACACCGATAATTCATGTTGCCGGGTGACACCGCCCTGTTGATCAAGCTGATAAATCACCGGCTCATTACCAGAGTCGTTAATCGTAAACTGACCGTTTTGATTACAAAACAAGCCGGATGTTTCGCTGAGCTGAGGTGCTAATTCATATTCAGCCAGCACCTCTGCAGTGTCGGTAGGCGAAAGCGCCGCAGCGCTGCAAGAAAGCAGGCATAGCGCCGGAAAAAGCAGGATAAGTTTACCTATCGTGGAGATGAGTTGAGTCATTGAGACTACCTTGTATTGATAAAACATTGACTTCCTTGTGAGAAAAACAGCAATTGAAAACAATAAAGCCGCGGGCCCAAAAAGTGTAACTTAGCCTTTAACGCGGGAGAATGACGAAGCTTACAATACCACTAACTCACGCTATCATTATTAGTTATTCAGCGTAACCATGTTATAACAGATACAGACTCAAAAAATAACGCTCGTTGTTGATATGAACAATATTGACGACTTCAGCGTACATAATTGGTTTGAACCAGAATTAATGTTCTTACCGGAATAGTCCGCCAAACTAATAAGGAAGTGCTAGTGTCAGATCCCACCATTGCTCTTGTTTCCGTTGGGTTACTCTCCATAAGCTGCCAATACCTCGCTTACAAGATCCGTTTACCCGCCATTTTACCGCTACTGGTTGTAGGGATTTTAGTTGGTCCGGTGTTTAACGTGCTCGACGCCGATTCATTATTTGGCGATCTGCTTTTCCCTATCGTTTCCTTATCCGTTGCCATCATTTTATTTGAGGGCGCGTTAACGCTTAAGTATCAGGACATAGCAGGTCATGGCAACATGGTTCGTAACCTCTGTACCGTGGGCGTTCTGGTTACCGGACTCATCGCGGCCACTGTTGCCCATTATGCGCTGGATATTTCCTGGCAGCTGGCTTTTTTATTTGGTGCAATCGTTACCGTGACAGGCCCCACCGTGATTGTTCCTATGTTAAGAACCGTGCGGCCCACAACAAACCTGGGCAACATTTTGCGCTGGGAAGGTATCATCATTGATCCTATCGGGGCATTGCTGGCCGTATTGGTATACGAATATATTGTTTCATCGCAAAGCGCCATGTCTAACACCTTATTCGCCTTTGGTAAAACCATTGGTATCGGCTTAGGTTTTGGTCTGGCCGTGGGCTATTTTCTTGGCGTCACACTGCGGCACAACCTGGTGCCGCATTATTTACGCAACACTGCCGTGTTAACCATTATCCTGGCGGCCTTTGCCGGTTCTAACTATTTCGCTCACGAATCCGGCCTGTTAACGGTTACCGTAGCTGGCTTTATGCTGACAAACATGCGCAATGTCGATGTATCAGATATTCTGGAGTTTAAAGAGACCCTCAGCGTACTGCTCATTTCTGGTCTGTTTATATTACTGGCGACACGGTTGGATCTTGGCGCGGTGATTGATGTGGGTTGGGCCGCTGCGATAGTGCTGGTATCGATTATGTTTGTTGCCCGCCCGTTGGCCGTTTTTATATCGTCTATCGGAACCAACTTAAACCTTCGCGAACTTGCCTTACTGAGCTGGTTGGCGCCGCGGGGAATCGTCGCTGCTGCGGTATCAGCGCTATTTTCGCTAAAACTGGAGGAGCTCGGCTACGACGGCGTAGAGATTATGGTACCACTGGTATTTCTGGTGATTATTGCTACCGTTGTGGTGCAGGGATTAACCGCGAAGTCAGTCGCGGCATTACTCAAAGTCCGCGCGCCCGTGCCCAATGGATTTTTGTTATTTGGTGCCAGTCAGTTTAGCCGTATGCTGGCTAAAGAGCTCATTCGTCATGATGTATCGGTGCGGGTAGCCGACACCAACTGGGACGCAATCCGGGAAGCGAGAATGCAGGACATTCCAGTCTACTTTGGCAACCCTATGTCTGAACATGCGGCCATACACTTAGAGCTAAACAGCATAGGCACGGTACTGCTGTTGTCGCCCTACAAGCAATTAAACCCCATGGTGGGCTATCATTTTGAACACACCCTGGGCAAGGACAAGGTGTGGGGGTTGACCAGCAACGAGCTCTCAACCCGGCCAAGCCATCAGGTGTCAAAGGATTACGCAAAAAAGCTCTCGCTGTTTGATGAGGGTGTCACCTATGGCTTTCTCGCCAGCGCGGTAAACAGAGGCGCACAAATCAAAACCACGCCTCTGACACCGCAATTTACCTTTAAAGATTACATGCGTAAGTATGGCGATAAAGCCACGCCGCTGATGTGTATTGATGAGAATAATCACATGCACGTGATGCTAAGCTCTGATGAAACCATCCCCCATGCAGGAAGCAAGGTGATTAGTTTGGTGGAACCGGAAATGCTGGATGAAGAAAAAGTCGCGGGTGCAGCAGAAAACTAACAAAAACAGCGCCCTGTCACTGACAGGGCGCCTCTCCCTGGAAAACGAGGAATCAAGTGGCCGTTAGGTGCAACCGTAATTATTATTGTTATACTCAATTACAACGTCGCGTCTAACTAAGCAAACAACAGGCCAACTGCAGCAGAAATTTTAAAACCCTGTTTATAAACGATTTTCGTATACTATTTTACAAATCCATTAACAATGAAAAGTCGCGATTGCCCATTATGGCGCACATTTATATCGCCATGCACCATTTTGATTCAGCGTCAGGAGGGTATCGCTTAAAAGCCCTTACAGCCGGTTTATAACGTTCATGGTTTTATTCAGTGCCCCACTGTTTTTGCTGAGTTCGTGGAACCCGGCATCACCCGCGGTTCGCGCCGCCTGGGGGTTGGTTAGCCAATTACCCAGTAATGCTTCTATGGCTTGCTGGCTATCAACAATGTGCAACGCACCGGCCTCTGCTAACCTGGCACAAATCACCGGGTTATTATAGGTATTCGGCCCCATGATTACCGGCAGTTTATAGGCCGCAGGCTCGAGGGCATTGTGACCGCCACGATCGGCTATACTGCCGCCGACAAATGCCATATCGGCCACTGAATACACGGCGTTGAGTTTACCCATCTCATTTACCAGTAACACATCACAATTGCTGCTCACCTCGTTCGCCTGCGCACTTTGAGTAAAGGAAAGCCCCGTTTTACCGATCAGCCGTGCTACCTGCTCGAAGCGCTCAGGGTGGCGAGGCACGAGCACCAGCAACAATGTCGGATGCTGCCGTTTAAGTGTCTGATAAGCGCCTAACAACAGCGTTTCCTCTGGATCGTGGGTGCTGCCAGCAACCACAATTTTGCGTTGGCTGTGCTCTAACTGCAGGAATCCAGTCGGCGCTGAACCCTGTGCTGAGGCCTGATCAAACTTAATGTTGTTAGTGAGTGTAAGCTTAGTCTCTGGCATCCCCAAAAACCGGTAGTTAGCATAGTCCCGTTCGCCCTGTGCGCAAACATGGCTGAGTTTACATAGCATCGGCTCAAACAGTATGGGGAATTTATGGTAACGACTGGCTGAGCGGTCGGTCATGCGCGCATTCACCACCATCACCGGAATATCACGTTTCCAGCAGGCATGAATAAAGTTGGGCCAGAGCTCTACTTCGGTAATGAATACAGCCCTGGGCTCAATGCGCTTTAGCATGCCAGCCATGGCCATATGTAAATCGTAGGGTAAGTAAAAATGGTGCACGGTATCACCAAAAATTGACCGCACCCGCGCTGAACCGGTTGGTGTGGTGGTGGTTACCGTAATTTGCCGTTCGGGTTGCTCAGCCATGATCCGCTTGATCAACACAGAGGCGGCCACCACTTCCCCTACCGATACACAGTGAAATAAATAGCCATCAGGTTTGGGCGCGTGAGCCACAAAACCAAACCGCTCGAAACGGCGTCGGTTGTACTCCTGTGAGCGGGTTGAGCCACGCCGGACCAAATTAACAAAGGCAAAGGGGATAATCAGTACCAGCAGCAATGAATAGAACCAACGAAAGGCATCCTGGTACCACTTAGGGGAATAATCTGTCGCGTGTTTACTCATACTGCCTCACAACTCGCCGCGTCGTCATTAAAGTGTCGTGTTTGCCTGCTTAAATAGCGTCAACTAAGTATAGAGTCTGTTAGTTTACGTTATTATGTCAGAACCGTGTGCCAAACCCGCCGTGCTCATTATCAGGCTAAGTGCAATGGGCGATATTGTAATGGCCTCAGGTCTGCCGTCCACTATAAAAAAGCACTTTACCACTGACATTCAGCTTATCTGGATGGTGGAATCGCCCTATAAAGGGCTGGTGGAAAACCATCCCGACGTAAATGGGGTTATATGCTGGCCAAAACAACACTGGCGCCAACTGCTCAGGCTGCGCCATTATGTTACCTTAGTAAAGTCGATAATCGCCTTTCGAAAGCAGCTTCGCGCGTACCGGTTCGACCTGGTAATCGATGCCCAGGGCCTGCTAAAAAGCGCACTGCTGGCGTGGCTGACCGGTGCCCGCAAACGCATCGGCTTTAAAAGCAAAGAGTATAGTCACTGGCTGCTCACCGAGTCGCATAACAAACCTTTATCCAGTCAAATCAGCAGTGAATATGTTTACTTGGGTGCGAGGTTTAGTGATATGCCTTATACATTGGTTATGCCGCTAACCGTGCAGGATCGCAATGAGGTAGACAAGGCATTCAGCAAGCACGGCATTAACGGTAATGTTATCAGTATTGCGCCGTATACCACCCGTCCGCAAAAACACTGGACGAACGCCCACTGGCATTGCCTTATTAAGCAATTTCTCGAGCAAGAGTACACGGTTGTAATACTTGGCGGGCCTCAGGATAAAGCCGAGGCAGAACGGCTGTGTAGTGACTATGACCGCTGTTATGCCCTGGCTGGCCAGTTGAGTATGACAGGCAGTGCCGCCGCGATTGAACGCTCCCGCCTTTTAGTTGGCGTGGATACCGGCCTGACCCATATGGCTATTGCACTTAACCGCCCGGCTGTCGCGTTGTTTGGCTCTACCCGCCCCTACACCCGGACTCACACTACCACCACCCGAGTGCTGTATACCGAAATGGCATGCGCACCATGTAAACGTCATCCGGTATGCCATGGCAGGTACGACTGCATGCAACAATTAACGCCCCAACGTGTAATCCACACTGCCACGGAGCTTCTGCGCTAATGCGTATTTTACACCTGGAACTGGGCCGCCATTTATATGGTGGGGCCAAACAGGTTGAATACCTGATCAACGCTATTCATCAGCAAAGTAACGCCGAGCAACTGCTGGTGTGCGCCGCTGGCAGCGATATCGCCGGGCTCGATTTGCCGGGTTGCAACGTGATACCACTGCCTTACGCCGGTGAAGCGGATATTTCCCTGGTGTGGCGACTCTCAGCGCTTATCCGCAACCACAAGCCCGACATTTTTCACACTCACAGCCGCAGAGGCGCCGATGTATGGGGCGCGTTAGTGGCGCGCAATTGCAATATTCCGGCAGTGTGTACGCGGCGGGTTGATAATGTTGAGGGCGCACTGAGCAAGTTTAAATATGCACAGTACAAGGCGGTGATCAGTATTTCTGAAGGGGTTAAAAAGGTTGTTTCAACCCGCTGCCCGGCCACGGTGCATCAGCAGGTCATTCATTCTGCGGTTGATTTGGCTGAATTTAACTATAGTGCCGATAAAGCGTGGTTTTACCACAAATTTGATATTCCGAGCGGAGTTAAGGTGATTGCCAATTTTGCCCAGCTTATTACCCGTAAAGGGCAAAGCGAGCTAATTAGCGCCATGCAGGAGGTTGTAAAACATCACCCCAACACCCTGTGTTTACTGTTTGGTAAAGGCAAGATGCACTCTGAATACCAGCGCCAGGTAGACCGTGCAGGACTACAGCAACACGTGCGATTATGTGGGTTCACTAACGAGGTGGCTAAAATACTGCCCAATATCGACTTACTGGTACACCCGGCCCATGCCGAAGGGCTCGGCGTAATACTATTGCAAGCCGGAGCCTGCAAAGTACCCGTGATTGCCAGTCCGTCGGGTGGTATTCCAGAGATTATTATTGATCGGCAAACCGGCTGGTTAACACCGGCAGGGAATTCGCAACTCCTGGGCGATACGATTGCTAATGCGCTTAATTCAGCTGAATTACGCCAACAATACGGCCAGAATTTATATGACCATGTCAGCACTCACTTCTCTACAGCAGCGATGGCCAGGGAATACATCGAGCTTTATAACGAGCTAAAGAACTGAATCATTTGCAGGCAAAATAATTTAACTTTTCTAAAACGGTTAAATACTGCAAGCCTCAAAAAAACCATACCCGACAGATGATTTAGCGCCTGCACCATACTCTGACAAAGCCATTTTGAGCATCTCAACTAAAAACACAAGTTCATCATCAGACACCTGTTCAGTCGTATTTGGGGAAGGTGCAATAGCAAACTGTAACGTAATATCGCTCACTGACAAAAATTGTACTGGAAGAGGATCACTCCATTCATTAGGTGTATTGGAAAGTGCGTGAGTTTCATTTCCGCCCTTTTCGTACCATTTATCAAAGTGCGGTGTCATTACGTCCACGCATAATTTAGGACGTTTCGTAGGTAGTGCGTCAAAGAAACACACACACCCTGGTTGCGTGTCATCACTGTCGCTATTTGCTTTACCAAACACTTTGTCTATTAATGAAAATAACTCATTACTATCTTCATCTTCGAACTCTTCTGCCAGTGTTTCCAGGTAGGCGCGCAGCATCCCTTTTACACCAGAACCCGGCAAGTAGGGCGCGCCTAATTGATGATGAAAAGTCATACCTAATTCTGAGCGATGTGCATTTCCCGTGCCTGTGATAAACCGCCAATTGGATTTCACCTGAAATGTTTTTCCCCGCAAAGAGTTAACAAGTTTTACCTGGCGTTTTATCGCATCGCCTGTAGCACTGCTATTATCAAGTTTCGAGGGTTTTGCTTGCAACGCCTGCTTGAGTGAAGCCGGCAAAATCAGTAATTCATTATTGAATACTTCTGCGTTGGAGTTCGCATCCGCAAGCGCGTTAAAAAGAACGCCTTTTTCACTTCGGTTGTTAACTTTGCCCTGTTTATCATGTATTGATATAGATACTGGAAAAATTTTATCGAAAATCAGGCCCGGATGGGCGCGTTTAGCTAAGTCGTTGTAGCTATCGATATCCGCCGAGTTTTTCAGTTCCATGGCATTTCCTGAAGA